>JAAYJV010000058.1 GCA_012522755.1 Candidatus Hydrogenedens sp.
CGCAGCACAGCCGCAACCAAATGATCTTTTTTACCACAGAGACTTTTAGAACCACTGATGGACACTGATAAATTAAAGACCTTGGGTCGCGCAGCCTGGGAACGCCAATTTCCACATTGGCAGGAGATCCGGGAAAAGACCATGACTTATGTATGCATTTGACGGGAGAACAAAGACTCAGAGTTTGCAAAGGCTTTTATTTTATTCTTGGTTGGCAAAAGACCCGTTACCGCATCACTGTTTACAAAATGTCAATGTCATAACACGCTGTCTGCCAATGTGGAAATTGGCGTTCCCAGGAGTGACTCTCAACGGCTTTCAACGTTTCCCAAGTCATTATTTGTTCGTGATTATCTGAAGACATTTTGCCGAATCGAGAAACCCACAATATCTTGAAAGTATATGACTTGCAGAGTCAGCAACATGAACTTTTTCGAAAAAATGATGAGAGCTGCAAGATAGTATTACAGAGAAGAGCGTTTTAACCGAAGTCATTAAAGTGATATGACATCCCTTGGAACCACAGATTGACACTGGTAAACACTGATGTACAAGGGCGTAAAAATCCGCCCGCGTCATCCCTGCGAAAGCAGGGATCTTAGCGCGATTTCACAATTGATTGATTATGAAGACCGTATATACGCGGCAAAGGCGATGCTCCTCCTTTAGAGAAAAGAATATAACATGTTCCCAAATTACAGCCACGAAGGATAAGATATTATGAACCACTTGTACTTACGTGCGCGTTAAGATTCCTGTTTTCACAGGAATGACGGCGAGAAAATATAGGTCTTGCAAGATATTAAAATAAACGCACTTATGGTCTTTCTTTAACAAACTTCTTCAAAAAATGATGGAAGTTGCAAGATAGTATTACAGTGGACACAGCAACCCTATCCCCTATCACCTATCCCCTATCCCCTATCCTGATTCCGGCTATCGCATTCAGTTGGAAAAAAGCGATACAATAGGGATTGTCTTTTGAAGTCATGATCACAGACAGGAGAATACAATCATGATCAGCTCTCTTTTGCTGCTTTCATCGGTCATGCTCACAGCCGGCCCCTGGCAGATCGCCACCTTCGAAACAGAGATCACCATCCCCATCGGTCATGCCTGTATGGGCGGAGGTGTATTGCCTGCCGAGGAAATCGTGGATCCTCTCTATGCACTGGGCGTTGTATTGCTGGGTCCGGAAGCGCCCATCGTGTGGGTGACCGTGGACTGGTGTGAAGTGCGCAACGACGCTTATGACCATTGGCGACAGGCACTGGCGGAAGCGGCTGGCACCACGCCGGAGCGGGTGCTTCATACGAGTGTGCATCAGCACGACGCGCCCGTGGTGGATTATGGCGCTCAGGATCTGCTGGATGCTGTGGGACTTCCCGGCGCCATATGCGACAATGCCTTTGCCCGGGAATGTGTCGAAAAAACAGCGGCGGCCTTGAAGGAAGCCTTGAAATCTCCGAAGACAGTCACCCATTACGGCATCGGTCAGGCGAAAGTGCGCCAGGTGACTTCGAACCGGCGGGTGGTGCAGGACGATGGCACCGTCACCTACAGCCGGGGCAGCGCCACCGTGAACCCGGCGTTGAGCGAGAAAAACGAAGGCATCATTGATCCCTGGCTGAAGACGCTGAGTTTCTGGGACGGCGACACGGCTCTCGCAGCATTGAGCGCCTATTCCGTCCATCCCATGAGCTATTACGGCAAAGGCGGCGTGTCCGCTGATTTTGTCGGCCTGGCCCGTGCGAAACGACAGGCTGAGGAGCCGGGCATTTTCCAGATGTATTTCACAGGCTGCAGCGGCGATACGACAGCGGGAAAATTCAATACGGGCGCCGCGGAAAACCGGCCTGTCCTTGCGGAGCGCATGTACGAAGGAATGAAAGCGGCCTGGGAAAACACCAGACGATATCCATTGGAAAAAGTGATCTTCCGCAATGCGCCTCTTTATCTGGAGCCCAAAAACTCTGACGGCTATTCAGAAGAAGAAGCGCTGGCCACCCTCGCCAATGAAGATGCGAAAATCTTTCATCGCAATCTTGCGGCCATGGCGCTCAGTTGGCGCAAACGTGTCGCTGAAGGACGTGCCATAGACGTGCCGGCCGTGGATTTCGGTCAGGCCAGATTTGTGATTCTTCCGGGCGAAAGCTTTGTGGGTTATCAGATTCTCGCTCAGGGCATGAGTCCCCAGGCGCCTGTGGTCGTGGCGGGCTTCGGTGAATGTGCGCCCGGTTATATTCCCACAGCCACCTCATCGGCGGAAGGGTATAATAAGGACACTTGGTGCTGGGTGGAGCCCGGAGCGGAGCCTCTCATCACCGATGCACTGGCGATTGTTCTTGATGGAAGATAAGGAAGGACTCAACCTGTCGGGGAGGATCTGACATGCTTCACGGACCGATACTGATTGCTGTTGTACTGGTGGCCATCGTCTTTATTGTGGTCGCCACAGCCCGTTTCAAAGTCCACCCTTTTCTGGCACTCATCGCCGCAGCCTATCTCACGGGCTTTCTTGTGGGGATGCCCTTGTCGGAGCTGGTGGATACGATCAACACGGGCTTCGGCAACATGATGCGCCATATAGGGCTGGTCATTGTTGCGGGAACACTGATCGGCGTGATCCTGGAAAAGAGCGGCGGCGCCATCTGCATGGCCGAGAAAATTCTTGCGCTGCTGGGCGGTCGCAGGCCCCAACTGGCCATGTCGCTCATAGGCGGACTGGTGAGCATTCCCGTCTTCTGTGACTCGGGCTATGTGATTCTGTCGAGTCTGAACCAGGCCATCGCCAGACGTGGCCGTGTCCCGCTGGCTTCCATGTCCGTGGCACTGGCGACAGGTCTTTATGCCACCCACACGCTGGTGCCCCCCACTCCCGGCCCCATTGCGGCGGCGGGCAATCTGGGCGTGTCCGATTATCTGGGGCTGGTGATTCTGGTGGGACTGGTGGTCTCTCTTCCCGCTATTCTCGTGGGCTATCTCTGGGCCATATTCGTTGCGGCCCGTTTCCCCATAGAAGGCGAAGAAGTGGAAGAGGATGAGACCGAACTTTCTTTGGAAACACGCAGCTTGCCAGCCGCCTGGAAATCCTTTGCGCCCCTGGTGATTCCCGTATTTCTCATAGGTCTTTCTTCCATTGTGAAAATTTCCGGCTTTGAAGGAAGATTCGCCAGTCTGTGCATCTTTCTGGGTACTCCGATCACGGCTTTGTTCATCGCCTTTCTTTTCTCTCTGTTGCTCCTGCCCCGCCGGGATGCCGCCCTGTTGAATGAATGGGTGAAAGAAGGCATTTATCACGGGGCGCCCATTCTGCTCATTACCGGTGCCGGCGGCGCTTTCGGCGCTGTCTTGAGTGCCACGCCCATCTCCGAACTGGTACAAGGTATTGCTGAAGGCGGTCTTTTTGACGGGGCGCTGGTGCTCGTTCTTCCTTTCCTCATTGCAGCGGGTCTGAAAAGTGCCCAGGGTTCTTCCACGGCCTCACTGGTCATGACCTCCGCTCTCGTGGCGCCCTTCCTCCCCACTCTGGGCATCACCTCGCCCCTGCAGCTGACGCTTATGGTCATGGCCGTGGGTGCGGGTTCCATGACCGTGTCCCATGCCAACGACAGTTATTTCTGGGTAGTGACTCAGTTCAGCGGCATGTCAGTGAATACGGCTTATAAGACCCTGACCTTGAGCACCCTGATTCAGGGAATCACCACCTTTATTATGACCTTCCTTCTTTATGCTGTTTTTGTATGAGGCATGGACAAGATCTTATTCATAGCGCTGCACAGCCGCAACCAAATAATTCTTTCTTTTTTAACCACAGAGAATGGAATGATTTTTAAACCGGGTTATTCACTGAACACACGGAAAAACACTGATTGACACTGATAAATTAAAGACCTTGGGTCGCGCAGCCTGGGAACGCCAATTTCCACATTGGCTGGACACCCGGGAAAAGACCTGGACTTGTGTATGCATTTGACGGGAGAACAAAGACTCAGAGTTTAGAAAGGCTTTTATTCTTGGTTGGCAAAAGACCTGTTACCGCATCACTGTTTACAAAATATCAATGTCATAACACGCTATCTGCCAATGTGGAAATTGGCGTTCCCAGGAGTGAATCTCAAGGTCTTTCAGGGATTTCCGAAGCATTATTTGTTCGTGATTGTCGGAAGACACTTTGCCGAATCGAGAATCCCACAATATCTTGAAAGCATATGACTTGCAGAGTCAGCAATATGAACTTCTTCGAAAAAATAATGAAAGTTGACGGGTAGTGGCACAAGATCTTATTCACGACGCAAAGGAACACATGACAGTGATATCAGCTGCCAAGTCCCGGGTGATACAACCGGGCTCTCTTTTTCTCATCGCCCTTTCTCTCTCCATCGGCTGGGGTATCCGCGGCAATTTCGGTCACGAATCGGGCGCCATGATCGCCGGGGTACTCGCATCGCTGGCTGTGTGCCTCCTCTCCGGTCGGGAAGACTGGCACCGTCGCGCAGCCTTCTTCGCTTTCTTCGGCGGTATAGGCTGGGGATTCGGCGGTTCCATCTCCTATATGTATCCCATTTCTTTTCTCGGCTGCGAAGAATGGTCCACAGCCCTCTACGGTTTTTATGCCACCTTTCTCGTGGGTTTCCTCTGGGCGGGTCTGGGCGGAATGGGTACGGCGCTGCCCGCTGTCATGAGCCGCGACCGGATCAACGCTTTCATGGCGCCGGCGGCCTTTGTTCTTCTGGTCATGACAGCCAGCCACTTGTGGATCCATCCCTGGCTGGCTGATCATCTGGTCATCCCCGGCGCAGACCTGAGCGATGGCACCTGGGGCCGTCACCACAACCCCTTGTACTGGTATGATGCCGACTGGTTTCCCGCTGTGGCGGCTCTCGTCGCCGTGTGCCTCTATGATCTGATCAACCGCCGCTTCCGGGATGGATACTGGCTGCTGCTGCTCATGATCCTCGGCGGCCTGGGCGGCTGGCTGGTGTATTCTTTCCTCAGTGATCAGGGATTGCTCTCCACCCTCGGCGAATGGCTTGTTGTGCCTCTGGGCGATGCCGATGCCATCAACCCCGCAACGGGGCTTCCCTTCGGCGACGATGCCTTCCTGAGCAACTGGCCCAATTTCGTTCATTATTATCCCCACTATATGGGCCCTCTTGTCGGTGTCTGTCTGGGGGCGGTTTTGTATTTTTTCAAATGGGGCAAATGGCGCAACGATTCTGCGTTCATCCTTTATCTTGCAGGCGGCTGGCTCCTGTGTTTTATCCTCCTGCCTGTTCTCGGCACCATCCCGCTCCAGTCTGTGGGCGGACTTCGGCTCACTCCCCCACGAAGCGATGACTGGGCCGGGATTGTCGGCGTTTTCCTGGGCGGCTGCATCTATTGTTATCGCCGGGGCCTGCGCGCTGCGGTACATACAGCCACACTGACGGGAATGCTCGGCGGATTCGGCTTTGCCTTTGTGCCCTGGTTGCGTGCATTTTTCCGGCTCCCCGGCCATCCTCTTTTGAATGAAGGAGGCACACCCGCCTTCTGGGCACACTATCAGAGCGCCAACTGGCACAGCGTCATGGAACAGAGCCACGGCTTTTGCCACGGTATCGCACTGGGCATCGCCATGCTGCTTCTGGCACGGCACAGCTCTCCTTTGCAGGAAAGCTATCCCCGCAAGAGACTTCCTGAAGGCTTCGCTGTGGCCTTTGTGCTCCTTTTCATGACCCTCATGAATGTCTATAAGAATGTGGAGCAATGGACACGGACGGGCATTGATGCGGTACCGACCATGATGAAGGCGCCTTTCTTCGCTTCCCTGAACGCATCGGCCGATTTCTGGTTCCTCCTGATCTGGGCGATTTTTTCGCTCATCTTCATCCGGCTTATGGTTCAGCACAGCCGCCAGCCCCTGTCCATCATTCCCTCTTCCTGGCTTGGTCGCGGACAACTTTTGTACCTCGCCTTTCTCTGGATCATGGTCATTGCGAATTTTGAGCGGGCCCTGGTCGCCTTCACGGAGAACCGCCTTGTCACAGAGGGGATCATTCTTGTTAATGCGGGCCTGGCCACCTTGCTGGACCTCACCTGGCCAAAGGTGAAACAACCGACACAGGCCGCTGCGGGAAGTCCTTTTCCTCTTTTGACACGCCGTCTCTGGATTCGACTCTTGCCGGTGCTCCTCTGTCTGCTCCTGCTCATGGCGGTATCCGTCCGGCTCGTATACAAAGACCAGCCTCTGGAAAATCCGGCTACAAACCATAAACGCTGGGGCGAAGATGCCCAGTGGCGCATACGTCCCATTCTTAAAGGAGGACGCCATTTATGATGCACAATTCCTTTCACAGGACTTTTCTCTTTCACTGTCATTTGTGAATGTGTACAGCCATCACGTAAAATGACAGTTGAGATTTTCTCTTTGAAAACAGTGTTGCCTGACAAAACAATAACCCATAAAGGAACAGACCCATGAAAAAAATCCACATGAAACGCCGTGACTTTTTGAAAAGCAGTGCAGCCGCTGCCATGGTCATGAGCCTGGGAAAACGCGCTTTCGCTGATGGCGGCAATTATTCGACCAAGCTGCAAAAAGCCCTGCAATACAGCATGCTCCCGAAAAATCTGTCTGATGAGGACAAATTCAAGCTTGCCCTGGACTGCGGCTTTGAAGGCATCGAAGTGAATCCCATTGAAGATCTGGACCATGCCAAGGCCTTGGGTGAGCTCTCCCGCGAAATCGGTACTCCCATCCATTCGATTTGCTTCGGCGGCTGGGACATGCCCTTCTCCGATCCCGACCCCAAGGTGATCCAACGCGGCCTTGAAGCCGCGCGCACAGCACTTCGCGCAGCCAATGCCCTGCAAGCCGACACTGTCCTGCTCGTTCCCGTGGTCGTCAACAAAAAAGCCACTGTGGAGCAGGCCTGGGAACGCTCTTTGAAACATATCCCCGAACTTATCCCCCTGGCGGACGAGATGAAAGTGGTCATTGCCATCGAAGAAGTCTGGAACGGATTCCTTCTCGACAGTGCCAGTGAATTCGCCCGGTACGTGGATGAATTCGACAGCCCCTGGATTCAGGCCTATTTTGACGTGGGCAATGTGGTGAAATTCGGCGATCCCGTGGAATGGATCCGCACTCTGGGCAAACGGATCAACAAAATCCACCTGAAAGACTTCCGCAAAAAAGGCGAAAAATGGACCAATCTCCGTGATGGCGATGTGGACTGGCCGGCCGTGCGCAAGGCCATTGACGACATCGGCTACAACGGCTTCCTGACGACGGAGCTCGGCGGCGGCGACGAGGCCTATCTGCGTGATCTCGGCGAACGCTGCGATCTCATCATCGCCGGGAAATAAGGACTGAAGAACTATTCAGCGCAAAATATGGAACGATACTGAGATATAATGGCAGGGCATGGTAATCGCCGGGCGATACTGTGCCCTGCTTTTTTCAGCACTTAAAAGTCTGTTGTCCGATCTGATTCAGAGGGAGGATTAAAAATGAGTATCGCTGTAAACACAACCCAACGTGCCTATACCATGCGCCTGAAAGGTTTGGAAGGAGACAAAGACTGGCGGAGAAATTTATGGCATACCCACAATCTGGCCAATCGGGGAGCCCAAGCTTTTGGAGACTGGCTTCTGACCATGCGTGGCGGACTTCCACATGAGCTTGCCCAAGCCGATACAGCAGAAGAAACAAAGAATAGGCGCATAGTTCTCGCCATGTCCTGGCTCAGTGTGGAATCTCTGCTGGGCAGTCCGGCCAAACAGCATATTGAAACAGCTCCCAATCAGAAAGGCAAAAAACAAAACACCGCTGTATTGGACGCTCTTCAAAAGATACTGGAAAAACGTGGGCTTGATCCGACAGAAACAAACAGCTGGCTGAACGACTGCAGAGATTCGCTGAGTGCAGCTATTCGGGATGATGCGGTGTGGGTCAACCGCAGTGATTGCTTTGATGATTTCTGCAATCAGACAGGCGCTGGAATCAACAGGGACGCTGCACAGCATAACATCTTTTTGTTTATTGATGAAAAGAAGTTTTTCTTTTTAAAAAGCGGAGACTCCGAGGAAAGTGCTCCGAAAGCAGACAGTTTGAATTTGGGTCAAACAGCCAGAAAATGGCTGAGTAGCAATTGGGGTTCCGGCGAAAAGAACAATCCGCTGATCATTCAAAAACATCTCTTCATGATTACGAAATCAGATCTTATGGCTCTGAAAGGAAAAAGTGGAGAAGATTTTCGCTCATTACTGGCTCAAACGCTGAAACTCTCAGAAGATCAAAATGACTGGAAAACAATTAAAAGAAGCATCGGCTGGATGAGTGGAAGTCCTTCTTCCGCCGCGCGCATTCTTGAAGAAGCCGCTCAAGCAAAAACACTCAATGAAGAACTGTTTGAAAAAGTGCTTGAAAGATGCTCCAAAGAAGCTGACAGTATAAAGGTACCCGACAAGGATATCACCAATTGGAATCAGAAAATCCGTTCTCTGCTTGAGACCAAGATCGGCAGTCCATACCGATCACCAAAAGACCGGATAGACGAATTCTCCGTCCTCCTGGATCATGGTGCCCGCCATGTTTCCGTTGCACATTCCTGGGTCTTGCTGCAGGAAGGAGAACGTATCCAATTCCGCGAAGACGCTGCCAAGATCCACCTGGTGCCAGTCGCTGCAAAAGAGTATCTCGACCGTTACTGTGCAGAACAGGAAGTGCTCACTCATGCTGTCATGCGCTATGTGATCCGACAGAGAGCCATCTCCGGCTGGGACAAGCTGGTATCTGTCTGGGCTTCTCTGGCGGATGGAAGCGAGGAAGAGCGGATTCAAGCAGCACGGGAACTGCAGGCGGAAGATACAGAGGGCGGCAAATTTGGCGATATCAATCTTTTTGAACAGATGGCTGCAGAAGAAGCTCTCTGTGTCTGGCGGCGCGAAAATGGAAAAGCTGACGACACTATCCTCAGAGATTATGTCCGGGCACAATGGGCTGAAACGCAGATGCAGCGCTTTAAAGTGCCCATGTACCGCCACCCTCATCCCCTGCTTCATCCGGTTTTTTGTGATTTCGGAAAATCAAGATTTAAAATCACCTATGCCGCTCAGAAACCGAAAGACAATGTACCTCCAAAAAGCATGGTCATCTGCGTGTACACGGGAGCAGGCTTCAACGAACAAACACTTCTTTGGCAATCTTCCCGACTGGAAAAAGATATTATCAGCGGACAACCATCAAAAGATGAAGACACGGACACGCCTGCAGAAGTGACCAGAGCCGACCGTCTGGGCCGTGCGGCTGCAAACATCAGCTCTCAAGAAAAGACTGCTGTTCTTTCCGTCTTTGACAGCAAGGACTGGAACGGCCGACTCCAGGCACCTCGAAAAGAACTGGAACGCACCTGGCGGCAAATGAACCAGGCCGGACTTTCTGCAGCTGAAAAAGAGGCTATTCTTCTGGAACATATAGGACACATGAATTGGTTTATCACTTTTTCGCCTCAGCTGCAACCCAAAGGTCCCTGGCTTGATTATGCGGTTGCCCATCAGTTGAAACCCCACTCCAAAACACCTTTTGCCTGGCGTCAGAGTTTCGAGCCCAAAAATCGGGGGTCACTTGCAAAATCAAATTACTGCCGATTGCCGGACTTCCGTATTCTCTCTGTGGATCTGGGACACCGCCACGCAGCCAGCTGTGCTGTTCTGGAGACTTTCAGCAGCAGTCAGCTCCACGATTTGTGCAAACAGACGAATTCAGAGCCCCCCTCTGCAGAGGCTATGTATTTTTCTCTGCCTGATTTGGAAGTCCCCACGAGAAAACAATGGTTCCGCCGTATTGCAGGTGATCAACTGGCCGATAAGAGCCCTCATCCGGCTTGCTGGGCATGTATTGAAAGACAATTTACCATCAAGCTTTCCGGAGAAGACGGATCCGTCCGCGGGGTCCGATCCCGGGAACTGGTTGAAGCAGCGGCATTCTGCGAAGACCTGGGATTGGTCAATATAGAGCTTCCCAAAACATCGGTAGACAAACTCATGGACTTTTGTCTTCGCCAGTTCCGGCTCTCCCTGAGCCGGCACAGCGATCTTGCCCGTATTTCTTTCGCCTTCGGTGCTGACTACAGCTATGGGGTGGGCGGGGTCAAAATACAATTGACCCCGGAAAACCAACTCTTCGAAAGAACAAAGGCATTGCAATGGTGGTATCAACTCGCCACGGGAAAGAATGCTGTAAGCGAGTCCTGTCGTCGCCTGTGGCAAAACTTTATCGCTGAAGGAGATACAGTGACAGAACTTCCCGCCGCTGTTGCAGATGGAAGCCGGGAACGGAGAAGCAAGAAACAACAACGGGAACAATTTTCCCGGCTCATGGAAAGAGCAAAAAGAATCAGTCAGGACAGATGCCTTGCCATCAGCAGAGAATTTCACGTTCTCTGGAGTGATGAGGATGCACTGCTGCAAAAACGTTTGCGTTGGTTGCGTAATTGGTTCATGCCTTCTCAGGGCCATTGGAAAGAGATATCAGGAACAGGAGGTCTCTCTCTGGATCGGATCGGACGGCTGCAGGCGCTGTATCGGGTCAACAAGGCTTTCTTCATGCGGTTGAAACCTTCGGGCCGACAAATGCTGAGCTCTGCGGAATCGGAAGGGGAAGAAATCCCCCTTACAGCCTCGGACCGTTTCGGACGGCGCATGCTCGATCAGTTTGAGAAATTACGCGAAAACAGGACCAGACAACTGGTAAGCAGAATTATTGCAGCTGCTCTGGGCCTGGATAAGAAACTGCAGAAACAATTCGAGGCATGTCATGCCGTGGTTATAGAAAATCTGGAACATTACCGGCCCGATGAAATGCGCACGCGAAGAGAGAACAGGCAACTGATGCAATGGGCCTCGGGCAAGGTTAAAAAACAATTGGAAGATGCGTGCCATCTCTACGGTCTGCTTCTCGGCGAAGTCTCCGCAAACTATACCTCGCGTCAGGATTCCCGTACGGGTATGGCCGGGATACGTTGCGTTGATATTTCCGCTGAAGTTTTCTTCAGAGAAGAAGGATACTATCAGCGGGAAATAAACAAAGCTCTGGAACGAAGAGAAAAGAATACGGCAACACCTGCAGACTGGCTCTTGCTCGATATTCAACAGCAAGGGGAAGAAGCTTTCTCCAGAAAAGCCATACGCCTGCCTCGACCAGGAGGAGACCTCTTTGTTTCCTCCTCTCCTGATTCTCCCGCAGCCCGGGGATTGCAGGCGGATCTTAATGCAGCTGTCAACATCGGATTGCGTGCTCTCACCGATCCGGACTGGTCCGGACGCTGGTGGTTTGTTCCCATCAACAACTCCACAAAAAAACCGGAGGGACAAAGCATGAAGGGCAGTCCCGTCATTGACAGTACCAGCCCTTTCACAGCCATCACAGGAACAGCAGGTAAAAATACCACTGTAAATATCTGGCGTGATCTGTCCGCCGAGTCACCAGCGGACAGCCACTGGATGCATACAACAGATTACTGGCTGGAAACAACCCGCCGGGTTATTCAGATTCTCCGGCGTTGGAACGGTCTGAGCGATGAGGAGATACCGTATTAACAACTGAAAAGGGGGCGTGACATGAACGACGAATATTTGTGGCCCGTACGCAATGTGGCTGAATATGCCTATTGCCCGCGACTGTTTTACCTGATGGAAGTGGAAGGCATCCATCTGCCCAATGAAGAAACTGAAGCAGGCAAACTTGTTCACAAAAGGGTCGATAAGGCGGGGGTTGCCCCCGATGATCCTGATGAGGATACGGAACGGCCCATTTCCGTACGAAGTCTGGTGCTCACCAGTGAAGAACGGAAACTGACCGCCACGCTGGATCTTGCCGAAATCGAAGGAAAGCGTGCATGTCCTGTGGAATACAGAAAAGGGAAGCCTTGCCATTATCAGGAAGGTATCGCTCTTGAGCCTCCTGTACCCTGGCCGACAGATCGTGTACAACTGAGTCTTCAGACGCTGCTCCTTCGTGAAGCAGGCTATGAAGCCCCCACAGGGCTCCTGTATTATGCGGCGGAAAAAAGAAAACTATCTCTGCAGATCAGCGACGAACTCATTGCCGAAGCGCTCCAGACGCTGGAAGCGGCACAAAACTGCGCTGCTCAAAAACAACGCCCTGCTCCCCTGTTGAACGATGCAAAATGCCAGGGATGCAGCCTCCAACCCTATTGCCTTCCCGATGAGATCAATTATCTCAACGCTGCAGATCCTCCGGAAGAATTGACGCCCCGCCGAATGTGGCCACCCAGAGACGACGGTATCCATATCATTGTCCAATCGCCACGGACCCGGGCGGGGGTACGGGCTGCCGAAATAGTAATTTACGATCCGGAAGGCAAAGAAAGCATGCGCGCGCCTCTTCACAGCGTTGAAAGTCTTTCCCTCCTGGGTGTGCCTCAACTCACCACCCAGGCCATGCACCGCCTGGCGGAACGGCACATCCCCGTGGCCTGGCTCAGTGCTGCAGGGCGCATGATCGCCATGTCCGATCCCCTCGACAGTGTCAGCGCACAAGTGCTCCGCGCCCAGATTGTACGCCTTGAAGATGAGCAGACACAGCTCGAACTGGCCCGGGCTCTCATTACAGCCAAGCTTTCAAATCAACGAACACTGCTGATGCGCAACCATGAAAATCCGCCGGCTCAAGATCTGCGCGAAATCTTGAGATGTGTTGAAAAAGCAGCAACAGCCGAATCTCTTGACGTGCTGCGTGGCTACGAGGGACAAGGGGCTGCACTCTATTTCAAACTCCTCCCCGAATGTTTCAACAACAGCTTCGGACCTCAATTCGCTCAATATGGACGGAAAAGACGACCCGCACCTGATCCCGTAAACTGCTGTCTCTCCATGGGCTATACCATGCTCGTCCATGAATGCACAACCGCCTTGCGCCTGGCCAGACTCTACCCCGCTGTCGGCGCCCTGCATGTATCACGACCCGGACGTCCTTCCCTGTCTCTCGATCTGATGGAGCCTTTCAGACCCCTCATCGCTGACAGCATCGCCCTGAGCGCCTTTAACAGAAACGAACTGAGAGAAGGACATTTTTTCCATTCCTCTGCAGGCTGTGTATTCACCGACCACGGAAGAAAAGCTTTCTTTGAAGCCTATGGAAGACGCATGGAAACCATGATCACTCACTCCTCTCTGGAATATCGACTCAGCTATCGCAGAATGATCCGGCTCCATGCAAGAATGATCGCCGCCTGGTTATGCGGAGAACTCAATACCCTTTCCTTCCTCGTCACACGATAAGGAAAAAACCATGAGAAAATGTTACCTCGTATGCTATGACATCGCCAATCCCAAAAGACTGCAAAAAATTCACCGCATCATGTGCAGCTATGGAGACCCCTGGCAATACTCCGTCTTCCACTGCTTCCTCAAAGATATAGACCGGGTCCGATTGCAAAAAGATCTCTCCAATGTGATCCACAACAAAGAAGACCAGGTACTGATACTCGATCTCGGATCAACGGATAACAGCGATAGAAAAGCTGTAACCACACTGGGAAAAAAACTGCCCCCCGTCCGCTCCGGAATCGTTGTGGTATAGCATTTGACTTTTAGACACTGATCTTGTATCATGAAGATCCTCGCCAAGGGCGGGAAACGTGCCACGGCTAGTGTCGTCGCCTTAAATGGCAATCGGCCGTGGGTTTTTGGGAATACTTTAATATCGGGCCCAAGTCCGTAAATATCTTGCGAGCGTGAAGGTGATCCATACACCCCCCGCTAACGCTCGCTACACAATGATTGCAGGCTTTTTTCCTGAAAAAACAAAGGCCGAAGATGAAAAAAAACGGTGCCCCCCTCCACTTCACACCCATGCTCGAAAACAGGTACTTTCACGCCCTGTTTATCAATGCCATATAGGGAGGCTGTGGGCCCCTTCAGAAGACTTCCCAAAAACGGACACTCTACTATATCTTGCATTTTGCTGTGCTCGGTATCGTGGGCCCCTTCAGAAGACTTCCCAAAAACGGACACGCCTGTGCGTGTACCGTGTCCGGTTCAGCTTCCGGGTGGGCCCCTTCAGAAGACTTCCCAAAAACGGACACGTTAAACTCGGCAATAGCCTTGAACAAGGCATCTTCGTGGGCCCCTTCAGAAGACTTCCCAAAAACGGACACGCTGAGGAGCTGCAGGCGGAGGCGGTAGCGGCGGAGGTGGGCCCCTTCAGAAGACTTCCCAAAAACGGACACATTATCAGACATCGATAATATAATCCCCGGCACTGTGGGCCCCTTCAGAAGACTTCCCAAAAACGGACACTCTTGCTTCAAAACGATCATTCGCCGCCATTTGGTGTGGGCCCCTTCAGAAGACTTCCCAAAAACGGAC
>JAAYJV010000059.1 GCA_012522755.1 Candidatus Hydrogenedens sp.
ACGGCTTCGCCTTCAATAACGGCTTCGCCTTCAATAACGGCTTCACCTTCAATAACGGCTTCGCCTTCAATAACGGCTTCGCCTTCAATGACGGCTTCGCCTTCGATCACGGCTTCACCTTCTACAGGTTCAACTTCACCCTCACTTTCACCGGAGCAGTTTTCAATAAATACGCCTAAATAGTCATAAGCCGTATTGCCTGCACCATCTTCTGCCCAGTACAACAGCAAATACAAACCATTCGTGCTGAGCCAGGCAGTCTCGTCCCACCCGAACTCATCTACAAGTGTAGAATTACCTTCTGAATCAACCAAATATATATCGAGAGATACGGGGACAGAACCTTCGCAATAGTCTATGGCCTCTACACTGGCGGGACCAACAACAGCCCAATCGGATCCGCAGTCAACCGTATAAACCCAAAGGTCTGGCTCTATTTCTTCAGCATAAGCGGCATTGTGCTCTATGATAAGCTCTGGCGCGGTAACATCTGGATCACAATCGTCGTCACCTTCGCCCTCCACAGGTTCAACTTCACCTTCGACAAAGTCCTCGCCTTCGATAAGCTCTTCACCTTCGATCACGGCTTCACCTTCGACAAAGTCCTCGCCTTCGATAAGCTCTTCACCTTCGACAAAGTCCTCGCCTTCGATAAGCTCTTCACCTTCGATGACGGCTTCACCTTCGATGACGGCTTCACCTTCAATGACGGCTTCACCTTCAATGACGGCTTCACCTTCAATGACGGCTTCACCTTCAATGACGGCTTCACCTTCAATGACGGCTTCACCTTCGATGACGGCTTCACCTTCGATGACGGGTTCGCCTTCAGCTTCGCCATCGCCATTGTACACCTCTACGTAAGCATAATCTTCATTTTCAACAAGATCACCATTGGGAGTTTTGCCGGCAACCGTTGCAGTATTCAGCACATAACCAGCATCAAGATCCACCTGTGTCACATTATAGGTCGCTGTCAGACTGTTATCCGAGGCACCGGGAGCAAAACTGGCAATGGTGCCCACAAGGCCTCCCATGAGCGGATCGGTAACTACAATGTCTTCAAGAGTCACATTGCCCGTGTTCTCCACCTTGAAGGTGTAGACAATCTCATCGCCCACGGCAGAATAGGCAGTACGATCAGTCGTCTTTGTCAGGGCAATCTGGGGAGTCTGAACCGCCGTGACAGTCACACTACCGGTATTTGTTACGTCATTCCCGTCGGGAGCTTTACCCACCGCCGTCGCAGTGTTTTCAATGTAACCGCGATCAAGATCGCTTTGGACAACCGTGTAGGCCACTGTCAAACTGCTATCCGTAGCACCGGGAGTAAGGCTGGCGATTGTGTCTACAAATCCTCCCGTAACCGGATCATTCACAGCAATGTCTTCAACCGTCACATTGCCCGTGTTCTCCACCTCGAAGGCGTAGGTGATTTCATCGCCCACGGCTGCGTAGGACACTCTGTCGGCCGTCTTTGTCAGAGCAAGCCCGGGATTCTGAACCGCCGCGACAACCACGGTATTGGAATCAGCGGTCACAGCGTTCCCGTCGGGATCCTGCCCCGACACTGTGGCCGTGTTCACAATTTCGCCCGCGTCAAGGTCCGCTTGGACAACCGTGTAGATCACTGTCAAAGTGTTATCCGTAACACCAGGCGCAAGGCTGGCGATGGTGTTTGCCGGATCGCCGGTTATCGGATCGCTCACGGAAATGTCGTAGACCGTCACATTGCCCGTGTTCTCAACCTCGAAAGTGTAGGTGATCTCATCGCCCACGGCAGAATAGGTAGTACGGTCGACCGTCTTTGTCAGGGCAAGTCCGGGAGTCTGAATCGTCGTGACAGTCACTATATTGGAATCGGCGGTCACATCGTTCCCGTCGGGACCCTGACCCGCCGCCGTTGCGGTGTTTTCAATGTAACCGCGATCAAGATCGGCCTGAACAACCGTGTAGGTCACTGTCAGACTATTATCCGCAGCACCGGGAGTAAGGCTGGCGATGGTGCCCGCGAGACCTCCCGCAAGCGCATCGGTAACGACAATGTCTTCAAGGATCACATTGCCTGTGTTCTCCAACGTAAAGATGTAGACGATCTCATCACCCACAGCAGCGTAGGACGCTCTGTCGGCCATCTTCGTCAGGGCAAGCCCGGGAGTCTGAACCGCCGTGACAGTCACTATATTGGAATCATCGGTCACAGTGTTTCCGTCGGGATCCTGACCCGTCGCCGTTGCGGTGTTTTCAATGTAACCGCGATCAAGATCGGCCTGAACAACCGTGTAGGCCACTGCCAAAGTATTATCGATGGCACTCGGCGTAAGGCTGGCGATGCTGCCTGTCGGATCACCGGTGATCGGATCGCTCACGGAAATGTCGTAGACCGTCACGTTGCCCGTGTTCTCAACCTCGAAAGTGTATCTGATCTCATCGCCCACTTCTGAGTAGCTGGACACATCTGCCGTCTTCGTCAGGGCAAGTCCGGGAGTCTGAACCGCCGTGACTGTCACAGTATTGGAATCGGCGATCATGTCGTTCCCCTCGGGATCCTGACCCGACACCGTCGCGGTGTTTTCGATGTAGCCGCGATCCAGGTCGGCCTGGGCAACTGTGTAGGTCACGGTCAGAGTGTCATCTGTATCACCCGGCGCAAGACTGGCGATACTGCCCACAAGGTCTCCCGTAAGCAGATCATTCACGGCAATGTCTTCAAGGGTCACGTTGCCCGTGTTCTCCACCGTAAAGGTGTACGTGATCTCATCGCCCTCTTCTGAGAACGTCGTACGATTGGCCGTCTTCTTCAAAGTGATCGCGGGATTCTGGATCGCCGTGACAGTCACGGTATTGGAATCAGCGGTCACATCGTTTCCGTCAGGAGTTTTTCCCATCGCGATTGCGATGTTTTCTACACTGCCTGCATCAAGGTCCGCCAGTACCACTATATAGGTCGCTGTCAAACTGTTATGCGAGTCTCCGGGAGCAAGGCTGGCGATGGTGCCCACGATCCCCCCTGTAAGCGGATCGGTAACGGAAATGTCATAGACCGTCACGTTGCCCGTGTTCTCCACCTCGAAAGTGTAGATGATCTCATCGCCCACGGCAGCGTAGGACGCTCGGTCGGCCGTCTTCGTCAGGGTAAGCCCGGAAGTCTGAACCGCCTCAACAGTCACACTGTCGGTATCTGTTACGTCATTCCCGTCGGGATCCTGACCCGACACTGTGGCGATGTTCACAATTTCGCCCGCGTCAAGGTCGGCCTGAACAACCGTATAGGTCACTGTCAGACTGTTGTCCGCAGCACCAGGCACAAGGCTGGCGATTGTGCCCACAAGACCTCCCGTAAGCGGATCGCTCACGGCAATGTCTTCAAGGGTCACATTGCCCGTGTTCTCCACCGTAAAGGTGTACGTGATCTCTTCCCCCGCGGAGGAGTAAGTCGGCACATCGGCCGTCTTTGTCAGGGTAAGCGCAGAAACAACAGTAAAACACTCATAAGCACCCATGTCGAAGCCTGAACCGTTCGGACGGTGACGGCCCAGGATATCAAAGGAGGGAGCCCCCTCAGAGGTGCCCGTATCAACGCAGGGCGAATTGTACGATAACTCCAGATTACCGGGAGCAGCCACAAACAAAGGATCTGCATCAATATTGCCTGTCCCTTCATAGCCGTCCTGAATGCAGCTGTAGGAAACAGTTACATCACTATCTGCTCCATTATTGATCTGACCCGGTGAGTTCTCCCAGAGAATACAGTTGATCACCGTCGATGAGGAATTGTTGTTGTACATGCCGACACCGTTAGCAGAAATATTCGTGGAAGCACTATTTTTCACAAAAGTACAGTTAATCACTGTCGGTGAGGAGTTTTTGTTGTACATGCCGACACCGTTAGCAGTAAAACTATCGTCAGCACTATTTTTCACAAAAATGCAGTTGGTCACCGCCGGTGAGGAATTGTTGTTGTACATGCCAACACCGTGAGCAGAAATACTATCGTGAACACTATTTTCTCTAAAAGCGCAGTTGGTCACCGTCGGTGAGGAATTATCGTTGTACATCCCGCCACCGTATGCCTGACTCAAAACACCTTTGCCAGCAGCAATATTTTCCACAAAAGTACAGTTAATCACTGTCGGTGAGGAATTGTTGTTATACATCCCGCCACCGTATTGTGCATAGCCACGGGTAATGGTAAAGCCGTCCAGGGTCGTATCATTGGCTCCATTGACACAGCGCCACAGGCCTTCCCCATCAATTGCGGTAAAGTGATTTTGCACGTCCCTTTCTTCAAAAAAACTTTCCGTCCCTGCAAAACCGCCGTATAGGGCAACACCCTCTCTCATGGTCAGTACGGGATCGCCGGTGCCGGTGTAAGTGCCTGCTGCGATCCACAGCTCACCGCCACCAGCGTCATGAACAGTATCCACAGCAAGCTGCAGGTCAGAATAGGCATTTTCCCAGCTTGTGCCGTCAGGATCGGATGCAGTGCTGGCGACATTCACATAATAGACAACTGGCTGAAAATGGGCCACAACTGTTTTGTCATCATCCATGAGAAGGGGCACCGAGCTGTTTTCACCGGAAAGATCACCGCTCCAATGGCTGAAGGAAGCACCATAATTCCCGTAAGCACTCAGCTGAACGGTATCTCCTCGGTTATAAACATGGCTTCCTGCAGGCGGCTCTGTTCGTCCGAAAACAGGAGGATAACATTGGATTGTCAAAGTACATTCATCTACAGGCTCTTCACCTTCTACAGGCTCTTCACCTTCTACAGGCTCTTCACCTTCAACAGGCTCTTCACCTTCAACTGACTCTTCACCTTCTACAGGCTCTTCACCTTCTACAGGCTCTTCACCTTCTACAGGCTCTTCACCTTCTACGGGCTCTTCTCCTTCTACAGGCTCTTCTCCTTCAACTAACTCTTCGCCTTCTATAGGCTCTTCGCCTTCAACAGACTCTTCACCTTCAACAGACTCTTCGCCTTCAACAGGCTCTTCACCTTCGTCGTCCCCGTCATAGTATTCATAAGCACCCATGTCAAAGCCGTTGCCATTAGGGCGAGGCCGTCCCAGAATATCCGTATCCGGTGCGCCGTCAGGAGTTCCCGCATCAATGCAGGGTGAATTGTAAGACAACTCCAGATTGTTTGGAGCAGCCACAAACAAAGGATCAGCAGCTATATTGCCGGTGCCTTCATAACCGCCCCGGATACAGCTATAGTAAACAACGGGATTGCTGTCCGAGGAATTGTGAATTTCATGGGACATGTTCTCCCAGAAAATACAGTTCGTCAAGGTCGGCGAGGACCCCCACCAGTTACCCATCCCGCCGCCCCAGGAAGAGGAGGGAGTCGTATTCCCCGAAAAAGTACAGTTCGTCAACGTTGGAGAGGATGAATTAGCGTTAAGTATGCCGCCTCCACTTGAAAACGCCGTATTTGACGTAAAACAGCAATTCGAGACCGTCGGAGAGGAATAAGAATTTCCCATTCCGCCGCCATCATGGGAAGCCCTATTTTCCGTAAAGCTGCAGTGGGTTACCATCGACGAGGAGTTGTCATAGTTATACATCCCGCCACCTGCCTTAGCCGTATTTCCCCTAAAGCTGCAGTTCGTTACCGTCGGAGAGGAATCCCAATTTCTCATCCCGCCGCCGGCGCCGCCCGCCATATTTCCAAAAAACGTGCAGTTGGTCACCATAGGTGAGGAATAATGGTTCTCCATCCCGCCGCCTTGGCCGGGAGCCGTATTTCCCGTAAAAGTACAGTTAGTCAACGTTGGCGAGGATTCAAAATTATACATCCCGCCGCCGGACGCATCAGTCGTATTTTCCGCAAAGCTGCAGTTCGTCACCGTCGGCGAGGATTCAAGATTATACATCCCGCCGCCCTCGGCGGAAGAGTATCCTCGCTTAACGGTAAAGCCGTCCAGCAAAGCATTATCTGCACCAACGACGCAACGCCGCTCCTCTTCCCCGTCAATTACCGTTACATTCGTTTCGCAATCCCGCTGATCGCGCTCCGTTTCATTACCTGCAAAGCCGCCATAGAGAGCGACCCCTTCTTTCATGGTGAGTACGGGATTGCCGGTGCCGGTGTAGGTACCAGCGGCAACCCAGACTTCACCGCCGCCACTGGCAACCGCTGTATCCACGGCACACTGTAAATCAGGGAAGGCAGTCGTCCAGCTGCGCCCATCCGGGTTGGGAGCAATACTGGCGGCATTCACATAATAAACAATCTCTCCTTCGCCTTCACCTTCCCCTTCATCCTCTCCTTCACTTTCGCCTTCGATGAGGGCCTCGCCTTCAATTACAGGTTCACCTTCAAAAACAGGTTCTCCCTCAACTACAGGTTCTCCTTCGATCACGGGTTCTCCTTCAAAAACAGGCTCACCTTCAATGACGGGTTCTCCTTCAAAAACAGGCTCACCTTCAACGACGGGTTCTCCCTCAACAACGGGTTCTCCCTCAACGACGGGTTCTCCCTCAACGACGGGTTCTCCCTCAACGACGGGTTCTCCCTCAACAACGGGTTCTCCTTCAACAACGGGTTCTCCCTCAACAACGGGTTCTCCTTCAACAACAGGCTCACCTTCAACAACGGGTTCTCCTTCAAAAACAGGCTCACCTTCAACGACGGGTTCTCCCTCAACGACGGGTTCTCCTTCAAAAACAGGCTCACCTTCAACGACGGGTTCTCCTTCTAAAACAGGCTCACCTTCGATCACGATTTCACCTTCAAAAACAGGTTCACCCTCAACTGGCTCTTCCCCGGCGAAGCCACTCAGGTTGACGAGAACAGACGGAGTATTTCGGTCGCTGCTGAGAATTTGAACCTGGCTCGTGTAAGCACCATCACGGAAGGGTGTAAACACGACATCGAATACAACAGACTCTCCGGGAGCAAGCTTACAGGGCAATTCAGGAAAGTCCTCCAGGAAAAATCCAGGGTGGGCGTTAAGCAGAGCAGCTTCCAGATTCAAACGTCCACCGGCAGATACCAAGTACTCCCACTGTGACAGTGGTGTCACATTGTCCAGAAGTAAAGCCTTTACTTCTTCTCCGCCAGCATGGGGATTTGCAGACAGAAGCAATGCCGCCGCTCCGGTCACATAGGGCGCAGCCAAGGAAGTCCCACTGTCATAAGCGTATCCACTCCCGGGAATTGTGCTCAGGATATCAGTACCAGGCGCTGCAAGATGAACTGAAGCAAAACCATAATTGCTGAAAGAAGATCTGTTGTCCCTGTTGTCGGAACTTGCAACAGCGATAACATTGGCACAGGTATAATTAGATGGATAATGGGGAGTGGTATCATTGTTTGTGCTGTCATTACCGGCGGCGGCCACAAACAGTTGTCCGGCTTCTGCAGCCGTTTCAATCATGGCTCTGAGAGCAGCGTTTTCCGCTCCGCCCCCCCAGGAATTGTTTGTAAGCTGTGCTCCGTGGTCAATGGCATATTCCAAAGCAGAAATGGCATCAACGGTCCAACCTGTGCCGTCGGAATCCAGGAATTTAAGTGCCATGAGTTTTACAGTCCAATTCACCCCTGCAACGCCAATACCGTTATTGCCAACGGCGCCAATGATGCCTGCACAGAGCGTTCCGTGACTGTGGTCATCCATGGGATTGTTACTGGTTACCCGGCCGTCACCATCGGTCCAACAGGCTCCATGAATATCTCCGAAGATCGGCGATGGATTGACCCACATATTATCCGCCAGATCCTCATGATTATAATCTATCCCTGTGTCAATGACGGCAACAATCACTTCGCTGTTTCCCGTGTGAATATCCCAGGCGTTCAAGGCGCCTATATCCGCACCAGGCGTACCGCCACTCTGACCCGTATTGTGCAATCCCCACAATACATTGAATCTGGGATCATCAGGCATTTTATTGATGTGGCAGACATAGTTGGGACAGGCATAAAGCACCCCGGGCTGCCGTTCATAAGCCGCAATTGCCTCTTCCAAATTGGTTCCCGCAGAAAATTCAACAACATCTGCATCAATACGATGGTACTGATGGAGCATTTGTGCATTCATGGCCTTATGCACGGCGGCTTTGTCAGTGCTTTTAACTGCGGAGTCAAAGCCGACAATCAGCTGGTCGGCCTTATGTTGTTTCGTCAGATCCGGTGGGAACGATATATTCTTTCCGCTATGGATACGCTTTGTTTTTTTACTGTCATGCTGGTTTCCTGCACTCCTGATCATCTCCAACCCGGTAATTTCCAGATCGTATGTGGGACATGTATTCTGAACAGTGATCTGCTCGCACCGAGACGAGCCGAGAGCAAGGGTTCCAAAGGGCATGTTCAAGTCATCAGCAGGGTCTATGGAATCTTCCACCCGGATGGTACCGGGTATGGGAAGCACTGTCAGAGTCCCCGTACCCAAAACAGAATTGCCGCTGTCCTGATTGATAAAACTGAAATCAAAAGGATAGATATCCGCTGAAAGGGTGTCTGCGATACTGTTGTTCAGTTCCAGAGTCACTTCCACTGAAGTCCTGGCGGACAAAGTACCGGCAGGGGGATTTGCCGTGATGAATGAAGGTAATGCTGCTGTGCTCCAAGTCAACACAGAATTGCTTTGGTTGTGCACCGTATATGTCTTTGAGTCAGGCGAGAAAGGCCCGCCTTCATAGCCCCGGGATATAAATTCCTCTTCCGGAGATACCTGCATAGGATCATCGGGAACAAAAGTGACCTGGTCCACCCAACCACAGTCAGAACCGCGGTTGACAGAATAATCCTTTGCGTACACCCAACTGATAACACTTCCCTCATCCACCTCTAAAGACACAAAACTCCAGTCTCTTTCGCCAGAAATAGCACTCTCACTGCGACCATCGACAGAAAAAGTCAGCCAATCATAATTTGACTCAGATGACACACGCCACCAGAAACTGAGCAAACCGGATTGCGGACAAGTGAAAGACAGTCTGGAGTTCTGGTTATGGGAAATACAGCCGCTGCGGGCCGCATCCTCACCATCATGGGATTCTCCCTGTTTACCAATCCAGGACATATCTCCACCCGTCTCCCAGAAAAGATCCTCATTATCCAGGGCTTCACTTAAATCAACATCGGCAACACAACTTTCATCAAAATCAATTCTTAATTGATAGGTTCCCCTCTCATTCCTGTAACCGGCTATACGGATATAATAAGGTATTCCAGCGGTCAGATGGATAAAAAGCTCCGAAGCACAGCTGTGCCCGAAAGAGCAATTGCCATCATCGTTACACGCCACTTCTATGAGATTATCGCAATCGCCTGTGAAAACGGACAATGATGTATCAAAATCACTGCCGCATAAAGATATCTCATACTCTCCATCATATTGAGGTTCAAAGACATACCATACGTCCGCATGATCTCCGTGCGTACAGGAACTGATATCCGTGCCTGTGGCTCCAACGGTTGAACCCGTTACTGTCACACGCGGCACAACTTGTATGGCATCTTCACAAAGATCATTTTCCAACAATTCCCCTTCGCCTTCCACCGGCTCTTCGCCCTGATCCGTGGCAGAACCACTGAGGTTTACGAGAACGGTCGGGGTATTTCGATCGCTGCTGAGAATTTGAACCCGGCTCGTGAAAGATCCGGAAATTTGTGGCCTGAACACGACATCGAAGACCAGGGATTCTCCGGGAGCAAGTCTATAGGGCAATTCAGGCAAATCTTCGAATAAAAATCCAGGTTGGGCGTTGAGCAGAGCAGCTTCCAGATTCAGGCGACCACCTGTAGCGACAAGGGTTTTCCATTGTGGTAATGGTGTCACATTATCCAGAAGAATTGCTTTCACTTCTTCGCGACCCGCACAGGGGTTTACCGCCATGAACAATGCAGCCGCTCCGGCCACATGGGGCGCCGCCATGGATGTCCCGCTCTTATAGGCATAACCGTTTCCGGGGATTGTGCTCAGGATATCAGTACCAGGCGCTGCAAGATCTACGGAGGCAACACCATAATTGCTGAAAGAAGACCTGTTATCCCTGTTATTGCTACTGGCAACCGCGATAATATTGGGACAGGTATAATTGGAGGGATAATGAGGCCTGGTATCATTATTTGTGCTGTCATTACCGGCGGCGGCGATAAACAGTTGTCCCGCATCAGCCGCGGTTTCAATCATGGCTTCGAGCGCAGGATTGCCCGTATCTCCTCCCCAGGAATTGCTTGTAAGGTGTGCTCCGTGATCAATGGCATATTCCAAGGCGGCAATGGCATCCGCGTCTGTACCGCTCCCATTGGACCTCAAAAATTTGAGTGCCATAAGTTTCACATCCCAGTTCACTCCTGCAACGCCGATACCGTTGTTGCCAACGGCACCAATGGTGCCCGCACAGTGTGTTCCGTGACTGTGGTCATCCATGGGGTTGCCACTGGTTACCCGGCCGTTGCCATCGGTCCAACGGGCCCCGTGAACATCTCCGAAGGTCGGCGATGGATTGACCCACATATTGTCGGCCAAGTCTTCGTGATTATAATCTATCCCTGTATCAATGACAGCGACGATGATTTCACTGTTTCCCGTGTGAATATCCCAGGCGTTCAAGGCGCCTATATCCGCCCCGGGTGTGCCAGAGCTCTGACCCGTGTTGTGCAATCCCCACAATGCACTGAATCTGGGATCATCAGGTGTTTTATTGATGGTATAAACATAGTTCGGACAGGCATACAGCACACCGGGCTGCTGTTCATATGACGCAATTGCCTCTTCCAGATTGGTTCCCGCAGAGAATTCAACGACATCGGCATCAATACGGTGATACTGATGGAGCATCTGCGCATTCATGGCCTTATGCACAGCGGCTTTGTCTGTGCTTTTGACTGCTGAGTCAAAGCCGATAATCAGCTGGTCCGCTTCATGTTGTTTCGTCAAATCCGGTCGGTACGGTACATCATTTCCACTATCAGTACGCGTTAATACTTTACTGTCATTTTGGCTGAGCCAGGATCCGATCATCTCCAAACTGGTAATTTCCAGATCGTGTGCGGGACAGATATTCTGAATCGTGACCTGCTCGCGCCGAGACGAGCCAAGGGCAAGAGTTCCGAAGGGCATGTTCAAGTCATCAACAGGGTCTATGGAGTCTTCCACCCGGATAATGCCGGGTATGGGAAGCACTGTCAGAGTCCCCGTACCCAAAACAGAATTGCCACTGTCCTGATTGATAAAACTGAAATCAAAAGGATAATTGTCCGCTGAAAGGGTATCTGCGACACTGTTGTTCAGATCAAGAGTCACTTCCACTGAAGCAAGGGCCTCCAGTGTTCCGGAAGCGGGAGTTGCCATAATAAATCCGGGCAATGTTCCTGTCGACCAAGTCAGAACCGCATCGCCCTGGTTGAACAAAGTATATGTCTTTGAGTCTGGCGAAAAGGGTCCGCCTTCATAACCCCCGGAAATAAATTCCTCCTCAGGAAAGATCTGTAAATCATCATCGGGAACAAAGGCAACTTCGTCCACCCAACCGCAATCAGAACCTCTGCTGACAGAATAATCCTTTGTATACTCCCAACTGATGATTGAGCCCTTGTCCACTCGTAACGATTGAAAAATCCAATCCTTTTCACCGGAAATAGAGCTCTCACTGCGACCATCGACAGAAAAAGTCAGCCAATCATAATTTGACTCAGATGACACGCGCCACCAGAAACTCAACAGACCGGACCGGGGAGAAGTGAAAGACAGTCTGGAGTTCTGGTTGTGGGAAATACAGCCACTGCGGGCCGCATCTTCACCATCATGGGATACATCCTGTTTACCAATCCAGGACAGATTTCCACCCGTCTCCCAGAAAAGATTTTCATTGTCCAGGGCTTCACTTAAATCAACATCGGCAACACAACTTTCATCAAAATCAATTCTTAATTGATACCACCCCATATCATCCCGATAGCCGGCTATGCGGATATAATAGGGTATGCCGGCAACCAGATCGATAAAAAGCTCCGAAGCATAGATATTTCCCGGATCGTCTTCGCCGTCGGAACTGTAACTGCTGCTATACCCGCAATTACCATCGTCATTACAGGCAACTTCCGTCAGATTGTCACAATCGCCTGTGAAGACAGATAATGATGTATCAAAATCACTGCCGCATAAAGATATCTCATGCTCTCCATCATATTGAGGCTCAAATAAAAACCATACGTCCGCATTGTCCTCGTAAGTACAGGAACTGATATCAATACCCGTGGCTCCAACGGTCGAGCCTGTTACTGTCACACCTGTCACAACCTCTATGGCATTTTCACAAAGGTCATTTTCTACGAGTCCTCCTTCCCCTTCCACCGGCTCTTCGTATTCCCCTTCCACCGGCTCTTCGTATTCCCCTTCATAAGGATATTCACCTTGCGGATCGGAACCGTCCATGCCCGTCACCCCTGAATTGACAGGATCAAGCCAATTACTCAAACGGGTGGAAGCGCTTCCTCCGCCCTCCCAGCTCTTCCAGACCTTTCCATACCAGTCGGAGCTGTTGTTGGAACAAGACGCATATCCGCCATGAAGCTGCCCCACTATCCGATGAGTTTGGGAATCCCAAAGCCCCGATCCGGAAGAACCCGGCTCCGTAGTACCGCTGTTCCATGCAACAACGCGCCAGTGGTTTGCATCTGTATAGATGGATGTTCCTAAATAGCTCGTGCTTTGTAAAGGAGTATTGTCAAAGCTGATCGCCTTTTCATCGGCATTGGGGTGATGGATGGCAACGGATTCCAATACGCCTGCATTAGAACGATCCCATCCGGCATAGTACACATCGAAGGAAGGTGACGGACTCTGTGCAAGTTCCAAGAGTGTGAAATCCGATGCATTATGGGTAGCGCGCAAGATGGCACCGCTCTGATATTGGTTCAGAAAACCACCGCCCAGCTGCCCGCAAGTCGGAGATTCATAATTCCAATAGACAACAACGGATGAAGCATCGGATTCACTGCTTACACAATGATGGGCTGTAAGAAAATAATTCCTGAAGTCCGCCCGAGTGTTCATAATAAGTGTACCCGTACAGGCATAACCACCGCCGTATGTGTAACGGGCTACACTGCGAATCTCATCACGCCAGTCATCAGCAACCGGACAGATTACATCGTTATTGCAACTCCCTTGCATAATACCGACGAAACCCCGGGCGAAAAGATCACGATATCCACTTCCCACAACACCAACGGTCAAGGAAAATTCCTTCACTTCGACTTGTAGCATCCTCGCCTCCAAAAGAAGAAATTCCCCGGGAAGAACAGGGGTCCACAACTGGCGTGTCGGGCCATTATCAGAGAAAGTATAGGCCTCCAGTTCATGGTTCTTATCCACGGAAGATACCATCAAACTGGCACTTTTGGGTAAATAAAAATCCGTAAACCCTATGTTGATATCTGTGGCACCGGGTGCGTTGACGTAGAGATGCCAGACCGCCCATTCCCGATCAAAAGGTTCCCAGATACCGTACTCTTCGCATGACGCCTCGGTATGAAAGGGTTCTGCGAACTGAAAGACCTTCTCCGCCACAGGATCGAAGCTTTTGTCTCTGGCCAGAAGACTCTTCTGATCAATCCCGGGGACTTCCAGAATCGGGATGCCCGCACCGGGAACCCATTCGTCAGCCATTGCATGGGAGGCGACCATCAGCAGAAGGGTTACCATGAGAAAAAAGGATGAAACAACAAAACAATCTGAACTTTTTATCAATGACTTTAGCATCATACCTAATTCTCCCATATTTATATGAAATTCAGAGAGTCATATTTTGATAATTATACGCACGCACACGACTTATTGCAAGTGATACGACGCTTCTATAAAACCGAATATGACAAAAAACAGTAATCCGCTTCTTAAAATATTTTTGTATAATATATGAAATGAAGTTTTTCCGGTTTCGTTTCTTCCCCACTCGCAAAAAATACCGGTCGTTCCCACGATTGGTTCAGAAAAAACGAACTTTATCCAGCCAAAAAAACAACAAGGAAAAGTCGACAGGAGGTGTTCTTTCGAGATCGACTTTCAGATATAAGGAAAAAGAAGGATATGAAAAAGACTACAAAGTTTTTTTTCATGTGCAGAGATACCGTTATGATGTCGCTGTTCTTCAGCAAAATAATCAGACATTTTTAAAATATTCAATTAAGGAGTATCTTCAAGCTTCAATCTGAAAAAGCCTGTGTTTGCTTTGTCAGCCAATTATATTGATACAATACCTTTATCTGCTTCGTTTATTTTCTAATTTATTTAACCCATCGAGAGAGTGGTCCCATGAAAAGATATGCTTTTGTTTCCGTAGCATTGTTTCTGCTTGCGCTGAGCTTTCAGCCTGCAGCCCAAGCCTATCTGGATCCTTCTTCCGGATCCGTTCTGATTCAAATCATCCTGGGTGGCGTAGCCGGTTTTCTGGTGCTGCTGAAGATCTATTGGCGGCGTATCCGGCGTGCCTTGGGCCTGTACAAAGAACCGGCTGAGGAGAATACCGAGAGCGCAACAGCAGAGGAAAACAATGATGAATGAGGGCAAGTCTCACCGGGAATCAGGTTCCTTCCGTGATCGCAACAACCAGGTTTATGCGGTGGACGGGCGTATCATCCGGGGTATTTCTTCGGCCGCTCGGGTTCATTGGGAAGCGCTTGAAAAAAGCAAGTTTTACAAGAATTATGCTTCCCGGGGACAAGTGATCCCCACACAAGTCCTTGCGAAAGAAGAACTGCCAGCTTCTTTTTCGGATGAGGAAAAACACTGGGACAGTTTTCTGGAGCATGAACGGATTCCCTTTGTGAGCTATGCCTATGAATGGTGTTTCGGCATGCTCAAGGATGCGGCGCTTCTTCATCTGGATCTCATGGAATCGGCCCTGCGCGAGAAGATCATTTTAAAAGATGCCACCGTCTTCAACATGCAATTCCAGGGACACAAAAGTGTCTTCATCGACTTGCCTTCTTTTGAAGTGTATGAACCCGGCATGCCCTGGGTTGGTTTTCGCCAGTTCTGTCAGCACTTCCTCTACCCCCTCATGCTGCAAAGTTATAAGGACATTTCATTCAAGAACTGGTTCAAAGGCAATATTGAGGGAATTACGCCTCAAGAATGCAACCAGATGCTTTCCTTTCGTGACAAGTTTCGAAAGGGTGTTTTCTCTCTGGTCTATCTTCAGTCCAAGCTGGTGGCGTCCCTGGGCGATTCCAAACGCTCCATTGTTTCCGAGGCAGCGGACAGCGATTTCGGCCTGGAGATCATTCTCAGCAATGTCCGCAAGCTGAAGAAAGTCGTCCGTCAACTGGAATGGGCTCCGGCACGATCGGAATGGTCCGATTACACGAAAACCCACAGTTATAATGACGACTGTTTCGAACAGAAATGCAGCTTTGTCACCGAGGTTGTGAATGAACGCCAGCGGGGTCTCGCCTGGGATATTGGCTGCAATACCGGCCATTTTTCGCGTATCCTCGCCAAAAAGAGTGATTATGTTGTAGCTCTGGATATTGACGAGTTGTCCATTCAACGGCTCTATGATTCGCTTAAAAAAGACGGGCCTGATCACATTCTCCCACTGGTCTTTGATCTGACCAACCCCTCCCCTCCCATCGGCTGGCGCTGCAAAGAACGGCATGCTCTGGAAGATCGGGGCAAACCGGAACTGATCCTCTGTCTGGCGCTGGTGCATCATCTGGTGATTACGGGCAATGTTCCTCTGGCTGAGGTCATGGACTGGCTCGCTTCTTTTGGAAGCGAAATCATCATTGAAATGCTGACGAAAGACGATGACATGGTTCAAAAGCTTTTGCTGAACCGGGTGGATCAATATCCCGAATTCACCATTGAAGGTTTTGAGTCCATCGCTGATGCCCATTTCACCGTGAAGAAAAAAGAAGAGATCATGCCCGGGAAACGATTCCTTTATCATCTTCAGCCCAGAGGATGAGGCTCATATTCTCCTCTTTTTTCGCTACAGAGGGCACAGTGCAGCACAGCCGCAAGCAGATGAACTTTTCTAATTGAACCACAGAAATCACGGAACGCACGGAAGAAACACATCTTTACCGAAGAGATGACACTGACACGACGTCTCTTGGAACCACAGATGGACACTGATAAATTAAAGACCTTGGGTCGCGCAGCCTGGGAACGCCAATTTCCACATTGGCACACAGCGAGTTATGGCACCGATATTTTATAGACAATGATTCGGCAACAGGCCTTTTGCTGGCCACGAATTAAACAAAAAGCCTTTGTAAAGCCTGAGTCTTTGTTCTCCCGTCAAATGCATACATAAGTCATCGGCTTTTCCCGGGTGTCCTGCCAATGTGGAAATTGGCGTTCCCAGGAGTGACTCCCAAGGGCTTTCAGGATTCCCCAAGGCATTATCTGTCCATGATTCTCAGCACGTACATTATCGAATCAGTGGACAGAGATGACCAGATGCCCTCCTTCTTCTCTGTTTTTCTCTACAATTACAGAGCTGTCGGGTTGTGTGTGTTCCAGTGCTGCGTTGTCCATTTCTATCCGGGTTGTCTCTTGCCGTAGAATGTATCATGCCTTTGAAGGCCTACGATCCGTCGGAACAAACCCTGATACAGGAAAAAGACATGAAAAGCATCACCCCCACTCTCTCCCTTCTTATTTCCCTGATCTTCCTGGCCGCTTTCGCACAGTCGGGCATGGCCGAAACACTTACAGCCCAGTCTCTGGCCAGGTTGGAAGCGAAGCCCTCCCTCTGTGACGAGGTGCTGGACTTTGTTGTCTGTGCTGATCCGCAGCCGGGCGGGATGCTGGGAACACCGCAAGTGTTTCTGGACATGATTGAAGAGTGGAACATCCTCGAGCCTGATCTTGTCATGTGTGTAGGCGACATGATCATGGGCGGTCCTGCTGATGTGATCGATATGATGTGGGATGAATTTCTGGGCAATCTTGGTCGGTTGCAGATCCCTTTTTTCCCGACAGCTGGAAACCACGATGTGAATCCGGAACCGGCTGTCATGCGTACCTATGAAGAACGGGTCTCTCCTTTTTACTATTCCGTGGTACGGGGCAACAGTGAGTTTGTCGTTTTGAATACGGAAGAGCCGGGTAATCCTGACGGTTTTTCCGAGGCTCAGCGCAACTGGCTTCAGGAAACCCTGGCGGCCAGCACAGCACAACATATCTTCATCTTCCTGCATGTGCCTCTTTTCCGGGGCAACTGGGATCGGGACTGGCAGCATATGGAAGATCTCTTTGTTCAATATCCCGTCCGAGTTGTCTTCGCCGGGCATGAGCATCTGTATCGGGACTGGGGCGAGCATAAAGGTATCCGCTACGTCGTGGCTGGGAGTGCCGGTGGCGGTTTCCGCAGACCTGAGGAAGAAGGCGGCATGTTCTGTTATCTCTGGGTCAAAGTCCGGGGCGAAGAAGTCTCCTGGTCCGTTATCAAGCCCGGTGCCGTGCTGCCCAGTGATGTGGTTACAGAAACAGCCGTACAAGAACTGCATGCCCTGCAGGAAATTTTGAAGATTGAAGAAGTTGCAGTTCCCTGGGACAGCAGCCTGGATCAGGAGATTGAAGTCAGCCTGACCAATCCCTTCGCCGAAGAAATCGCCAGCAGCTTCAGTTGGACCATACCCGAAGGCTGGACGGTATCCCCGGAGACGCTGTCTTTTACGGTTGCCCCGGGCGAAACAGTCACACAAGGTTGCCACATCAAAACAGAAGGCGCCTTCCGTTTTCCCAGTCCCACTCTGGAAGGGAAAGTGGAAGCGGAAGAGCTGATCCGCACACTGGAACTGAATCCTTCCATAGACGTCAAAGCGCAGGCTGCAGCTCCCTATGCATCAGAAAAAATCGTCTTCGATGGTGACTTGTCCGAATGGTCCGAGGCGATTCCCCTGCCCCTGCTCTATGGTCATAATTATGATGTTACGGACACGGATGATTTGAAAGCCCAGGCCCGCATCATGTGGGACGAAGACAATCTTTATATCGCTGTGGAAGTGGAAGACAACGAGTTTTACCAGCCCAATTACGGCGATGTGGTCTGGATGGCGGACAGCCTGGAATTATGGCTGGAAGATTCCAACTGGAGTTTCAGCCTCACGAGCAACGGCCCGCAGGTCTTTCTTGATGAACGTCCGGACAAACATCTGGATGCCGTAGTGGATACGGTACATCTGGCTGTGAAGCAGGAGGGTCGTCACACTATTTATGAAGCGGCCTATCCGGCAGCGGAACTGCCCCAGATTGATTACAGTGCCGGTACGGTTCTGCGCTTTTCCATTCTTGTGAATGATCTGGATCCTTCAGGCCCCCTGGAAAAACGGCATTATGCGGAGCTGACCCCCGGAGCGGGAGCACACTTTGCCTGTGCCAAATATTTCATTACCCTCAGCCCTGAAAAATAAAACCTGAACAGTTGTGATCTATTGGGTAGTGAGCATATAGGTCACTTCCACCTTTGCCGTACAGGCGATCTGTGCCGTTTCTCCGTACTGCTCTTCGGGATGCTGTTCCCAGGTGACTTCCAGTATCTCCACCTTTTCAATGGCGAAAATAGTGCTTTTCAGGGCATCTGAAATGGCTTCAGCATGGGGAAAGGCATTTTCCGTCGCCCGTGCGACCGCGTCCGCCTCCACGGTTGCGGCCTGGGCTGTGGAAAAGGAAGGCCCGTCGAGGGAAGCATTGAGTGTGGCCGCCAGATCCGTCATTTTATCGCAGAGAGCGGCCAGCAATTCTGCTCCTGAGGGCCCGTTGAAAGCGGCCATGGAAAATTGGAGGGCAATGGAAGAGCCCGCCAGACAGGAAGAACGAAGAACCACAGGGCTCATATGGATATCTGCGGGTTGCAGCTCGCTCTCCCGAATCAGTGCGAGTGCCGCATGGCGATAAGCCTCACATCCGGCCACGGCCTCTGACAATCTCTCACCACCGAATTCCCGCTTGAAAACAAATTCCACCTGGCTGGGTGTGGCCAGTTTTGTCGCCTCTCCTCTGTTGATAATCACGGGTGTTTCCAGCGCGTGAAGATCCGCACTGATCAGTACGCAAATAAAAAGTACAGGAAAGAGGATCCGAACAGATGAGAGGGCTTTCATGGGCAATGAATCTCCGCTTGATTTCAATCCAGCATGGGCGCAAAAAGTTCTTTAAGGCTTGAGACATCAGGCTGGCGACCATATTCACACACTTGAAAGATCTCGGCGAAACGGCAATTCTCCGCACGATCACCAGCCCACTGGCGCAATGCTTCCCGATGCAAATTTGCAGGAAGCTCCAGTTCCGGCGCGAAAAAGTCTTCAAGCCAGTCCAAACGGGCCTGCTCGCCAGCCGATACCGGTGGCACGTCTCCATCTTTCCCTTCCAACCAGGGCAGCCATTCATAAAACTGGGAATCCATGGCATCGAGGAGCTTCCATTTCAGTGGCATCATCTCATCCACAGGCAGAGCGATGTCTGGACGAAAGGGCACAGGATATAAAAAGGGATCAAACAAATAGAGAAAGAGAGGATTGGCGCGCAAAGCCGGGGCATCAGGGCAAAAGTGGGGCACTGTAACCATAAAAGCCGCATCCTGCACGGCCTGAGCGGCATAGCGGTGATCCGGATGATAATCGTTTGGACGATGAGTGAAAACCACATCGGCTTCATAACGCCGGATGATACGAACGATCTCTTTACGCAGTTCCAGCGTCGGCATCAATTCGCCATCGTGGTAATCAAGCACCAGAGACTCATAGCCGCCGATACGGGCTGCGCGCCGGGTTTCTTCAATACGACGCTGTGCCAGCATTCCACCGCCCTGCATATGATGACCTATGTCCCCATTGGTCAGGGATACGGCCAGAACCCGGTGTCCCCGGGCGGCGAAACGGGTCATCACCGCGCCAGCGAATACTTCCGGATCATCTGGATGAGCGCCGAAACATACCAGATTCATGGTGTTTGTTCCGATTTCTTGAAGTTGATCCGTACAGGATTACTCATGAGTGTCACCCGTTCGCCGGACTGGGCTGTCTTGGGATCGAGCAACTCTTCCGTGGTGCCTTCTTCCATGAGCCAGGCATCGGCCCGGGCATGAACCAGAAGGGTTTCCGGTATTTCATCCAGACCGGCCAGCACATCCACAGAAAATTGTCGGGGACGCTCTTGACCATCAGATCCCACAGGGTCCACACGGGCATCTTTTCCCATGACCCAGGCGGCACTTTCCTCTGTAATCTTCTGATCATCGCGAAAGGCATGAACACGGACCACTACAGGACGTTCTATAAAGGGACGCTGAGAATACAGGGTGAAACTGACAGGTAAACGTTCAGGAAAAGGCTCTTCCACGGTAATGGTCGCCATGGAGAGATTGCCCCGTTGCGTGTCCAGATATTCCGCACTCACGGTTGCAGAAGCTGCACCGGCGGCCAATTCTCCCCGGATCGTAATGCCGCTGTCCACATCGCCCAGGTCAATAGGGGGTGTGGCGGGAATGGCCATATCGGTGCTGATAAGCTCGCCAGCTCGGGGATCGGCCGCTATAGAAGGATCTTTTTCCGCATCACGTCCACCACAACCGACAACAGCCAGAGAAAAGACCATCGCAATAACCAGAAACTTTCTCATAGACTTGCTCCAGATAAAGTGTTACACTTGATGGGTTCATTTTATCACGGCACATGCGGAAAAGGAAAGAAAGGATTGACAGCCTTTCCTTTTCCATGATCCTGAGAAGGAAAAAAGAATGACAACACTTCGGAGAATGCTCTTTTCTCCACTGCTCTGCTTTATACTGATCCTGCTGATACCCTCCGCAAAAGCGGCCGATCAGCCGCAATGGGGACAAAAACACAGCCGCAACCTGGTTTCTGATGAGCGCAATCTTCCTGTGAGTTTCGATCTGGAATCGGGAGCGAATGTTTTCTGGACAGCTTCTCTGGGCGGTGGCTGTTACGGAAGTCCCATTGTGGCGGAAGGCTGTGTGTTTATCGGCGCCAATAACAGCGAGGCCCGTGACCCCCGCCATGAGGGAGACCGCGGAGCCCTCTATTGCCTGAAGGAAGAAGACGGTTCTTTCCGGTGGCAGCTGGTGGTGCCCCGTATCGGCGGCGATGATTTTCTGGACTGGCCCGATATCGGCATCTGTTCACCTCCAACGGTGGAACAGGGCCGGGTTTATACGATGACGAACCGTACTGAAGTCGTATGTCTGGATATTGCGGGAATGGCCGATGGAAATGACGGCTCCTATCAGATGGAAGGGCGGCATATGACTCCCGCAGATCAACCTGCTCTGGAGCCCGGCCCCCTGGATGCGGACATACTCTGGCTCTATGATCTTCGCAGTGAAGCGGGAGTATATCCCCATGATTCCCCCCATGCCTCGGCCCTTCTGGATGGCGATTTCCTTTATATCAACACCTGTAACGGTACGACCAACACCCACCGGGAAATCGGCAATCCCAATGCCCCGGCTCTGGTGGTTCTCAACAAACACACCGGAGAATTGGTGGCAACGGAAAAGGAATCAATCAGCCAGCTGACTTTTCATTCCACCTGGGCACCTCCTTCTCTGGGTGTTGTGGATGACAAGCGTCTCGTGTTCTTCGGCGGGCCCGATGGCGTCTGCTATGCCTTCCATGCTTTGCCACAGGATCCCGGCGCAGGAGTGAAGGCCCTGGAACTCTGCTGGCGCTTCGACTGTGACCCCACATCTCCCAAAAGCGATATCTTTGACTATCTCAACAACAATAAAGAAGGTCCCAGCCTGATCATGAGCATGCCTGTCTTCGCTGGGGGCTCTCTCTATGTCACGGCTGGCGGGGATATCTGGTGGGGCAAACGTCGCTCCTGGCTGAAATGTATTGATCCCACGGGCTTCGGTGATGTGACCCACAGCCATGAACGATGGGCCTATGAGATGCCTTATCAATGCTGCTCCACACCGGCTGTAGCGGAAGGCCTGGTTTTTGTCACCGATGACGGCGGATATATCCATTGTGTTGATGCGGCCACCGGTGAGGGTTGCTGGACCCATAAATTCGGCCGCAAAATCTGGGGAAGCGCTCTGGTGGCTGACGGAAAAGTCTATGCAGCCGGGCGCAATGGAAACTTCGCTGTATTTGAGGCATCCCGGGAAAAGAAAATACTCTTCGAGACACGTTTTCCTGATGAAATCAACGGAACACCAACGGCGGCCAATGGCACCCTTTATGTGGCCACCTTAAAGACACTGTATGCTCTGAAGAAAGCGGACTGATATCACCAGTCAAAACGCCGGGGCTGGGCCTCTCGCATGATGGTAACGCCTCGGGCATCCTGTTCTTCCAGCCCTGACTTCAATGCCCGGAGGGCCTTGTTTTCGCCATGGACAAGAAGAATATTCTTGGGCCGTCTTTTGAAACGCCCTGCAAAAGCAAGCAATTCCTCACGTCCCGCATGGGCACTGAAGCCATTGAGTGTTTTGACCTCTGCTCTCAAAGGACGTTTCACTCCGAATATTTTGATCTCAGGCTGTCGCTCCACAATACGGCGTCCCAGTGTATTCTGTGCCTGAAAACCCACGATGACAATGGTATTTTTGGGATTTTCACAATTGTTTCTCAGATGGTGCAGAATACGGCCCACCTCGCACATCCCTGAAGCGGAAATGATGATACAAGGCTCTTTGATGCTGTTGATGCGCAGAGAATCGTCCATGTTCCGGATGTATTCAATCCGTTTCAGAAGAAAGGGATCGCCTCCTTCGCGCATGGTTTCCCGGAACTCTTCATCAAAACAGGCTGTATGATAGCGGAAGATTTCGGTGATGTTCACTGTAAGGGGGCTGTCGACAAAGACCGGTATTTCCGGAATGGTTCCGGCCATTTCCAAGCGTTTCAAGGCGTAAACCACTTCCTGTGCACGTTCCAGCGCAAAGCTGGGGATAATCACTTTCCCCCCCCTGTTCACTGTACGGAGCACCACCTCGGCCAGTTTCTCCTCGTTCGTTTCAATGGGATCATGATCACGGTCGCCATAAGTGCTTTCCATCATGACGATATCAGCATCGTCGGGCTCCCAGGGGTCTTCCAGCAGAGGCATGTTTTTACGGCCTATATCACCGCTGAAGATAAAGCGTCTGTCCCTGTTCTTTTCTCTGAATTCCACTTCGATCATGGCGGAACCGAGAACATGACCGGCATCATGAAAGGTTACATAAATATCCGGCGCCACTTCGAAACGTTTCTCATAGGCATGGGTGACAAAATGCTGCATGGTCTTGTAGACATGCGTATCATTATAGAGAGGTGCAATAAAACTGCGGTGCTTTTTCTGCAGCCATTCAGCGTCACGTTTCTGGATAAAGGCACTGTCCAGGAGCATGACACTGCAGAGGTCATGCGTGGCCGGGGTGGAAAAGATGTCGCCCTGGTACCCCTGCTTGATCAGCAGAGGCAGAACACCGCTGTGATCAATATGGGCATGGCTCAGCACAACGGCATCGAGCGTGGATGGATCAAAGAGATACTCCCTGTTCTTCCGGTCCGCTTTTTCACGGGAGCCCTGAAACAAGCCGCAATCCAGGAGAATACGGTACCCATTGATTTCCAGAAGATGCTTGGATCCGGTTACATTTCCTGCAGCACCGAAAGAAGTGATTTTCATGGTACCTCCTCAACACTGCATCTTTCAGCCGCACTGTTGGAACGGCCCGGGTACCCGATACAGTGGCATTGAAACAAGAGTTTGTACAAACCATTATACGCCTTCACAACCGGCACACTTCAAACAATTCAGGAAGCAGCCAGTCGCTTTCCATCTCTTTGGCTTTGATTCAGCCCGGGGTGCGGGGTAAAATGAACAATCAACTTTCTGTCTTTTTTTGTGGCCAAGAGGAATTATTCATGTCACATTCGCCCCAGCCCGGACCTGTTCCGGTCATTATTTCGCCCTCCGCCCAGCCGGGTGAAGCACCCCAGCAATGGATCGTCATGCCAGCACCGGCCGGTCAACCCGATCAGGGGAAGCCGAAAGAAAAAAGACTGGTTGCCTGGGCGCTCCTTCTTGCCACAATCCTGGTGCATACAGCCATCAATATTTTCTGGCTCCATACGGATGAGCATCTTATCCGACTGGATGAAGCCCACCATATGAAACAGGCTCTGGCCTATCATGACACCTTTTTTGCTGAATCAGAAAAGGGCGCAGCCGAAGGGATCTTCTCAGCCCTCTCCATTGAGTCGCCCTACCCGCCCCTGCTTCATATTGTCGGGGCGCTGTGCATCCGTTATCTCGGAGGCAGCCCCGATTCCGCAGCACTCACGGGGAGCATTGCTCTGGCACTGCTGTTGATCGCAGTCCATGTTCTTTGCCGCTTCGTTTTTTCGCCCAAGCACTCTTTTTTCGTGGCACTCCTTACCAGTCTGATTCCCATGGTTTACGGCTATTCGCGCCTTATGATGCCCGACACTTTCATGGCCGCCTGGCTCCTCTGGTGTCTTGTGGCTCTCATCAAAACAGGCGCTTTCCACAAGCCCGGCTGGTCCGTTATCAGCGGATGCCTGGCTGCGCTGGCCCTCTTGTCCAAACAAAACGCTCTGATCTATCTGACACCTCTTCTGGCGGGCGCTTTTATCTGGGGCTTGAAAAAGACTTTTTCCGAAAGAAAGGAAAGCACAGGGGATGACGGATCTTTTCCCAGGGTCTTTTTGAATCTCTTCCTTTTCCTTTGCGCCTGCTTCGCTCTCTGTGGCTGGTGGTACGGGCGTCATGCCGATTATCTTTATGGCTGGTGGAGCAGCAGCACTATGGAAGAAAGCAGTTTTTTTCAGGCTCCTGTCGCCCGGCCTCTCTCCAGGATTCTGCCCGCAACAACAGCCGCCCCCGCCCTGATCGCTGATCCGGATTTGCCGCTTCCCTTTAAAGAACCGCTGATTGCTTCCGAAGAAGCCCTGCCGGATTTGATCGTATCAACTTTTTATGAACATGGTCTCCGCTATATGTTTTATGCGGTGAACAACGCTCTCATGCTTCCTCTGGCTGCAGTCTCGGCACTTGGGGTATTGGCTCTGCTTTTCAAAAGAAACAGGAATTTCCTTTCTTTTGTCCTCCTCTCATGGCTCGTTTCGCTATGGGTACTGCTCACGGGTGTATTTGCCCTCCACAGTCCCCGTTTTCTCTATCCCATGATGCCCGTCTTCGCCTTCTTTGCTTTTCTGGCACTCAACACCCTTTCCAACACACGTATTTACCGCGCGGCCTGGGCTCTTGTTTTCATCATATTGTCGGTGCAGTTTGTGAATCTGAGTTTTCTTCCGCCAACACTCGCATTACGCCTGGAACTGCCGGTTTTTGAAGAAGAAGAGGCTGTGAGCAGCCGGGGTAATCAAGGGCTGGCTCTCATTGCAGATGAAATTCAGACAGGCCATTACCTCATTCATCCGCCCCATCGTGAACAGCCCATTACGGGCAAAGTGGTGGCCGCCATGAAACACTGTGACAAAAATCTGAACGCTCCCGATCAGGCTGTGGCCTGGTATCAAGTGGTGTCCCGGGAGCCCTCGCTTCTGGCTCTGGATTTTCATACCAGAACTTTTCCCCGGCAGAAGTGGTTTGGCATCGGAGAAAGCGAAGAGACGGAAGAGCAGCTCCGTCCTCTGGCGGCAATCAGTGAAGAAGTGAGAGAGGCTGCTGATACCCTTCCGGAAATTTCAGGCGCAGAATTTGTAATTCTGGAGCACAGTGACGCAGAGGCATCGACAGAGAGACTGGAGACAGACGCAGCCTTTTTTATGCAACAGGGATTTTGGCCCGTCTTTTCAGAGGCTTTTACCCCATCAGCCATAAGTCCGGCAGGAGGCATCCTTCTTATGGTCAGGCAACCCATGCGCAGCCTGGAAGAATGCACTGATTTGTTTTCTCTCTATGATCTGCTGGATCGGGATGGACGGGAATGGCTTCTCAGTGATGACGAACGCATGGAGGCGGAACAGCGTTATACAGGAGCCATACGCAGTTATACCACTTCCCGCCCCTTGAATAAAGGCATTCATTTCCTCGGGATCCACCTGGCCCGTGCCACAAATGACTGTTATGTCATCCGGCTCATCATCCACGCCCGACAACAGCCTGAGGAAGGCTTGCGTGTCTGGCTTCGTGCTGTTCCGGAGTCCGCTTCCTCAGAATCAGATGATTCACTGCTCTCTCATGACCCCGGGAACTGGGATTTTGATCCACAGCCGCCGAGCGGCAAGTGGGGGCAAAACCAGGCACTGGTTCTTTCCAGGCCCGTCATTGTGCCCCAAGCCGGCTCTTTCCATCTGGAAATAGGGATCTATGATCCTGAAAAAGAAGACAGACCCGTCCCTGTACTGGAAACGGAGGTTTTGGATTTCTCAGAGGCCGACCCGCTGTATCTTTGCGGCAACGAAGAGCCGTTATAGAGGCGGGTGGTCCAATGCGGGAGGTTCAGAGCCCAGATTATATACTTTTACCGGGAGTAAACCAGCTGAGGGATGCAATGCTTTCATGGCGCTTCTGGAGAGATCAATGACGCGGTTTTTTATAAAAGGTCCACGGTCGTTCAGACGGCAAACGACAGATCTTCCGTTTTCCGCCACGACAAGCACATAGTCTCCAAATTCGCCTGTACGCATGGCACAGGTCATCATGTTGTCGTTCAGCCGCTCACCGGAGGCTGTCATGGAACTGGTACCACGGACAGTGTAATAGGAAGCCAGCCCTTCAGCAACGGGCTGCATCGGCTGATGAGATAACAACACGAATGCGATAACGGTAAACATATACCTTGCTTGACTCCGCCTGACCGCTTTTCAGTATATCCGCATCTGTACACAGTGCTTTTGTTTGTAATCAGAAGTGCTGGTACAGAGCACCCCTTCCTTCATACTGAAATTCAGCCCGGCTGTTTTATGCGGTCCTCAGCGCGCCCAATGCGCATGAAAAGTTGAATGTTCTTGCCAAAATAAAAGGATCCACACATTCGTTCAGCAAATACAGTTTGGGCAAGTATACAAAAAGAAAAACTTTGTTTCAACTTTTTTCCAATTTCCAAGCCCGTTGCCTTCCACCTTCCTTCTCACTTGACAGACAGCAGTGCAATCAGGTAAGATAGTAATTACTTACTTACTTTTAGAAGAAAGGATATGCCATGTGTGCACATAGTAAACATCTCCCCGCCAAGGAACGGCGATTGGTAACAGTCAAGACCGTCGTCGAGTTGGCGGGAGAACAAAACCCAAGTGAAATCACCACAGCGGCCATTGCCGAACGCATGGGTTTGACCCAGGGTGCTCTCTTCCGCCATTTTGCCAATAAAGAAGCCATTTTACAGGCCGTTATGGAATGGGCCGGAGCACATTTGATGGCTCGCATCGAAAAAGCCGTTGCCAAACAGTCTCCCCCTTGTGCTGCTCTGGAGAGCATGTTTATGGCCCATGTAGATTTTATAGTAAAGCATCCCGGTATTCCCCGCATGCTCTTTGGAGAACTGCAAGGGTCCGAAGAAACGGCACCCAAACAAATGGCTCAAAAACTTATCAGTCGCTATGGGGCACTGCTCAACAATTTATTTGAAAAGGGGAAAAGTGACGGTGACATTGATCCTGATCTCGACAATGGGACAGCGGCCACGCTTTTCATCGGAACCATTCAAGGGCTGGTCATGCAATCACTTATAGATGGTGATGTGAGTCAGATGCAGACCAATGCGCCAAAAGTCTTCGCCATCTATCTTCGTGGCATAAGGAGTACATCATGAAAAGACTTCCTTTCCAGAAGCGTACTTTGGCACTCATAGCCATTCTTCTCCCTCTTCTGGCACTCTTTATTCATGTGACCCTTCGATCCGGCCCCCTCGCACCTGTTTCTGTTGTGCTGGCTACAGTAGAAAATAAAAGCCTCTCCCCTTCCCTCTTTGGCATCGGAACAGTTGAGGCCCGCTACACCTACAAGATAGGCCCTACCGCCGCCGGGCGGGTGAAAGTTCTGGAAGTGCAGGTGGGTGAGAATGTTGAGGCTGGGCAAGTATTGGGTGAAATGGACCCTGTAGATCTTGATGAGCGTATCAAAGTTCAAGATGCCACCGTAAAGCGCGTGGAAGCGCAGTTGAAGGAAGCACAGACACGCAAAGAGTATGCCCAGACCCAAACTTTACGTTACGAACAATTACTCGAAGTGCGTTCCACCAGTGAGGAAGAACTGCTCAGTAAAAAACAGGACCTCCGGATTGCAGAAGCAGGATTAACGGCAACGAGAGAAGAACTCGCACGCGTACGAGCCGAAAGAGAGGTCCTGGAATCACAACGAAAAGACTTGTTGCTGATCTCTCCAGTGGACGGTCTGGTGGTTTCTCGTGACGTTGAGCCGGGAACCACTGTGGTCGCCGGTCAGAGTGTTATAGAACTCATTGATCCAAGCTCCATCTGGGTTAATGTCCGCTTCGATCAGATCCGTGCGCATGGACTCCGTGTTGATTTACCGGCCCATATCCGATTGCGATCCCAGCCAGATCATATTCAGCCCGGACATGTTCTCAGAATTGAACCTCTGGCCGACGCTGTGACAGAAGAGATACTTGCCAAAGTTGTCTTTCAGCAAATCCCTGATCCTCTGCCGCCTATAGGCGAGCTGACGGAAATCACCCTTACTCTGCCCACCCTGGAAGAAGCACCTGTTGTTCCCAACGCAGCCATTCACCTCATAGATGGGCGCATGGGTGTTTGGCTGGTTACAGACGATGCCCTGCATTTTACACCCATTACTCCGGGCATTGCTGATTTGGATGGTCAGGTGCAGGTGCGAGATGGCCTCCAGGCTGGTGATCAAATCGTTGTTTACAGTGAACATTCCTTGCACAATTACAGCCGAATCCAAGTCGTTGAAAACATTCCGGGAGTAATCTCATGATCAGTCTGGCAGGACGCGACATCCTGCACTCCTGGGGAAAGTTTGTCTTTACCGGCATGGGACTTGGACTGCTCATCGGCATCACCCTGTCCATGGCTGGCATCTATCGGGGCATGGTGGATGACGCCAAAGTATTACTGGACAACAGCGGTGCTGATCTCTGGGTCGTGCAGAAGGATACCCTGGGTCCTTACGCTGAGTCATCAAGTATTTACGATGATATCTGGCGTGGAATTCGTGGTATGCCCGGTGTCGAAGAGGTTGCTAATATCACCTATCTGACCATGCAGGTTTTCAAAGGAGATCATGACGTACGTGCCATGGTCACAGGAATCACACCCGGAGAAGTGGGAACCCCGGGCTGGCCTCTTTACCTGGTTGCAGGACGCCAGATCACCAGAAGTCATTACGAAGCCGTGGCTGACATAGCCACAGGGTTCAAACTTGGCGATCAAATTCGAATCCGACGCCATCATTACACGGTTACAGGTCTGACCAGGCGAATGGTTTCCTCCAATGGTGATCCCATGGTCTTCATTCCCCTGAAAGATGCGCAGGAAGCGCTTTTTCTGAAAGACAATGACGCCATCTGGGAGCAACGCCGACGGTCAGCGGGCACACCGGCTTTCAATCGTCCAGGCCTTCCCGATCTGTTGGATTCTTTCATGGCCTCTCAAAGTACAAACCCTTTCGTCAACGCCGTTTTGGTACGGGTTGGGGCCGGTCACAGGCCTGAGGAAGTCGCCGCATCCATACGCCGCTGGAAGCGTCTGACTGTCTATACGCGTGCTCAGATGGAAGAAATCCTGGTTGGGAAGCTTATAGCTACTTCGGCCCGGCAAATCTTCATGTTTCTGGTGATTCTTTCCCTGGTGAGCTCGGCCATTGTTGCTTTCATTATCTACACCTTGACGCTCGGAAAAATTCGTGAAATTGCTGTCTTGAAACTGATCGGCACAAAAAACCGTACCATTGTGGGTCTCATCATACAGCAGTCCATCGCTTTGGGCATGATCGGTTTTGTAGTTGGCAAGATTTCAGCCACTTTGTTGATGGCACCGATCTTCCCCAAATATGTATTGTTGCTCCCCTTCGATTCTGTCATCGGTTTTTTCGTGGTCGTTGTGATTTGCATTCTGTCCAGTATTATCGCTATTCGTGCTGCCCTAAGCGTCGATCCGGCTGAAGCCATAGGAGGTTGATATGGTCAATAAAGGTATTCGTATAGAAGGATTAAAAAAGACCTATGGCAGCGGCGATACAGCTGTTGAGGCCTTGAAATCAGTAGACATGTACGTTGCTCCGGGCGAAGTGGTGGGTCTCATAGGACCTTCAGGTTCGGGCAAGAGCACACTCCTGAAATGTCTGGGAGCGGTCATTGAGCCTACGGCCGGGAAAATGGTTCTCGGTGATGACGTCATTTATGACGATGCCTGGAAAGTCAGAGACCTCCGCGCCTTGCGAAGAGATCGCATCGGTTTTGTGTTTCAGGCGCCCTACCTGATTCCCTTTCTCGACGTCACCGACAATGTCGCCCTGCTCCCCATGCTGGCAGGCGTGCGTAATGGCGATGCGCGCAAACGTGCCATGGAGTTATTCGAAGCGCTGGAAGTGGAACATCGTGCCAAAGCCATGCCTTCGCAGCTTTCCGGAGGAGAACAGCAACGGGTGGCCATTGCCCGGGGATTGGTCAATCGTCCTCCGGTGATTCTTGCCGATGAACCGACAGCGCCTCTGGACAGTGATCGTGCTCTGGCTGTCATCCAGATACTCAATGATATGGCGAAAAAATACGAGACCGCCATTATTGTAGTGACCCACGATGAAAAGATCATTCCGACTTTCAAACGCATTTATCACATCCGTGACGGCGTGACTTATGAAGAAGAAGGTGAAGGGCGTGCCATTGAATAAACGCTATCCAGATCAAACATTCAGAAATATTCCTCAAGGAATCTTGATATGAATAAAAAGAGAACAACTCCTTATTTTATTTTTCTTATTGCCGCTATTTTCCTAGCAGGCTGTGCAACGGGACCGGAATTCCAACGGCCTGCTCCGCCTCGTGTGGCCGACTATACGCCTACACCGGTGGACGATGCTTCCTCGACCCTCGCTGATTCACAGACAATTATCCCAGGCGAAGGGCCGACACCTTATTGGTGGCGTTCGATGAATTGTCCTAAGCTGGAAACGCTCATCAACGAAGCCATGGAACGCAATCCCACACTCATGGCCGCTGAGGCTACCATGCACCAGGCACAGGAACTCTATGCGGCACAGGCAGGCCACACAAACTATCCGCAGATAGAAGGCGGCCTGAATCTGCAACGTCGCCGCTTCAATCCCGGAGCATTGGGACAGGGAGGAGAAGCGCGGGAGTTCAGCCTCTACAATGCAAGTATAGGCGTTCATTACACCTTTGATCTGGCAGGAGGCAATCGCAGTGCGTTGGAAGCATTGGCCGCCCGGAGTGATTATCAGCTCTTCCAACTGGAAGCCGCCCGGTTGACGCTCATTGCGAATATCGTTACCACAGCCATCAGCCAGGCAAGCACACGCAAACAGATCGAAATCACAAACAGCATTTTGAGGGCCCAGGAAAAGCAACTTGAATTGATGGAAGCATCTATTCTCCTGGGTCGTGGCGAGCCTGCCGATGCCCTGGCATTGCAGACACAGGTGGAGCAACGACGTGCCACCTTACCGCTCTTGCAAAACCAATTGCAGGAAAGCGAACATTTGCTGGCTGTCCTCGTGGGCAAAGCGCCGGGACAAGCTCCCATGCCCTCCTTCAGCCTGGAAGATTTTACTTTGCCATCCGAATTGCCCCTCTTGATCCCCTCTGAGCTGGTACGTTCCCGGCCTGATATTCTTGGTGCGGAAGCACTGCTTGAGGCCGCAAATGCGGACTACGGCGTTGCCGTATCGAAACTCTATCCTCAGTTCACTCTCGGTACCGATCTGGGATCGCAAGCCCTCACTGTGGGGAAATTATTCAACAGCTCTTCCGTTGTCTGGGATCTGGTGGGACAACTTACCCAGCCCTTATTCAACCCGGGCCTGCCAGCTGAAAAAAGAGCTGCTCTGGCCGCTTTTGATGCTGCAGCGGCAAATTACCAGTATGTTGTTCTGGAAGCGATGCGCAATGTTGCTGATGTCTTGAGAGCTTTGGAAAACGATTCAAAACGGTTGGAGGCACTTTCCAATGCTGATCTGGCCTCTGAAAAGTCTTTAGAAACAACACAACGTCGTTATGCACTCGGAGCAAACAGCTATTTTGATGTGCTCAGTGCACAGCAATTACGGCTGCAAACTGAACTTGATCTGGTAGAGGGACAAAGCAAAAGACTTTTTAACACAGTAGCTTTTTATCAAGCCATGGGTGGTGGGTTTTACGACTTCAGCGGAAGCTTGGACGATTTGTCTGCGCCCCAAGAAAAGGAACAGACCCTTTTGCAGTAGGATGCCAGGTTGCGGCAATTGAATAGAATTCGCTTTTGTCGTTACAATGGTTAAAACTTACTTCAGAAATATAACGAAAGGACTTTTCATGGGCATCCCCTATTCCCGTCTCCTGCTTTTGTTGAGCCTGCTTCTTCTGGCCATTCCGGCGCAGACAGCAGAATTATGGCGCCTGGGCGCAACAGACAACGACTATGGCGAGTTCGCGCTGGCCGGTCAGCACGAAGATTTTCTCGCCACCTTCGCTCAGGGCGTGAACCTCACCATCAACACTGATAATCCCGCTGAGAACTGGCCTTTCATTCATCCCGGCCCGGAAGATCAATGGGCCGGCGGTCGTCCTCAAGTCTTCAAACTTCACTTTGATATGGAGACCATTCCCGAGACGGGTTGTCGTTTTACCCTGGCTCTCACAGGGACTCACCCCAAAACGCCGCCACGGATCATGATTTCCGTCAATGGACATGCCGGTGAACAAATCCAGCTTGCGTCTGGAAAAACTGAAGAGGTTCTGCAGGACTCAAAAAAAGGAACCCCTTTCAGCCATTCCGTGGTTTTTCCATCCGATTGGCTGCGGACGGAAGGTAACTACATGGAAATCGCCACTCTGGCCGGTTCGTGGATGCTTTATGACAGTCTGCTGCTTGAGGATGGCGTCTCTCCCAAGCCGGAAATTACAGCCTTTACAGCGGAAAACACGCTTCTATTCAAAAATGTGCAGAAGAACCTTCGTCAGGCTGTGCGCATCCGTCTGAGTAATGCAGGTCTTGCCGGAAAAGCCACGCTCACACTGGCGGGCAATGAAGAAGTCAGCCAGGAGATCACCATCCCCCATGGCGACTCCACCATCATGTTTCTCGTGCCGCCCTTCGAGAAAAAAGAATGGCGACAGGTTGTGTTGAAAACGGAGAATCACGAGCGAATGGTCGGTTTTGATGCTGTTCCGGAACGGCAATGGACTCTTTTCGTGGCACCCTCAGCCCACACGGACATCGGCTATACGGATCTTCAGGAAAAATGTATGGCTCTCCATGCGGACAATGCCCGCCTGGCACTGGAAGAGATCAAGTCCAATCCTCTCTTCCGCTGGAATCTGGAGGTTTTCGCCCAATATGACTGGTTCAAAGAACATCATCCCGAACTGGTGGAAGAACTGGACGCGCAGATCCAGGAGGGAAAGATCGGTCTCACGGCTCTTTATCTGAACATGCTCACAGGGCTCTGTTCAGGCAGCGAAATGATGCGTCTTCTCGCTCCGGCACAGACGGCGGCCCGGCGTCTTGGGGTCCCTGTGAAGATGGCTTCCATGAATGACATCCCCGCCGCCACCGGCACGATGCCCATGTTCCTCAGCCAGGCCGGTGTACGCTATTTTGCCGAGGCCTTGAACAACGACCGGGGCCCCGTATTCCGTCATTGTGATGCGGAAATGAATCAGTCGCCCTTCTGGTGGGAAGCGCCCGACGGCTCACGGGTACTCACCATTTTCACGCGCACCTATTTCCAGGCCATGCAGATCAAACTACACGAAAGTGTGGCCGCCATGGAAGAATCGCTCCCGGCCTTTCTGAAAATTTTTGTCCGCGACGACTATCCGGGTGATGCGCTCTTTATCAACGGAGCCTACCTCGACAACTGGGGCATGGATCCCGTCTACGGAAAAATTGCCGAAGAATGGAACCGCAACTGGGCATCTCCGAAGATCCGGTTGTCTACGGCATCGGAATATTTTGAATATATTGAAAAGAATTTCGCCCAGGATCTGCCCGTGTACAAAGGGTCTATGGGCGGTTTCTGGGAAGACGGCGCCGCATCAACAGCCAAAGAGACCTCTCAGGTCCGGTGGTCAAAGAACCTGGTTTCCGCACTGGAAAAATGGGAAGCTCTGGCGGGACTCGCCGGAATGGCTGATACAAACAGTGCGGAGCATGAGGCACTCTGGAACAATATCATCTACTTTGATGAGCACACCTGGGGCTCGGCCGTGAGCATTCGTGATCCAGAAAATCCGCAAAGTACCGGCCAGTGGGCACGGAAAGCAGCCTATTCTGATCGGGCTTATGAGGCAAGTTGCTCGGCTGCGAAAAACCGGGGACTGGCTGCCTTTGAGCATGTGGCCGACTTTTCCCAGCCCTCTGAGAATCAGGTACTCACTGTATTGAACTCTTTCAGCTGGGAAAGAAATGTTCCTGTCAGCCTGCCAGCCGGCGCGGCGGGAGGTTGCACAGTTGTCAAAGACCTGAAAAATGGAAGAAAGGCGGTTGTCCAGCGCACTGCTTCCGGCGGCCTGTATTTTCTGGCTGAAGAAATTCCTCCACTGGGCTGGCGCAGCTATGAACTCACAGCGGGTGATGCCCTGAATGGAAAGGCTCTGCTCAGCTCCTCTGATTCAGATCCGTACACTTTCTCCACGCCGCTCTTTTCATTCCATGTCAATCCTCAGACAGGCGGTCTGGACAGTCTGGTGAATCTGGAAACTGGCGAAGACTGGGTGGAGGCTTCCTCGGGCTACCATATGAATCAGTTTGTCCATGTGGCTGGCGGCCGGGCCGGCATCGTTTATTCGGACCATCCGACCTTCAGCGATTTCACACTCTCCTCCCCCACTCAGGCCACAGTCTCCGTGCTGGAAAACGGGCCCTGTCGGGCTGTGCTGCAGATCAACAGCACGGGTGGCATGTCTCCCGTGGAAACACAGCTCATCATCCACGAAGATGGCACCCTGGACTTCATCAATACCATCCGTAAAACGGAGACTCTGGAAAAAGAAGGCGGCTATTTTGCCTTTCCCTTCAATATGAATACGCCGGATCGCACGACAGCCCGCATGGAAGCACCTTATGGTATTTTTGCGGCCGATCAGGATTATATGCCCGGCGCCTGTCGCGAATGGCATACGGTGCAGCATTTTGCCTCTGTGGACAATGACCTTCGCTCCGCCTGTATCGCCGCACCGGACACCCCTCTCTTCACTGTGGGGGATATCAACCGCGGTTTATGGCCCAGCCGTCTGGGTGGCAACCGTCATATCCTTTTCGCCTATGTCTACAACAATTACTGGCACACCAATTACAAAGCCTCTCAGGGTGGTGATCTCCGCTGTGCCTTTTCTCTGAATCTCAGTGAAAAGCCCTTTGACGAAACAGAGGCCACACGCTTTGGCTGGTCGCGCTCTCTTGATCTGACACCGGGCGTGCGGAACTTCACTCTCGGCCAGGAAAAGCCGAAAAATCTTTCTTCCGGACTGGTCAGCTTGAGCGATAAATCTCTCATCGTCAGCGAGCTGCTCCGTCTTCCCGGAGAGAAAAAGGCACTGGTCCGCCTCTACAATCCCGGAGCGGTTGCTTCCCGCAGCACATTGAAATTCCGTGGTGCCCCTATTCGCAAGATGTACAAGACGGATCTCTTAGGAGAGAATGGCGAAGAAATTCCGGCGCAGCTGGCCTTTACGGTTCCCGCCCGCAGCATCGTCACACTCGTTGTGGAAGGAAAATAAGAGGCGGCACTGCGCTTCCTCAACATCTGTCAGTCACGAACCCTCTGCAGGCTCATTCACTTGCAGAGGGTTTTTATTTTCTTCTGAATCCCGCCCCGGGATCGGGGTCTGTGAGGGAATGAGAGCAGCAAAGGTCACCACAAAAAGAGTCAGTCCCCAGATGGAAATATGTTCAATAATCGCCTGAGACTGAACCTTTGCTGTTGCTTTCATTAAAGTATCCAGAGCCGATGTTGCGCCGGATTGAAAAAAAAGTCCCCACTGGACATGAATGCCGATGACAACAAAGACAGTGAGCACAATCAGAAAAGGCGGAAAAAAGACCAGATATCCCCAGCGACTGCTCACCTCCATGCGTTTGTGAAAAATCCGGTCTCTCACCAGCAATGAAGCATGCCAGATAGCGCCGATGGAAAAAAAGACGCCAATGGACACCGCCGTAATCCCGTGTATATCGGCCCAACGCCAGGCTCCCAGAAAGACAGTGCGGGAATAAGGAAAAAAACCGGTCAATGCAATGGCCAGAGATCCGGCAAGAAAGAAAATACTTCCCACCGTCGCTCTCCAGGAAGAAATGATTTTCATATGGCGGCGGATATAGAGCATGACCGGTGCCATGACAAATCCACAATAGACCATAGCCAGAGAAAAGAGCCAGAACCATTGTGGATTGCAGCGTGCGTCAAAACAGCCCAGAGCGCTGAGCATGTTTCTGGTGATGGAATAATGATTGGCCGGCGGATATCCCAAACGCGCCAGAAGCACCAGACCCCAGAAGCCGCCTGTAAGAATCACCAGATGCCAGCGAATTTCTTTCGGCGTGTGATCGCCTTTCAGATAACGCAACATGCGCTTCATGGCTGCTCTCCCTTCCAGCCTTCCGCTCTGGAAGCCTTCCTGTTACCAGGCGGCCACCAGAGCCGGAGCGGGCTGATGCATGACGTCAACCATTTTTTCCATCAGAGTTGTGAAAAAAGATTCCATATGAGGGCCGAGCCAGGACAGTTGCCCCGTCTCATAGCTCAATCTTCCCTTGTGATCAAAGAGCTCATGATAATATTTATCGGGCGAAATATAGCCCGCATAATCGCCGGAAAAACCGGAGACCCATAGACTCAAGCCCTGCGCTTCTCCCCAGTCCTGCCAGTCGGCGGCAATCTCACCACTGAAATCGCCCGGCGTATTCACGAAAAGAACATCGCCCACTTTAACCGCGCCAACCCAGCCGCGATTGCTCAATCCGACGATATGGCGAACGAGGGGCGACAGGCGCCAGTTGGGACTGAAGAGCCGCACTTGCAGCGAAGGCAGTTCCATGGAAGCGCCCACACTGGCCACATCAGCCCGGTCAGTATAGTCCAAGTCAGCCTCTGTGGCATCCAGAACCAGTTCTGCCAGAGCATGACCCAGCAACTCACATTTCTCAAAATCGATTTCCGCCTGGGGCGCGCGGGGGCTCATGCTGCCCACAGCTCCACCAAGATAAACCGCTGTGGCACCCGTTTTCTCTTCGAGCCTGCGCTGCAAGTAGCCGGGAAATTCCGCTGAGACTTCCATGGTGCTGCTGTTCAGAATGGTGGGATGGGCTGAAAAACGTGTCATGACACAGCGTTCGCCTCCTTCCTTCTCGATCATCATCCAGTTCAGAAGCGGATCCACCCCGGCATCCCGGGTCCGGTTGCGGATATAGTCCGTCGCATCCACAGCACCCTGTGCGAATTTCGCAGGTGCCAGAGAGTTATAAGCGTCCAGAACAGCTTTCGTGAAAGCTTCGGCCAGAACTGGAGGCACGGCCGGATCATAGGGTCCGAAAGAAATGGAAGCTATGAGTCCCGGTGCGAAAGCACCCACACTGTTGTGGCTGTGACTGGCTGTGAAGAAAATATTCGATGCCTGAAGTGGTGTTTCCCGTGCCACAGCCTCCCGAACCAGATCAGCCACATTGGTGGGGATGAGCAGCATATCTGCGCCCACGATGACGGCTGTGTCTTCTCCATCACTGAAAGCAACCGCCTTCACAAATACATCATCATGAATCCCCGTGGAAGGAGCTCCTTCCCGGGCACTCAATCCAGCCAGAGGCACTCCTTTCGGCGGATTCAGATTGGCAACGCCCCAGCCGCACAAGAGTGCATCAGGCTGGTCAGTGAGCGTATTCAGAGTAGCGGCCTGGTCTATAAGCTGCAGGTTCCTGTTGAAATAAGCGGTGTTTTCAAAACTGGAAGTATAAGCGGGCCAAGGCCCGATAAAGGTTAAAAAGAGACCCGCGATCAGCAGGAAAACAACAAGAAGACCTGAAACAATTCTTTTGAACAAACGCATCATCGAATCCTTCCAGCAGGCTGGGAGTTATTTTAAAGAGAAGACATTCTTATCAAAGAAGGTCTCAGAAAAGAGACTGGTCTTTTATGGCTGTGGTTTCATTTTTTTCTAAAAACAGTTCCTCCTCTTTCCACGTAATCACAGCCCAGTGCAAGGGGTGATCACTGTGGGAATGAGAAGGCGGGATAAAATGACTTTCCAGAACCTCAACCGATTCTGTCACAAAAATGTGATCGATATTCTTGTCAGGCATAACACTTCCACTGACTTTCTCCGCAGCCGTAGCAGGAAAATGGGAAGTCAGAAAATCACGATAGGCCTCCTGCAAAGTAAAGTTGAAGTCGCCCATTGCAATTGCCAGGGGATATCCTTTCTGCTTTTCCAATACTTGTAACACATGGGCCGTCATGGCTGCCTCACCACCGTCGGGATGATTGCAACTCACAGAGAGTTTTTTTCCTCCAATAGACAACAACACATGAAGCGTAGCGATTTCATCTCTGTCACTGAAGGTGTAAACGATCTCACCGCTGTGAATGGGATAACGGGAAAGAAGAGCTGTTCCGAAGCTGCCGGAGATGGTGCCGGGACCATAGCAGACATAATACCCGAGCGTTTCGGCGAAATAACGTACAGGATCAACGAAACCTCCGGAAATCCGCGCCGTGTCACTCTCCTGCAAAGCAATGATATCCAGATCGAGCGATTCCAGAAGCGCACATTGTTCTCTGTAACTGATTTCTCCCGAAAGGTTGGAGCCCTGTTGAATGTTGTAAGTGCCTATGCGCAGGCTTTTTTTGTCTGACATTATTTCCGGGTGGATATAAACCATTTGAACCAACTGAAGGCCAAAAGTGAAACCTGCCAGAAGAATAAATACAATGCGCCCTTGTATACCAAGCCGTTGACGGGTCAATACTTTTGCACCTTTCCTCCAGGGAAGCATCAAGCTGAGACCCATGAGAAGGAAGGGAAGATAAAAGTGGTTTCGTAATACGCTACCCCCCGGCACATAACCCCATACATTGATGATTATTGACAGCAAGGCCAGAGTCAGCAGAAAAAGAAAGGTGGGCACCACTCTTAAGAGAGCAGCTTGAGGATCAGGAAAGGTACAGCGTGCCTGAATCTGTCGAATATTGACAGGGAGAACCAGGGCAACTATAAAGGAACAAATTAATAAGAAGTTTGGCGGCTCGTGTAGAGCTATCGTATTTACATCCGCAACAGTCGCAGGGAGTTGCGGGCGACCCAGAATGAGACAGGATACCAGAAGGCCTGCGAAAAGTGCATTGTAAATAATATTTCCTTTCCCCGAATGAAGTGACAGCTTTTCCGTATCAGTGAGAACCAGCCAAATCAGCAAGGCCGAAACATAATAGCGGCCTGGTACGTGAGCATCTTCGTACCCGAACCAGCAGACCAGTGTGTGTGGAACAGTAAAAAAGAATACTACCAGAGCAAAATTGCCGAAAGCACTCAGTACGTCCATCCAACAGCCCGAGGACTCATTCTCCTGTTTTTCAGTCAGCTCCTCCTCACATTCTTGAGGGGCAAAATGTCTCCAGGTAAAATAAACAGCCATTGCCACAAGGGCTGCACAGGCCAGCACCGATGAACCATCCATGGATATATCCACGGAATATCCCAGCGACCGCAAGAGAATATAGCTGAAAATACTCAGGATGAGTGCATAGCCTGCATCCCCCTGCAGATGCCTGTAAGGTTTGCTCAGCCAGGCAGCATAAAGAATGAGAAAGTTCGCTACGCCCAGTCCCGCCACAATGACCTGTATCCTGATGGGCAAAAAAGGACAGAGGAACCTCAAAAGAAGAAAGAGAAATACGCTTCCTTTCAGAAACAAACTTTCCTTCTTCTTCGGAACCACCAGAAAGACAAGGGCATAAAGAAAAAGGAGCAGCCCTGCTGTTTCCAGCCCCGGATCAAGCTTAATCAGACTCAAGCGGTATATACTTTCAATCCACCGACCGAAAAGCTGGAAAAAGAAAAGAAGCAGCAAAGCAAAATAGAAGGTCTTCTGATTCTTCTCTCTCAAGATATGTCTCTCATCGGATTTCGACAAAAGCATTACTCCTCTTCCAAAAGCATAATCCCTTCTTCAATCAAGGCATCCACTTCATGACGGGCCCGGACAAGCACTTCCGGATCCTGGCTGTATTCTGTCCAGGAACGGGTCACCTCTTCTTTCACCTGCAACACAAGCCTGGCTTTCTCAAGAAATGCGGCATGCTCTTCAACGGAGGCCCGTCCGGCAATCTCTTCCAGCATGGCCAGGGCTTCATAGTCTTCAATACCGTCACGCAAGTTTGCCATGCGCATACTCGCCAGAGGCTCCCGCTCCGGTCCGGGATACATGAGGATGCCATCGCTGTTAGTCTTGAATGAATAAGGGTTCCAGGGACGTTCAGGCCACTTGGGTCCTTCCGTATTCCAGTTTTCCTGGCCGTCATAAATATTGATGAGGTAATACAAAAAGCCGGTAATACCCTGTTGGTAATATTGCCAGGGCAGCATGCGCGGATCCACACCGGGAAAGTCGATGAAGAGATTCGCATAAGGCTTTCCCGGCCCGCACCAGACATAGGCCCAGACCTCATCTCCCGCCACCTGCCGTTCCCGAACGGTTTCCATCTTTTCTTTCGGCAGTTGCTGCGTCAGAGGCGTCCACACATTGATGAGGCCATAATGTTTTTCGTTGATGGGGTTGGCGCTTTCCCGTTTCAGCCAGGGAAACTCATCACGGAGCATGCTGAAAACACGCTGGATGGAGGGATCCACCTTGTTCACGGGATCCTCACGCATTTCAGATTCATCAAAGCCATGGACATACCAGCACATATCCGGCCAGTCCTTTTCCTGAATGAAAGTTTCCCAGGAACGGATCCACGCTTCCAGTTCCTCCATCTGACGATCGGCCACCTCAGGATCAGCAGAGAGAACATCCACATTGGTCAGGCAGGTGGCGTTCATTCCCCGTTCATAGCAATAGTCCATATGCTCCGCCGGAGGCATGACACGGCTGCGCCCGTCCTTGATTCGCGAATAGATTTGTGTCGGACTGAGCCGGTGGGCCAGCAGAAAATCATAGAGCCTGTACCAATCTTCACGGCTGAGAATATCTTCACATTCCGGAGTACTGTACAAAGGTCCATGGTTGGCTTTGTCAGTCAGGCCCAGGCGCGCTTTCACAGCCTCGGGGGCATACCACATTTCCCAGATACCGGGTGAAAAACAAAAGGCCGTCTTCAACTTTCCACGGAGAGGCAGCGAAAAATTACGTACCGTCAGGCTGAGGGGCACACACTGCTCCCCTTCGTCACAGCGAATGGTGATGATGCCCCGGTATTCCCCGGCCGGACAGCCGTCAGGCACGGAAACGGTGAACCACAGGGGCTGGACATAACCGGCTTCCACATCCACTTTCCCGGCTGGCATGAGCACATCGGGCCACCACCAGCCCGCACGGCGTATGGAGGAGTTGGATTCACGGGTCTGTATATACCCCACAGGATTCCAGCTGACATACTCAGCGCCCAGACGGCCTTCCCCGCCGCTTTGCAGCAGGTCCGTGCAGGATGCCTCCAGCCCATGAAGAGCGTTGCCGGAAGGGATGACGACAATCTGGAAACTCTCTGATTCTCTACCAGCCGCCGCAATAGCTGCAGAGCCGCCCAGAATACCTTGAAAATCGCCCGCTTCACGAAAAACCTTTTCCATGGGACTGGTCACAGCTGTCAGAAACGCCGCTTTCTCGTCGGCTTCCACAGCCCGGAATTCCTCTATTCCGGACAGCTTGAGTTGTAGCGGATCCTCCGGTATGACTTTGCTGATCCGCAGCCATTTCCACAGACTTTCGCTGGCGGATTCTTCATAATCAGCCAGACAGATGCGACCCGATTTATACCCCTCATGCCATACGGGCACAGGGCTTGTCAGTTGTTTTTCGCCATTGATTTTCCAGTCGAAGACCTCATAGCGGTTGAAGTCGCAGGACATGACCACCTCTTCACCCCGCTTCAGCTCTGTCCCGGCTCTGTGTCGGGCGTTCAAGGTAGGACGTGTTCCCGTAAACTCCACCACGAAAGGGCCTTCCATATCGATGTGCTGGCCCCAGCCGCCGATGAGCAAAGGGGCTACGGCCCATTCAATCCGCAGCAGATAACCATCACGGGCCGAGGGGATATCTTCTTTGAGCACACTGCGTGCGCCGTGCATGGTCTTCCCTTCGGCACTGAGCGTATGCAAGCCGCCCTTCTCAAAAGCCGCCTCTCCCTCCGGCTTCCAGGCCTCTCGGTCAAAGGCATCATCCAGGCGATACTCCCAGATCACTTCCACCTTCTCCGCAAAGGACGACGAAGGCAACACGAGCATACACAGCAGAACTGCAAAACAAGTCGTAAAGGAAATCCTCTTCTCAGTCTTCATCATCATGAGTCTCCGTTTTTCTGAGATCAAAGCGCAAGGTAGCAAACAGCGCCGGATGATCCGAGGCATCCTGTTGCGGATCACCGTAAGAGTTGTAATCCATGATCCACTCACCGACACTCACTTCACCCGGTCCGGCCACCAGAATATGCTCTATGGCCTGATCATAGGCGGTGAAGCTTTCCCGTTCCGTATTTCTCTCGCCAGCCGTATAAAGCTGCATTTCCAGCGCCGGAGCCAGATCAGCAGCATTCGTGAAAACCTTCACCCCTTCCGTCCCGCTCAAGAGCTTTTCATAACGTTCCGCCCGGAGATCCGTATTGAAATCGCCTGTGAAAACAATGGGCAGTCGTTCCCCATGCTTCGCGAAATTGTCATACATGATGGGCGCTGTCGTATCTTTATTGAGCGAATTGTTGTCGAAATGAGAATTCATGAAAAGAAAGGTGAAGCCATTGCTTTTATCACGGAGACAGGCCCAACAGGCATAACGGGGCATGCTCAGGCGCAACCACCCGAAGCCGAAGGGCAGGTTGTGTTTGGGGTTCAACCAGAACTGACCGGAGTCGAGCAGTTCAAAGCGTTCCTTCTTGAAAAAGAGTGCTGAGTCCGCATAGGTCCAGGGCCCGAAAGTGAAGGTGACCGTCTCATATTCTTCCGTATCGGCCAGAAGCTCTTCTATATCTTTCCAACCGCCCAGCTCCTGGGACCCGAAAAGATCCGGATCATAATAGGCAATGAGCCGCCGCAGATAAGGCAGTCTTTCTTCCCAGGGCTGTTCCGGTTCACAGATGCGACAGAGAATGTTGTAGCAGAGGACACGCAATTCACCGCTGGAACACTCTTCCTCACCGAAACAGTTTCGGGCCGGTTCATACCCTGAAGAATCAAAATAAGGGTCACGAATGGAATTGGTGAGCAATCCCAGCGTGTACTGGATCCCGTTATAATTCACATAGAAAAAGAGCAGTAAACAAATCAGCGTTATACGTATCAGATAACGCAGCACTTTACGCATGATAAAAGATCTCCCTGTTTTATTTTTCGTGGCAATGGCTGAAGCATGACCCGACACTCACTGCATACTACCACCCTCCCCGCTTCCATTTAAACTATATCGCCCCCTGATTTTTATGCTACCATGGGTTTTTGATGCAGACCAGGGATCTGGAAGCATTTACAGTCCCCGGCAACGATAAGGAACATCTGTCATGAAAAGAAGAACATTTCTGGAACTCACCGGTGCCGCACTGGCCGCAACAGCCTTTCCGGCAAAGGCACAAGATACCTGTGTTTCACTGAATACAATCGCCTATAATGTGCTCGCCTTCCGAGGCTTTCCCCGTACTGACGATAACAGGCATACCATAGGCGCCGCTCACAGCCGTCTTCCCGAAATCACGGCTGAAGCACTCAGAGTATTCAAGCCCGACCTCATCACCTTCAAAGAAGGTCCCTATGAAAAGAAAGTAAAACGTTTCGCTGATGCGCTGGGCATGAACTACGCCTTCTTCCCCGGAGGCTGGAAAGGCGACTACACCTATCCTGGCGGCTTTCCCGGAGCCGTCATCACACGCTATGAAATACTGTTCAGCGAGAACAGACCCACAGCGGGAGAGCCCCATCCCGACACTCTCTATACCCGCCATCTCGGCCGTGCGGTGTTGTCCACGCCCTTCGGGAAACTCCATGTCATCACCACCCATTTCCACGCACACAAGGAAGAGGTGCGCATTGAAGAAGCCAAAAAGATCATTGAGCTCATCGACACGCTGCGCGATTCCGCACCCGTCCTGCTCCAGGGCGATCTGAACCATCGTCCCGAAGGGCCCGAATATAAACTGTGGGTCGATGCGGGTCTCGTCGATATCGGCCTGAAAATGGGCATAGGCGAGGAACCCACTTGCCCCACCACAGGCGGCCGTGCTCGAATCGACTATATCTGGGCGACTCCCGATCTGGCCGAAAAAGCCACTGGAGCCGCCGTCCTGAACAAACCGCCCTTCGTTCCTGACCCTGAAGACAAAACTTCTTTCGCTCTCAGTGATCATATGCCCGTTATGGCAAGCTTTTCAGGTTGATTCTTCTACCATCGGAAAGGAAGTTTTTCATGCGCTTTCAAACAAGCACAGTCCTCATTCTTTTTATCGCTTTGAGTCTGTCAGTCTCCGCCACGGCCGATACGAGCCTCTGCGAGGCGGAAGTCCCCTTCATGGCCCTGACGGAAGGACCTATGGCCCACTGGTTCGCTTATTACGATAAATTCCAGTTCGATCCCTCGGATCGTTATGTGCTCGCCATGGAAGTGGGCTTTGAAGACCGTGCGCCCCGGGCCGATGATGCCATTGTTCTCGGTATGATCGATCTTCAGGATGGGAATAAATGGATTCCCTTTGCAGAAACGACCGCCTGGTGCTGGCAACAGGGTGCCATGCTTCAATGGCTGCCCGGCTCCTCCGAAGAAGTGATCTATAATATCCGCACAGAATCAGACTATGCCTCCGTGATCCACAATGTATTCACGGGAGAAAAACGTCAGCTTCCCCGGCCCGTATATGCCGTGAATCCCGACGGAAAATCCGCTGTAGGGCTCAATTTCACCCGTCTGGGCGATACACGGCCCGGCTACGGATATAACGGCTTTGAAGATCCTCTTCATGAAGAACTGCATCCCGACTCGGAAGGCATTTATCATCTGGATCTGACTACAGGTGAATCCAGGACCATCATCAACTTGAATCAGATCGCGCTGGGCTATGGCAACGAAACAACAGCCCTCGGAAAACACTGGTTCAATCATCTCTTGTACAACACCGACGGCAGCCGCTTCATCTTCCTTCATCGCTGGCACAAGGAAAACAGGAAAGGCCGCTTTACCCAGGGCTTCACAGCTGCACCCGATGGCAGCGATATCTTCTGCTTCAACGACAACGGCATGGTCTCTCATTTCATCTGGCGTGATGAAAAAGAGATTCTCGCCTGGTCAACGGAAAAAGAGACGGGCAATAAATTCCACCGTTACTTCGATCAAAGCGATCGTGTCGAGGTGGTGGCCCCGGAGGTGCTCATTCAGGACGGGCACTGCACCTGGTCGCCCTGCGGAAACTGGATTCTTACGGACACTTATCCCGACAAGGAAAGAAAACAGACGCTGCTGCTCTACCGACCTGCCGACGGGAAGCGCGTTGACCTCGGGCGTTTTTTCCAGGAGCGGGCGACGGAAGAACAATTGCGCTGTGATTTGCATCCCAGCTGGAACAGGGCTGGCACACAGATTTGCATCGATTCGTTGTGCTCCGGCCAGAGACAGGTGTATTTGCTGGATGTGGGTGCGGTAATTAGGAACTAGGGATTTTTTAACCACAGAGGCACAGAGAAAAATTTCCACCAGGTCGCAGCTCGAGCACGAAGGTTCACGAAGAAGAGCTTTTTTTACCACAGAGACACAGAGGAAGAAGAGGGAGAAGAGAAAGAAGAAAGGGACGAGGAATGAGGGGCTAAGGACGAGAAGCGAGGGCACGTAGGGGCACGGCATGCCGTGCCCAGTCTGTCCACTCTGGCCATTCTGTGCCACCCGGGCGAAAGATTTTTCGCCCCTACCTGTGTTTAGTCGTAGCCCTTCCCGACACGTCCATTCTGTCCACTTGGTCCAACCCGTGCCACCCGGGCGAAAGATTTTTCGCCCCTACCTGTGTTTAGTCGTAGCCCTTCCCGACACGTCCATTCTGTCCACTTGGTCCAACCCGTGCCACCCGGGCGAAAGATTTTTCGCCCCTACCAGTGTTTAGTCG
>JAAYJV010000060.1 GCA_012522755.1 Candidatus Hydrogenedens sp.
GGCACCATCCCTATGAGGGCATCGCTTTTCAGTTTTCACATCACATCGTGGAAAAAGATGGTTCTGTCCGCCATGCCGGGGAATATCTCAACACTACGCCAGGCAGCTTTCCCAACTATGACTTTGTTCGCGAACTCCGGGTACAACTGTCAAAGGACCAGGGTACCATCTTTCGTTACGCAGCGCACGAGAACACCTATCTGAACCTGATTCATTCTCAATTAGAGGATGATTACCGGCGTATTCCGGATAGACGGAAGCTATGTGCTTTCATTGAGTCCATTACCAAGTCCACGGGCAACAGCACAAGAACGTGGGAAGGTCGTCGCAACATGGTGGACATGTGTGACATTGTCAAGCGCTATTATTATCATCCCGCTACCCGCGGCTCCAATTCCATCAAACAGGTGCTGCCGGCGGTTCTGAGCAGTTCGCCTGGGTTGCAAAAGAAATATGCCCAGCCAATCTATGGTGCAGAACCAGGGGTTCAAGGGCGCATTCCAAGCCTGAACTTCAAGGATTGGGTGTGGATCAAACGGGATAACGACGACAACGTCATCGACCCCTATCATCTGCTGCCTTCCATGTTTCAAACGGTGACCGAGCGAGATGGGCAGTTGCTCAGCAATAGCGATAGCATTCGGGATGGTGGCGCGGCGCTTACCGCCTATGCTCAAATGCAGTTTGAGGATATGTCCGATTATGAGCGCAAGGAATTGGACCAAGCCCTGAGAAAATACTGCGAGCTTGATACCCTGGCCATGGTGATGATTTACGAGGCGTGGAGAGAATTGGTTGAAGAAGCCTGATGCTTCGACAGAGAATACTTGCAATGCGTTCCCGGGTTCCTTCGTTCATGAACGCATGTTTTCATGAGGACACACTTGTTTGAGCTCACCATCAAATGAAACATGAAAAACTGAGGGATGGTTTTTCGGGAACAAACAGGCAGCGATGCCAATTTTCCATAATCATTCAGTTTCGAAATCACTTCCGAATAATTTGGCTAAAAATAAAAATCAAAAAAGCCCTGTCCAAACCGATCAGAAACATCCCTATCCTGCATCAGAGAGGCACCACAACTACACAAGCTTTGTTTATACACAGAGGAGTGTTGAATTACAGAAAATCGCAGGTGTTTCGGGAAAACAGACTAATTTTTATGCGATGAATTCTATGCAAGCAGATTTTTTGCGTTGAGTAATGCATAAGCCGTATTACTCATCTTTCAAAACATATAGGAATTCCCCGTCCGTCAGCATGGCTTTGGGCTGATTGTACAGTAACCTCACCGCTTGGATGTTATCAATGAAAGGCTTTATGCGGCTATCTTCCATAGGAGAGAACTGTGCCAGTTTCTTTTGCAGTGTTGTTTCATTGCCATCACTCAAGGATTGGCCGGCATTGTTGAGCAACTCATCTACCGGGCTGTCCTTCAGGACGGGGACGGTTGCTATGGCATTGCCCAAAGCTTTAGCCAGATTACCAATACCTCCGAGAATTTGCACATCAATGGAAGCCTGATAATAGTTTTCGATCTGTTTCCGGCACTGCTGATACAATTCATGATAACGGCTTGCATGTTCTTTCATTCTCTGGGTTATTGTGTCCAACATGGCAGCATCAAAGTTCTTGTGCAGCATAATGTCCAAATACGATGAAAAGGAATACAGGTAACAGGCAAGCTGGTATTCATGAAACTCGCTCATGATGGCATCCAGCATTCCCTGTGCTTGCTGTGCCACATGAATGAGCTTTTGTTCTTTAAGCTCCTTGGCAATCCGTTCCTGATAGAAGAGAATATCCTGTTGGGCTTCCCGCTTGATGGTTTGCACTTCTACATTGCGAAGACGAAGGAACTCTGTGTTACCAGGGTGACTTTTATAATCCTCCAGAATTTCCCCCAGCGTGTTGAGGTTTCCCCGCTGTTTTGATTGCTTGTCCAGTTTCAGGAATTGGAGGATTTCCTCTGCCAGCCTTTGAAGATCTGCCAATTTTTGCTCAATGTTCATCAGAGCGACGGCGATCATCAGGGTCGTTGGGTCAAAGGGAATGGTGGTGGTGGAGGTTGTATTGATTGGCAAGCCTCCTTCCAGTGCCTTGAAGCGCATGCGTCCGGCGATGACATGTTTTCCCTGTTCATTGATCCGCATGATGTTGCCAACTGTACCAAATTCATTTTGTCGCAAATACCCCATAACTCCCTTGGGGTTAATGCCTACAAAGAGTGTTTCCCTGGTTGCAATCTCATGGGAAACCGTTTGAACAATGGAGCGCGCGGATTCAGGCATCTGGGAAAGCGCAGCTCCAAGTGTTGCTATGCTAGTCAGCGGCAACTTTCTATACTTGCTCATCTCTACTTCAGCTGGGCGATAGATTGCAAATAAATCGCTCAGCTGTGTAGAGGGTGTTGTTGGCTCAGAGACTTTCTGAACGGCCTGCTCTTTTTGACCGGTGATGGCGCTAATTATTTTCTTTAGGGGCATTCTGTTTTTCTTGTCTCACATTCTTATGACTCAATGTATTCAACCAACGAATCACATAGCTTAATAGGTGCAGTTCCTGGGATTACTTGGTATATCTCTCCTGTGCCTGCTTGCCAGATGCTTACATCGTCTATATGTAATTGTTCGACAACGTACCATTTTAATGGAATTTCGGGGTTCTTTGCTCTCTCTTCTTTGGTTACATCGATAACGCTGAGACGTGATGATTTTGTAATTCCGGTCAACTCATGACTTCTAAAAGCTGCAGAGCCAAGCTGGGCAAGGTATTTTCGAAATTCATCGGAAAATGACAAACTCAATGAATATTCTGCTCTATCGATATCTTCTTTCGATGCACCGCTTGCTGACTGAAATCCTTCTTGCTCTTTGAGGACATCAATGATATTTTTCATAGATTTACCCCTCCGTTCTCAATAAGTCTAATCAAAGTCATCCAAAAATCTTCTCTTTCACGGTGAAAAACAGATCGGTCAATCTGTGATGGCCCACTTTTTGGATGGAGAATATTAAAATTTCCATTTGACTTATGTTCTCCCAATGTCAGTATAGCTAGTGTGGACTCCATTCTTTGGTCGACATGATGTAAATCAAATTCTCTTCCGGAGGCTGGATCAAGCGCTGGCCGTCCGAGTTTCATTCGTGCTCTATTTGTTTGACCGCTTTCGTCTATAAAGTCCAAATCTATCTTCCGAATTAATGCGGTTTTTCCATTAATGACATGAGGGGATAGTCCCGCGTGTTTAAAGATTTCATATTGCTCCATTGAGGAAAATTGTTTGATCACATGTACCGGATAATTTGATTCTCTTTGGATTAGAGCTGCTTCATTCATCGTTAACCCACCCAAGGTAGATCCCTTAAGGCTAATTAGCTTTGATGCACCTCCAGAAACCGCACCAGAAATCGCCCCCCACTTAAACCCCTCGCTACCTGCCAGTGCAGCAGCTTTTAAAGCAGACTCAATATTATTCGTTTGTATCCCGGTGATAATGCCTGCTGAAGCAGCACCCATAGCAGCCCCCGAAAGCGCCATGGTGGCTCCTGTCTTTGCAGAGGCCGCAAAAATTAAGCTGATGGCTGGTGCACCGACCCCAGCAGAGACAACTGAAACTGTTACACATACCAGGATTACACCGGTTCCGATAGCAATATTCCTAAACACTTTGCTATATGTTTCATCCGTTATTTCCTCAAACGGCTCAACAACAGTTGTTCCGTCCTCGCCTAAGGTAAAGATGAACTTGGAACTTTGGAATTCTTGCTCCAACTCAGACAGTGTGTAGCCGAAGAAGACGTTCATCTGGCTGTTATAAGCCAGCTCATCCAGATATTCCTGGGATATATAAATGGCCTGGACATTTTCAACGAAATAGTCATCGCTGTTTAGGATCTCTACCAGGCTGATGTAGAGGCTGTCCTCCAAGTAGCGGGGAAGAGAAGGGTCATTCAAGCCCTTGATGCCCGCTACAAACTCTGCATCCAGATTATCCGCGAGCAAATTTTCCTGCGCCTTTCCTTGACTTTGCAAGCAGCTGATTACAAGAACCAAGGACAGGAACAGGGCAAGGAATTTTTTCATGAGGCAAACCTCCGTGTTCTGCATTAGATGAAAAAAATCAATGTCAGGGATACTGCCTACTTCCCCGTTTTATCCAGCTTGAATCCATTGGCTACATATTCCTTGAGCAACGCATCCGTACCCACAAAAATCTGTTTTTCGGTCTGCTCGCCCGTGTATCGATTGTACACAGTGATGGTATAGATGCCTTCCTGGGTGTAGCGGTCGCCGTCCTTGGCAGGGCGGTTGAAACGCTGGTCCTCGGTGATGCC
>JAAYJV010000061.1 GCA_012522755.1 Candidatus Hydrogenedens sp.
ACTTTGAGATATTCTTGTGCCAAGAGTCATGCTTCCTGGGAACGCCAATTTCCACATTGGCACACAGCGCGTATTAACCTGGAAAAACAAATTGACGATTCTGCGGCGTATGGTCTTTTTCTTCTCTGTGTACCTCTGTGCTCTCTGTGCCTCTGTGGTAAAAAAATCTCTTCTTCCTCTCTTCACCCGACCTTATCCCTTTTCGTCCAGCCGGAAACCGGGTTGCCAGTGGAGCTCTCTTTTCGCTTTTTCAATGGACACTGTTCCATCGTCTTCGGCGATGTTATAGACACCTCTTTCGCCCAGTGTCAGCGCGCGCCGTGCCGCATCAGCGGCGTCATCCACATGGAGGGGGCCTTCTTCCGCTGGTTCATTGAAGCCGGTGCCCGGACCGTAAAATTTTCCATAGCGCAGGACGATTCCTGTGAAAGACCCAGTCAACACCTGTTCTTCCAAGCTGATAACAGCGTTCACTGTATTGGCAAAGGTGGGGCCCGCTGGAGCCAGAGGCATTTCTTCTGTATAGGGTTTTCTGCCGGGAGCATAGATAAAGGCAATGCTTTGAGCCACCAGACGCTTAGCTCCGGCAGCCACGGTCGCTGCAACGAGGTTGGCGGTACCTGTTTCCCGGAGTCGTGCATTGCGTATCAGGGCCGCTTCCATTTGTGCGGGATCGAGTCCCGGCGGCAAATCCGTAAGCTGATGGATCACCATTTCTGGCGCCGCCTTTTTCATGAGCGCTGTCAGTCGTTTCTTGTCGAAGACGTCTACAATAGTTGGCTTTACTCCCAGTTGTTGCAGCATGGATGCCTTTTCTTCCGAACGGGTTGTCCCCGTGACTTGCCATCCGTCAGCAACAAGCAGTCTGCAGAGTCTTCTGCCCACAGCACCGCTGGCACCGGCCACAAATACCTTCTTTTCCATTGTCCATCTCCTTATAGGAAGATCTTAAAACCGAAATTCAAGCCCGTGTTTGATCTATACTTGAAGAAACATCTGCATTTCGTCTTTCATTTCTTATGTGCTTTTCCCAGTGTTAAGTCCCCATTTTTGGTGCCATTAGCAATGTGAAAGGTTCTGCTAAATAATTTGAGGAAAATTGCCTGTGATTATTTATATAATGGAAGTGCTATGAAGCAGTTTTTTTCTGATATTTTCGGGAGGGCTCGATAAGATTGCGAAAACAGGCAGAAGCTTATTTGTGCCGGGCTTTGAGGAGACCTGATGCTCAATTCCATTCCGGTCAATGGGAGGCCATAGCAGCGCTGTTGAAAAGGAAACGGGTGCTTGTCGTGCAGCGGACGGGGTGGGGGAAGAGCATGGTCTATTTTCTTGCCTGTCGTCTTTTCCGGGATCAGGGTTCCGGGCCGGCACTGCTCATCTCACCGCTTCTCTCGCTTATGCGCAATCAGATGGAAGCGGCCCGGCGCATTGGCCTGCGCTGTGAAACCATCAACAGCACCAACCAGGAGGCCTGGGAGGATGTGAAGACGGCGTTGGAAGCCAATGAGGTTGACCTGCTGATCATTTCACCGGAACGGCTTTCCAATACTTCCTTTCAGACGGAGGTGTTGACCCCCTTGGCAAGGTCCATCAGTTTTCTGGTTGTGGATGAGGCCCACTGCATTTCAGATTGGGGTCATGATTTTCGGCCCGACTACCGGCGTATCGGTCGTATCTTGAGGCATATGCCGCCGCGGGTGCCTGTTCTGGCCACGACAGCGACAGCCAACAACCGGGTTGTGGTGGATATTCAAAAACAACTGGGCAGACGGATGACGCTCCTTCGGGGCAGTCTGGTCCGGCGCGGGTTGAAGCTGCAAAATATTCATATGCCCAGTGCTGCTGTACGCATGGCCTGGCTCGCCACGGTGATCCCCTTTCTTCCCGGCAGCGGGATTGTCTATACCCTGACCCAGCGCGATGCAGAACGCATAGCATCGTGGTTGCAGCGCAATGGTATCAAAGCACAACCCTACCATGCGGGGGTGAGGTCGGAAGGGGAAGAGGAGATCGGTCGCCGCGAGGCTTTGGAGCAGGCCTTGCTGAAAAACGAAATCAAAGTGCTGGTGGCTACGGTGGCTTTGGGTATGGGTTTTGACAAGCCCGATCTTGGTTTTGTCATCCATTTTCAACGGCCTGCTTCAGTGGTTCATTATTATCAGCAGGTGGGCCGTGCCGGAAGAGCCTTGGACAATGCCTATGGCATCATGCTTTGTGGTGAGGAGGATGGTGACATAGCCGAATATTTCCGGGAGAGTGCTTTCCCGCCGCAGAAGCATATCCAGCAGGTGCTCACTGTCTTGAAAGAGCAGGGCAGTTTGGCCATCCGTCAGGTACAACGCTATGTCAACTTGCGCTTTGGAGAGATCAGGAAGGCTCTGCGTTTTCTCGCTTTGGAATCCCCGGCACCCGTGATTTTCCTCGATGGAAAATGGAGCTTGTCTCCGGCGGGAGCGGCTTATAAAGTGAATTCCGGTTATGCCGACCAGATTACAGCCCAGCGCGTCCGGGAAGAAGCGCAGATGCAGGATTATCTGGAGCATAAAGGCTGCCTCATGGTCTTTCTGCAAAGAGCTTTGGACGACAAGCCAAAGGATACTTGTGGCATCTGCAAGAACTGCTCTCAATCAGGATTGCTCAGCGACAGCTTTGATCCCCGCCTCGCCAATGAAGCGGGTATTTTTCTGCGTCGCAATTATCAGGTCATCGAGCCGAGGCTGGTGTGGCCCATGAAAGACCTTTTTGTATGGTCCCCGTTTAAAGGCTATGCTATTGCGGAAGACTTGCAGGCCAGTCCGGGGCGTGCCCTGAGTTTGTGGCGCGATGCCGGATGGGGTACCCTCGTTGCCGAAGGGAAATATCAGACAAGATTTTTCTCTGATGAACTTGTTCGCGGCTGTGTGGAAATGATTGAAACTTGGGCGCCTCAGCCGAAACCGGAATGGATTTGCTGTATCCCTTCGTTGCGAAGCGGTCAGCTGGTACCGGATTTTGCCAAGAGACTGGCTGATGCCTTGCAACTGCCTTTTGAGGCTTGTCTTGTGAAGGTGCGTGACACGCCGGAACAAAAAGAAATGAAAAACAGCTATCATCAGGTGCGCAACCTTGATGGCGCCTTCCGGATTCGCGGGACCATGCCCAAAGGCCCTTGTTTTCTCATTGATGATATGGTCAGCTCACGGTGGACCTTCACGGTTGCAGCCGCTCTTCTGCGACAGGCCGGTTGTCGCAATGTCTTTCCGCTGGCCCTCGCTTTAAACGCTTTAAGGAATCCTTGAATGTCTGATTATGTAAGTGAAGATACCCGCCTGGCTCTTTTACTTTGTGCTGCCTTTGAAAAAGAAAAGAGCGAAAGAACTTTGTCATCCCGGGAGTATGCTGCCTTTTGTCGTGCCATGAAAGAAAAGGCCGTGACAGCGTCGGAACTTCTGGAAGGAGCTGCCAGCGATGAGCTTGCCCTCAGTGCCTCCTTGATGCCTGATCGAGTGCGTGCTCTTCTGGACAGGGCTGTGTCGCTGGGCTTTGCCTTGGAACAGTGGGAGAGCCAAGGACTCTGGATTTACAGCGTTGCCGACGCCGCCTATCCCGTCCGTTACAAGAGTCATCTGGCTGATCAGGCACCGCCCCTGCTTTTTGGTGCTGGAAATCTGTCGCTCTTGGAAGGGGGAGGGCTGGCCATGGTGGGCTCCCGTCATGTTGATCCTGCTGGCGAAGGCTTCACCCGTGAAGTGGCGGGACTCTGTGCGGAAGAAGGGATGCCCGTGGTCTCAGGTGGTGCCCGTGGTGTGGATCAGATTTCCATGCGAACAGCTGTGGAACATGGGGGAGTGAGTCTGGGTGTTCTTGCCGACAGCCTTTTGAAAAGGACCCTGGAAGAAGAAGCGCGTTATCTTCTGGGTGAGGGGCGGTTGTTACTGGTATCACCCTTTCATCCCGAGGCGGGCTTTACTGTGGGTACAGCCATGGCACGCAACAAATTTATCTATGCCCTGGCTGATTATGGACTCGTTGTCAGTGCCGATCATCAAAAAGGCGGCACCTGGGCCGGGGCAGTGGAAGAATTGAAACGGGATCATGGCCGTCCGGTTTTTGTGCGCACTGGAGAAGAGGTGCCCCCGGGCAATGAAGCGCTTCAGGCTCTCGGTGCTCTCCCCTGGCCAACACCGCCTTACGAAACTTCTCTGATGGAAACCCTGCAACAGAAATCGGAGGATATCCCGAGGGCAGAACAGGGGAGCTTCGATTTTTAGAAATGTCGCAAGTTATGTCGCAAGTTTGTCGTAAGTTTCAAGGTGCTGGTTTCATGCAATAGCGGAGATTGTTAGTTGAGCCTTCGGAGAGGAGTAAGTCAGCATCAACCATTGCTTTCAAATCGCGCTGTAGCGTACGGCGATTGACATCCGGACACAGCACTTCGAATTCCTGAATCGTCAAGAGGTCATGTTCCAGGATATGACCGAGGGCTATTGCCTGACGATCGGAGAGACGATGCTCTTCCGTAAGAAACTGTTGTCGTATGGCCCTTTCACTTCGGGCTCGAAGTTCTGAAAGTTGAACAGTCAGGCCCCGCACATAATATTCCAGCCAAGCCGTCATATCCATGTTTGTTTCACGGATACTTTGCAGGGCTTCATAAAATGCGGGACGGTCTCTGTCATAAAATTCGCTGATAGTGAAGAGACGTTTGAAATCATAGCCAGCTCTATAGAGGTATAAAGTGGAGAGCAGTCGTGAGCATCGACCGTTACCATCCAGAAAAGGGTGGATGTGAACCAGCTGAAACTGGGCAATACCACTGATCAGTACAGGATGAACTTCTTTTTCCTGATTCAACCAATCTACCAGACTTCGCATCATGAGAGCTACATCGTGTGCTGGAGGAGGCGTATAGATAATATTACCTGTCGCCGAACTGACAACGTAATTTGGTACTTTTCGGTAGTCACCTGGAGATGCTGCTCCACCACGCACGTTTTGAACCAGGCGTTTGTGAATTTCCCGGATCAGTCCCTCCGTGATGGGTCCTTCGCTTTCAAGATATTCAGATACAAAGTCAAAGGCATCTCTATAATTGAGCAACTCCTGCACATCGTCGGGATCGGTGCCTCCCACAGGACTGCCATCAAGAAGATCTTTAGCCTGCGCCAGAGACAGCTGTGTTCCTTCAATATGAGTCGTGTGGTGAGCCTCCAAGACCAGCGCACGTTGCCGCATGGCTTGTACCCACTCTTCAGACAAAACAGCCCCTTCCAGAAATCCACGGGCCCGTTCAATCTGCGTCAAGCCAGCAGTGATTTCGTTGGTTATTGTAAAGTCAGGTTCAAATTTTTCAACCATTCCGTTTGTCTCCGGAAGCGAACTTTGTTAAAAGGTTGCTGGACTCTCTTGAATCATCGGTGATATACAGTGTAGTGAATCCTGGTGGACATTCCAAGTTTTTGTGTAATCAAAACTTTTTGCCACCGAAGAAATGGACAGCATGGAGGTGTCGGGAAGGGCCGAGACTAAAGGCTGGTAGGGGCGAAAAATTTTTCGCCCGATCATGATGGCGTGGAGAGTCGAGCTATGAGCATGTCTCAGGGTCTATAATCGGACGGATCAGACGGATCGGACGAATCTGGGAGGGCGGCGGGTATGTTGTGAGGTTTTAAGACTTGGAGACAAGTCTCCTGGGAACGCCAATTTCCACATTGGCACATAGCGCGTATTAACCTGGAAAAGTAAAAAGAGACTTCTTTGCGGCGTATTCTCTTTCTATCATCAGTGTCTATCTGTGTCCATCAGTGGTTCTAAAAATCTCTGTGGTGAAAAGACAAGTTGGTTGTGGCTATGCTGCACTGCCTTTGTTACGTAGTGTCTCGGCGTGGGATACGTGCAATGAAAAGATTCCGATCATAGTCGGATTCCAGTTCCAGATCCGGAGTCTTTTCCAGAGCCCGTCGGATTCCAGTGCCAATACCTCTATAGGGCAATTGTTTCGTTGCGAAGGATGCGATCAGGGGATTTCGGATATTGGATACGCCATTGCGGATATTTTCCAGGCTGAGATTATTGGGAAGATGGCCCGGGCTGATAATCTCGATCCTGTTTTCAAAGATAAACATGCGCCAGGGAGCGGAAACGAAATAGTCACGATGAAGCAATGCATTGACAACCAGTTCTTCCAATGCCGAGCGATTGACCTCCAATATACCTTCGGTGTTGAAATTCTGGCCATTTTGAACACGTCTCAGATTGCGGGTAAGAAAAGAGATCGTTTCGGTATACAGCACTTTCAAGCAGCCTGTAATATCCTGACTGTCCCGGTACTCGTCTCCGGAGCAGTCGTTACCAAGAAAAGACACCGCCTTCACAACGAAGGCCGGGCGATATCGCTGAGGATTTTTTCCGAAAAGCATGAGGCCCGCCAGATTAAGTGTTTCGTTTTGAGCCAGCCCGAGATTATTAAGCAATTGACCGAAAGAGATTCCTTCGGATTCACAAAAGCCTTCGAGAGTATTTCCATAATTCTTTTCAAAAAATGGGCCGAAGTACATGAGATCAATATCATCCAGCGAACTTCTCTCAATGAGTATTTCATCCGCATGAACGAGTGAGGAGTTTTGCAGCATCCGTTGTATTTCTTCCCGAGCGGTCACTCTGCGTTTGTCCGCACCGGATTTGACCCAAAATACGCCGTCGTTGTCGGCATAAGGTTTGGATATTCCCTCAGCGATTGTGACGACCATCACTAATTTTCCGTCTATAGAGATATTGTCAGTTTGTGGATTAATGGAGGGGCGCACACAATCGGTGGCTGTGTTGGAGATCAGCTGGTTTATTCGTCGCACATCCTCTAAAGACAAGCCTGTAATAGACCCATTGTCGTCAACGCCAATGAGAATCTGTCCGCCCTTGCCATTTGCAAAAGCTGCCATTTCACCACCCAGCGATTTTGCGTTGCTGAGATTCTGGCTTTGTTTGAACTGAGTGCGGCTGTCTTCGCCACGGCCTATTAATTCAATTAATTCTATTTTGTTCATGGCTCATCACTTTCCTGACCTGCCCTTATTTATCCGGCAGCAGATAAGCAGTGTTCATAAATAAGGGCTGAGTTTGTCTGATTACAGTCTACACAATACCAGTTAAAATTCCAAGTGGACAACATGGACAATGATGCTGCATGATGGTGCGGTGTGGGAGGTTGGGGCAATGGCGTGTTTGTGGGTTGTATGTCTTGGGGTTTGTGGAGTAGCGTCTGGTTGTGGGTATGTCTCAGGGTCTTTGATCGGACCGATCGGACGGATCAGACGGATCGGACGAATCTGGGAGGGCTGAATGTATGTTGTGACGTTTTAACAGGAAGGTTGGGGTCAATGGACGGAATGGACATGTCGAGAAGGGCTGAGACTAAAGGGTAGTAGGGGCGAAAAATCTCGCCCGTTTTTATCTTTAGGTTTTCGGGCGAAAGATTTTTCGCCCCTACCGGCCGTGTACGCACCGGTTGGTCTGCGCATGTCAAGCATTAATATAAAAGCAGACTGACGCTTTGTGTTAAGATTCCTGCTTTCGCCCGGAATGACGGCGTGTCGTGGAGGTCGAGGTTTTGACCGGGGATGTTTCGGGCGAAAGATTTTTCGCCCCTACCGGGCCGTGTACGCACCGGTTGGTCTGCGCATGTCAAGTATTTATATAAAAGCAGACCGACGCTTTGTGTTAAGATTTCTGCTTTCACCCGGAATGACGGCGTGTCGTGGAGATCGAGGTTTTGACCGGGGATGTTTCGGGCGAAAGATTTTTCGCCCCTACCGGCCGTGCACGCACCGGTTGGTCTGCGCATGTCAAGCATTAATATAAAAGCAGACCGACGCTTTGTGTTAAGATTCCTGCTTTCGCCCGGAATGACGGCGTGTCGTGGAGGTCGAGGTTTTGACCGGGGATGTTTCGGGCGAAAGATTTTTCGCCCCTACCGG
>JAAYJV010000062.1 GCA_012522755.1 Candidatus Hydrogenedens sp.
GATGTGGGAGGGGCGGGGGTATGTCTTGGGATACAAAAGAGACTCCGGGGAGACATAGCTTTTTCCTCTCATTCCTTTCGCGTCCTTTTGCGCTTTTCGCGGTTAAATAAAAAAGTATCATTTGGTTGCGGCTGAGCTGTTTTGTGTTTCTCCGGTTCCGGCGTGATAAGATAAGAATAAGCGGCTGTCCGTTATTGTTGTCAGAATAATAAAGCCGAAGTCTGGAGCATTCATGTCAGAAAAATCGGTTGTCATCATCCCTTGTTACAATGCGGGTCCACGCCTGGAAAAGGTGCTGGATGAGCTGCATGTCTTTACGGGTCCGGTCATTGTCGTGGATGACGGCTCCACTGATGGCGGCACGGACTTTTTAAAAGAGCGGGATATCCAGACAGTGGTGTTTCCGGAGAATCGCGGCAAAGGCCATGCGCTTCTGGCGGGTCTGCGTGCGGCTCTGGCTCTGGAGATGGTAGAGAGAATTCTGCTCATGGACGCTGATGGCCAGCATGATCCGGCTGAGATTGAAGGGTTACTGGCTGCAAGCGAGAAAGAAGAGGCTGATCTGCTCGTAGGGGCGAGACAGATTGACCGGAAATCCATGCCTCTGCGAAGTCATTTCGGCAATATGGTGACGGCGTGGATCAGTGCCCATATTTTCCGCTGTCCTCTTCCGGATACCCAATGCGGTTTTCGTGTTCTTTCCCGTGATTTTGCGGAGCAGTTTGCAGCTTACAGTCAGGGCGGGCGTTATGAAACAGAGATGGAAATGATCCTCTTCGCCCTGCGTCAGGGATCCCGTCTGGCTTCGGCACCTGTGGCAACGGTCTATGAGCCGGGAAACCGCAGTTCCCACTTCCGTAAAATCCAGGACTCTTTCCGTATTTACCGGACTCTGCTCCGGGCCTGGTTTCAATAAGGGGGTCTCAGGCGTCGGCTGCGGGATAATATTTTTCCGCCCATTCAGGGTTGATTCGCGCCTGCAGTTCGAAGGCATCGAGCAGTACCCAGGCGGCCATATTCTCAATGACCGGCACGGCACGGACAACGATGCAGGGATCATGACGGCCCTTCACCTCCACGTCACAGGGTTCTCCGGATATGCGGATGGATCGTTGCTTGGAGGCAATGGAAGCTGTGGGCTTGACAGCGACACGCATGATTACCGGGGTACCGCTGGAGATACCGCCGAGAATACCGCCGTGATGGTTGCTTGTAAAGCCCTGTTCGCTCATGGGATCGTTGGCCTGTGATCCACGGAGGCGCGTGATGGAGAAGCCATCGCCCACTTCCACGCCTTTGATGGCGCCTATGGTCATGATGGCGCTGCAGAGCCGTGCATCGAGTTTTCCGAATACAGGGTCGCCCAGACCCGGGGGCAGGTTGTGAATCTCCAACTGGATAATGCCTCCCAGTGAATCCTTCTGACTGCGGGCATTCAGGATGGCCTCTTCCATGAGGGGAGCCGCATCCACATCGGCACAACGGACGGGATTGTTTTCAATGACGGACAAATCGCATTTATTCGCCTGAATACCGCCAATTTCAATGGAATGCGCCACGATCCGGATATTCATGGATTCCAGAACGGTTCGGGCAAAGGCGCCGGCGGCCACACGACAGGCTGTTTCACGACCGGACTGCCGGCCTCCGCCGCGGTGGTCACGTACTCCGTATTTTTTGTAGAAGGTGAAGTCACCATGGCCGGGCCGGAAGAGGTCTATGAGATTATCATAACTTTTGGAACGCTGATCTTCGTTGCGGATCATCATGGCCAGAGGGGCGCCGGTGGTCAGCCCTTCAAAGACACCGGAGAGCACTTCGACTGTATCCGCTTCCCGACGCTGGGTAACCACTTTGCTCTGACCGGGTCGCCGCCTGTCGAGTTCTTTTTGAATGTCTTCCACATCGAAGGGGATACCCGGTCGCAGGCCGTCGAGTACGACACCAATGGCCCGGCCATGGCTTTCTCCGAAGGTGGTTGCCCGGATGATATCGCCGTAGGTATTGGCCAGATGACGGCGCAGGGCCAGTTCAGATTCAATGTCGTTGGCCAGAATGGCCGCCTTTTCATCCTGATCGGTGCTTGTCGTATCAAAAACGATATCGGCAAAAGGCGTGAGCACTTCTTCACGGAAGCGGCATTGTTCGGCAAAACGTTCAAAGCCATCGTCACCGGCGAAAGCGGGGGGGATCCCTTTGCGTGTGGCCCGCTCCCAGAGGATTTTCGGATCGGCACAAAGGATGACGAGCACATTCCCGGCTCGCAGGAGGCGGCGGGCTTCGGGAGCCATCATGAGTCCGCCACCGGTGATGATGACATGATAGTTCAGTTTTGAGGCTTCTTCAGCGGCCTGAAATTCCAACTCACGGAAGCGTGGTTCACCGTCGGCTACGAAGATATCGCGGCAGCTGCGTCCCTGTCCGTCCAGCGCTTCAATGCGTCTGTCCGTGTCCACCCAGGGCAGTCCGAGGCGTTCGGCAAGCTTGATTCCCAAAGTGGTTTTACCTGCGCCTTTGGCGCCCATAATGACGATATTCATTTACAAATCCTTATTATGGCGTTGCGAGGCCGGGCCCGGAAACTGAGGCTCCCAGTGCCTGCAGGTGCTGGAAGAATTGGGGATAGGTAATGTTCACAGCGGCTGTATCGCGAATGGTAACAGGCCCCCGGGCTGCTGTTGCGGCTATGGCGAGAGCCATGATAATACGGTGGTCGCCGTGCCCTTCAACAACTCCTCCATGCAACACACCGCCCTCAATAATCATTCCATCCTCCAGCTCGCGGATGGAGGCTCCCAGTTTTTCCAATTCCAGACGCATGACATGAATGCGGTCTGTTTCTTTGATCCTGGCCTGAGGTACATTGACCAGGCGAGTTGTTCCCTCAGCCAGACATGCCAGGGCGGCCATCATCGGCAGGGCATCGGGGGTGGCATTCAGATCAAATTCACGCCCCTCCAGTTTCTGACTCGCCACAGTGATACTCTCGGGGGTGAGGGTCAGTGAGGCACCCATTTCCTCCAGACAGAAGACAACGGCTTTGTCGCCCTGGCTGTCTTCCATGTCAAGACCGTCACAGGTAATCTCATTGCCCGGCAAGGCTCCCGCGGCCAGAAAAAAGGTGGCTGAGCTGAAGTCTCCGGGAATGGGACAATTGACAGGGGTATACTGCTGCCCTCCGGGGATATGGAATTCACTCAGATCATCGTTACAGAAGACTGTGACACCCTGTTTGCGAATCCAATCGAGGGTCATGACTACATAAGGTTTTTCATTGAGAAGGGGCACCCCCAGCACGGTGTCTTCCCGGGCCAGAGGGGTATTGAGCAAAAGAGAGCTTACATACTGGCTTGTTTCCGCTTCCAGTATGGCTTCACCTCCCCGGAGCAGTCCGCCAACCACCCAGGGCGCACAGCCATTCCAGCGTGTGGACCAGATCCGGGCACCCAGTGTGGTGAGGGTTTCGGCCAGAGGTATTCCGGGCCGTCGCCGCACCTGTTCATCCCCGGTAAGGACAGCGAATCCTTCCGGGATAAGGGTGGCGCTTCCCATGGCCATACGCATGGTGGTTCCGGAATTGCCTGTATCAACGACGTTCTCGGGTGCAATGGGTTTTCCAGCTGTACCGATAACGCGCCAGCAGGTGGGTTCTGTGGTGATTTGCGCTCCCAGAGCACTGTACACCCTTCTGGCGGACTGGGCATCGTCGGACTCGAGAGGCCGTTGGATGATACTCTCACCGGATGCCAGGGCTGCGATTACAACAGCCCTGATGGTATGAGACTTCGAGGCAGGAATCTGAACCCTGCCTCGAAGTGCAGAAGGTCGAATGGTAACTTCCACGTCTGTTTCTTTCTGCTGTGTGCGACGCTGAAGCCGGTATCCCGGTGTTATGCTCAGATAACGCCGAGTTCCTGCATGTCTTTTTCCAGTTTCCGTTTTTCAGCGGCCGTCAGGTTGCGCTGAGGCGGGCGGACATAACCTGCATCAAAGCCACGGAGCCGCAGGCCTTCCTTGAAAGCGGCCAGGTTCTGACCATATTTGAAAATGCGGGCGGCCCGTTCAAGACGTATCTGTTCCTGCCAGGCTTTTTTCAGGTTCTTTTTCTGAATATTCTCGTATACAGCCGCATAAATTTCGCAGACCACATTGGACAGTCCGGAAACCAGTGCGGGACAACCGGCCAGAATGGCCTGGAAGCCGTAGTCATCAGTACCGCAAATGACGTGGAAGCCGTCAGGGGCATTTCCGATGAGGCGGGTCAGACCGGTCATCACGCCGGAGCTGTCTTTGATACCCACGATGTTTTCTTCTGATTCAGCCAGACGAAGGACGAGTTCGGGGCTGAGCGCATTGCGTGCGCAGGCGGGAATGTTATAAAGAAGGATGGGGAAACCATCAACGGCACGGGCCAGAGATCTGTAATACTGGAAGAGACCTGCGTCGTCATAGGCATAATATCCGGGGGCGACGATGGAGGCTGCGGTGGCGCCCATGTCTCGGGCGTGACGGGTGAGTTCCAGTGTGGTGGCATAGTCCAGACAGCCTGTATGGGCGATGATGGGTGTTTTCTTGGGGGCTGTGCGGATGACTTCTTCCAGCGTTTCTTTGCGCTCTTCGGCTGTCATGAGCAGCCCTTCGCTGGTTGTACCGCAGGGGAAGAGCCCATGGGCTCCCTGTTCAAGCAGCCTGTTTCCGAGGGGACCGAGTTTATCGTAGTCCACATTCTCACCACCTTTTGTAAAAGGCGTCACCATGGCCGCCATGATGCCTCTGATCTTGATCTTCATGGTCATAACAGAATCTCCGTCTATGGTTTTGCCGTGGCTTTCTGCCTCGGCACTGGTTGACTCGCCCGGGTTCTTTTGATTTCCGGTCTTCAAAAATCAAGCGCCTGACTGGATCCGATCCTGCACAGCGCCGAACTGAATCTGACAGATGGCCAGTGCCAGAGCATCGGCCGCATCATCAGGGCGCGGTATTTCGGACAGGTTCAGCAGTCGGCGCACCATTTCCTGCAGCTGTTCCTTGTCGGCCCGACCGTAGCCTGTCACGGCTGTTTTCATTTCAGTCGGACTGAATTCTCCGATGACACAATTCGCATTGGCTGCAGCCAGAAGCAGCACGCCTCGCGCTTGTGCCACCTGAATTCCGGTGGTTACATTCTGCTTGAAGTACAAACGTTCTATGGCTACCGCATCGGGTTTGATCCGTGCGATGAGCTTTTCGGCATCTTGGAAAAGGCTTTGCAGACGCTGGGCCGTCGATTGTTTTGGAGAAGTCCGGATGGCGCCGTGTTCCACATGGCGCAACCGGTTTCCCCGGCCGCTTATCACTCCGAAGCCGGTAATGGCACTTCCCGGGTCAAAGCCGATGACCACCATTTACTCACCCAGCACTTCCGCCATGGCCTCATCGGAGATATCCAGATTGGAAAACACATCCTGCACATCATCGTGCTCTTCAAGTTCTTCAATGAGCCGCAGACAGGAACGCAGTGTGTTTCCGTCGATCTCCATGGTTGTTTTGGGAACCATGGTTGTTTTCACTTCTTCCGCTTTCACGCCCGCGGCTTCCAGTGCTTCGGCTACAACATGAAGTTGATTGAAGGCTGTCTGAATCTCGTAGACATCGCCTTCAGCATCCACGTCTTCGGCACCGGCTTCAATGGCTTTATCAAACATCTCTTCTTCGGAAATGCCTTCTTTGGGGATGACCAGCAGTCCCTGCGGATCGAAGTTCCAGGAGACAGCACCTGTTTCCGCCATGTTACCGCCCATCTTGTTGACCAGATGACGGATCTCGGATACGGTGCGGTTTTTGTTGTCCGTGAGAACATCGACAATGAGCGCCACGCCGCCGGGTGCATAAAGTTCGTAACGGATTTCATCGTAGGTTACGCCGGGAAGTTCACCCGTCCCTTTTTTGATGGCACGGTCCACGTTATCACTGGGCATATTGTGGCCCCGTGCGGTGAGCAACACAGAGCGTAATCGGGGATTTGCAGCAGGGTCTCCGCCGCCCATCCGTGCGGCCACGGTAATTTCTTTGGCCAACTTCGCGAAAATCTTTCCGCGTTTGGCATCCGCCGCCCCTTTTTTGCGCTTGATTGTGCTCCACTTGGAATGACCAGCCATAGGGGAATCTCCTCCATAATAAATCTGATGTCACATTCGCGGGACATATAAAAGTGATTATGATTATATACAGTATAGCACTCCGCAGTGTACAGCCGCAAAGAAATATAAGGTCGGTGTCGTCTTTATGCTTGCAAACATTAGTGTTTAAATTGTTGACAGGACAAATAATTCTTGATATTTCCGGTAATATTTGGTAGGCTATTATGACCTACCGCAGGTGAAATGTTTTTGCCGGCCGAACAGCTGTTGTCCCCGCTGCAGGGCAACTACCGGATGATGACGCATGTATGAATCCTTTTATGGGCTTCGGGAACGTCCTTTTAATCTGACGCCTGATCCGAAATTTCTGTATCTGAGCGAAAAGCACAAAGAGGCTTTCGCTCATTTGCTCTACGGTATCAGAAACCGTAGCGGATTTGTCATGATCAGCGGTGAGATCGGCACGGGCAAAACGACACTGTGCAGAAATCTGCTCAACCAGCTTGACTCCAATACGGAAGTCGCCTTCATCTTCAATCCATTCCTGAGCGCCATTGAGCTGATGAAAAAAATCAATCAGGAATTCGGCATTGAATCCGAAGCGGATACGGTATTGGAACTGACGGAAGAGTTGAACGTTCATCTGCTCCATTCCTCGGCTCTGGGCAAAGATTGTGTGCTGGTCATTGATGAGGCGCAAAATCTTTCTCCCCAGGTTCTTGAGCAGATCCGTCTTTTATCCAATCTTGAAACAGACTCTGAGAAGCTGCTCCAGATCATTCTCATCGGCCAGCCTGAACTGGTGGAAAAACTCTCCCTGAGGGAATTGCGCCAGCTCAACCAGCGCATTACAGCGCGCTACCATTTGAAATCACTGAGCGCTGATGAAACGCTGCAATATGTGGCCTACCGGATTCATGTCGCCGGAGGACGGAAGCGCATCAACTTCACCAAATCCGCTGTGAAGCAGGTGTACAAACTCTCCGGCGGTGTTCCCCGTATGATCAATGCTCTTTGCGATCGTACCCTGCTCATCGGTTATACCAAAGAACAGCATGTGATCTCGGCGAAGCTGGTCAAGCAGGCCGCCAAAGAGATCCGGGGCGAAAAAATTACAGCGCCTAAAGAGGGCGGAGCCAGGTGGCGGCGTTTTCTTCCTTCGCCCATGTTGCTGCTTATTCTTGTTGTGGGAGCGGTGCTGATGCACTATCTTGTGTCGCCGCTGGATCGTTTCGCCCAGGAACTGAGTCTTTTCAACCGCATTTTATCGGGGGAAGAGCACCTTCCCGGCGAAAACGTTGAAGGGGCGGCCGCCTTTACCGGTGGATCGCCAGAAGAAAAACCGATTCAGCAGCCAGTACCTGATGAGCCCCTGCGCCAGGTTCTGAACCGATTGAGCGCTGTGGGCGCCGGAAAAAATGCCCAGTTGCTTGCCCCGGTGCTTGCCGATCTGGATGGGGAAAAGGCCAAGCTGGGTGGTATGGAAACTCTTCTGTCTTTGTGGAACCGCCCGCCGGCAGAAAGCTATCCGGACAGGAGCGACGCAGAGACACTGATTCAGTTTTTTGAAAGCCAGGGGCTGGCTTGTGAGAAATTGCGTTCTTCGCCTGAAGAACTTGCGGCCATCAATCTTCCGGGACTGGTCCGCCTTCATGCCGGAGATACGAGCTGCTGGCTGGGTCTGGTGCGCATGGATCAGGATTCCGTTACGCTGCTGACGGCTGTGAACACACGACTCACCACTCCTTTGAAAGAGTTTGCACTTTATTATGCCCGGGAAGCGCTTTTCCTGTGGAAAGACAGTGATTTGTCCGGACCGGTGCTCAGCCTGGGCCAGCGCGGCTCTCAGGTGGAATCCTTGAAGGAGCGTTTGCGCCTGGCCGGACTTCTCGGCTCAGACAATACGAATGATGTATTTGATCAGGCCACGGAAAAGGCTGTGATTCAAATACAGGAAAAGACCGGACTGAAAGCGGATGGAAAAGCAGGGCGACAGGTGCGCCTGGTTCTGGCCAGTTTCGGTGCTGATACACCCACCCTCCAGGAGCGACAGGCTCTTTCTTCTTCTGCGGCCGATACGCCTTCCGAAGGTGCTTCTGCTGAAAAGCCTGCGATCTCATCATCAGAGTACGGCAAGTCCACAAAAGAGACAGCGGCCCGGAAAACTCCTGCAGCCGGTGAAAAGAAAACAGCAAGTCCGGCGAAGAAAGAAAGCACTGTCCATGAGCCCCGGAATATTCAGTATTCCGCTGAGCAAGCTCTTCCGGATAAAGCGGAGAGCACCAACACGGCTCTCGTGGAAGAAAACCGTGAAGCCCACAGTTCCATGGAAGTGAATCTCTTGCGCCGTCTGGATGCTCCGGCGGAAGAGGAGATACCGGTGACTGAAGAATCTCTTTCTTCTGCTGCAGAGACAGAGAACAGTACCGGGCTCATGGAGGTGAAAGAACTGCCGGAAAGTCCTTTTCCTTTTGTAATGCCCGAAAGTAATTTTGACCGGGATGTCCATGACTCCCTCACTTTGCCCTTGCCGGGAAGTTCACCTCTGCTGCCTGTGGTGCGGGAAAGAGAAAGGGAGGCCCCATGATCCGCCTTAACCAGAAGAAAAAGACGTTGATTTTTTTCAAAGGCGGACCGCCATGAGTTCTATTCTTGATGCCCTGAACAAGCTGGAACAGGAAAAGGCCGCGAAACAGTCGCAACCTGGTGAGTATACGCCGACCCTGTCGCCCGAAGAAGCGGCTCTGGCTCTCATCGGCGAATCCTCCACACCGAAAGATGCACGCAGAAAATCGCTGTGGCTCGCTGTTGTACTGGCATTGTTCGGCGGGTTTGTTCTGGCGATGCTTCCTCTGGGTTATATTGTTCTGACTCAGCGCGGCGGTGAGAAACCGCTGGAAGTGGCCAGTGTCGCCCTGGGCGAAGAGCAGCGCTATCAGGTGCCCGTCAGTATTCCAGCGGAAGAGCCGGCTCCTCCGGCACAGGAAATTGAAAGAGCGCCTGTTGTGACGCCTCCTCCAGCTCCTGAGCCTGAAAAAGTCCGGCCAGCCGTGGTTCCGCCTCAGAAAAAAGAGACACCGGTGGAGACAGTTCCGGAATCCATTCCTCTTCCCGACAGATTTCCCATGGAAGATACTGTGCCGGAGCCGCCGGTTGAGATAAGCGAGTTGCCGCCGGTTTCGCCGGTGGAGTCCGCAGTTGTAACAAGTGTTCCCGTGGTGCCTGCTTCCACGCCGGAGCCTGTGGTTCCCCAGCCTGCTGAGCCTGTTGTGCCACCGGCCGATCCCATTGTCATTGCCCAGACTCCGGAAGAGATTCCTTCGTCGGCCGGCTCTGCTCTTCCCGGCGCACCTTCGGCTAGAACACGGAGCGGTGCCGTCAATGTGGAAAATCTTCCCCGCCTGTCTTCTCAGGAACGGAGCCGATTGGGTCTGGATGGCATACGTCTGAATGTTCTGCGCCCGGCTGATAAAGATCAGCCTGATGCGCTTGCGATAATCAATCTCAAAAAAGTGTATGTGGGCGAAACGATTCCGGGTACCCGCGCCCGTCTCATCGGCGTGGTGTCTTCCGGTATCGGCATCGAAATAGAAAGCGATGGCACGACCAAACAGTTTCGTCTTCCCCGCTGAACCCAGAATTCCATATACAGGGCTGAACCCTGTCAGGAGAGTTTTTGATGAGATACAGTGTTTCACTTTTTGTTCTGTTGTCTGTTCTTTGTCTGGCTGGTTGCGGTGGCGACGGAGTCACGAAGAAGGCCGACAGCGGCGCTCTGGAAATTGCCGTGATTCCCAAGGGGCTGTCGCACCAGTTCTGGCTGGGAGTCAAAGCCGGTGCGGAAGCGGCCGCAGCCGAATGTGGCGCTTCCGTCGTGTGGCAGGGACCGCCCAAAGAAACAGAAATCGCTTTGCAGATCAATATTGTTCAGGACATGATCACCCGCGGTGTCAGTGCCATTGTCATGGCGGCCTGCGATGAGAACGCGTTGGCAACGGTGATCGACCAGGCGGATAAGGCGGGCATCCCCGTCGTGATGGTTGATTCCGGTGTGAAGTCCGACATTCCGAAATGTCTCGTTGCAACGGATAATCTTGAAGGGGCGAAGATGGCGGCCGAGGTTCTGGCCGGCCTTATGGATGGACAGGGGGAGTTGGGTTTGCTTCCTTTCATTTCCGGCGCGGCCACTTCTGAAATCCGTGAGCAGGGCTTCAAAGAGGGCGTGGCGGCATATCCGGAGATGAAAATAGTCACCACCCACTATACTCAAAGTGACGTGAGTACAGCCATGAATGTCACTTCTGACATGCTCACGGCCCATCCTGATCTGGGCGGTATTTTCGCAACCAATGAACCCGGTGCCATCGGAGCGGCCCAGGCCCTTCGTGCAGCCGGTAAAGCGGGTAAAGTGAAGCTGGTGGGTTTTGATTCCACCGAGGAAGAAATCAATGCACTGAAGGAGGGGGTGATCCAGGCGCTTATTGTGCAGGATCCTTTCAAGATGGGCTATGAAGGGGTCAACACGGCTGTGGCCGCCCTGCAGGGTGAGACCGTTCCTTCCCTCATTGATACAGGAGTGACGGTTGTGACCCTGGAAAATCTGGAGAGCGAAGAGGTACAGGCGCTGCTCAATGCCGGGAAATAATTTTTTCTTTTTTGAATTTTAGTGTCAGTGGGGAAAGGTGATAGGTGATAGGGCTGACGACTTTGAGTCGCGCACCTGGGAACGCCAATGTCCCCATTGGCAGACGGCGGGGTTATGTCTTGGGGTAAATAAGAGACTTGGAGGGATCAGTCGTGTCTGGGGAGTCGGTCGGATCGGTCGGATCGGACGGATGTGGGAGGGGCGGGGCTTGGTTCTGGGCATTGCTGCGGGGTAAGTGGACCAAGTGGACAGAGTGGACATGATAAGACTATAGGTCCTTTTGTGCCCATTGTACTTTTTCCGTGTGTGACCTGATTGACCTGGTTAAAAAATCATTCCATTGTACAGCGAGGTTGAAGCAGCTGCAGGAAAGAGACTACTATAAATACAGAAGACAGGTCTTTCCTTTTTTTATGAGCTGAAAGTGTATGACAGACTCCTCCCCTCCCAAAAAGCCATTGTCCGACAGCACAGAAATCATTCTTGAAAGTATTTCTGACGGGGTGTTTACTGTGGATCATGAGTGGCGTGTGACTTCATTCAACCGTGCCGCTGAAGAGATCACAGGGATTCCCCGTGAAGAAGCGCTGGGCAAGCGTTGTTGTGAAGTGTTTCGGGCCAGCACCTGCGAAAGCGAATGTGCCCTGCGCCATACTCTGGATTCAGGCCAGCCCATTATCAATAAATCCGTCTTTATTGTTGATGCCGAAGGGGAGCGTATTCCCATCAGCCTTTCCACGGCATTGCTCAAAGACGAGGCTGGAAAAATCGTAGGCGGTGTGGAGACTTTTCGTGATCTGAGCCTGGAAGAGGAGCTGCGCCGGGAAATAGAGCAGCGCCATGAACTGGGCGACATTATCAGCAGAAGTGCCTCCATGGAAAAACTTTTTCAGATCCTGCCGCAGGTGGCCCGAAGCGATGCAGCCGTGGTGATCGAAGGGGAAACAGGAACCGGAAAAGAACTGCTGGCCCGTGCTGTACATGAACTGAGCAGCCGCCAGGAAGGGCCCTTTCTGGCGGTGAATTGCGGTGCCTTGCCCGATACGCTGTTGGAGTCGGAACTTTTCGGCTATGAGGCCGGAGCTTTCACAGGAGCGGACAAGGATAAACCCGGTCGCTTCGCTCTGGCTGACGGGGGAACACTGTTTCTGGATGAAATCGGAGATATCAGCGCAGCCATGCAGGTGCGTCTGCTCCGTGTGTTGCAGGAAAAAACTTTTGATCCTCTAGGCGCCACCCGCTCTGTCCCCACCAATGTGCGCATCATTGCCGCAACGAATAAACCTCTGGCTGAGCTCGTGGAAGAAGGAAAGTTCCGGCAGGACCTCTATTATCGGATCAATGTGGTGCGTCTGGAACTGCCGCCCTTGCGGGAACGGAAAGAAGATATTCCGATTCTTGTTGAGAGATTCATCAGACAGAACAATCGTACGCGCCAGAACAAAACGGTGGAAGGGATCACGCCGGAAGCCATGAATCTGCTCATGAGCTATGATTATCCCGGCAATATCAGGGAGCTGGAAAACAGCATTGAGCACGCTTTTGTTCTCTGTCAATCTCCCTGGATTGATCAGCCTTGCCTGCCGGAGGCCCTGAGAGAATTTCATCAGACCCGGCTGCAGACGACGCCCATCACTTTGCGCGACAGCGTGGAGGAAGCCGAAGGCCGCGCGATCCTGCAGGCTCTTGAGCAAAGCGGCGGCAACCGTCAGAAAGCGGCTGAGCTTCTGGGCATGCATAAAAGCACCCTTTTCCGCAAGGTCCGTGCTCTGGGCTTGCGTCTTCCTCCTTCAGATGGCCGCCGTAAATCTCCCCGTCCCTGAACTCCCATATCCGTGATATAATCGCCTTGTAAGGTCACAAGTCTCCGACTGATTATCGTGGTGATTGCAAATCGGTCAAGTTGACTCCTTATCACAAACTTCTTGACATAACCCTGGTGGAGGGGTGTTGAGAAGAAAGGATCGAGATGAGAAGGTTTTCTATTGTTGGAGATGGACGGTATCTTGTGGCTGTCTTATATTTGTGCTTAGCGGTCTGTTGTTATTCGCAGGATATTCCGGAGGATACGGTCACAACAGAAAAACTGAAACAGACAGTACTTGCCTGGGCCGATTCCCTGAAGACTTTTTCGGGAGAATATACACTGTCACAGACTACCTATGAATATGATCATGCCACGGAGCAGATGGCGGAAGAAGATTATTTTTCCTGGGAGACTTTTTTGGAAGAATATACACTGTCACAGACTAGCAATGAATATGATCATGCCACGGGTCAGATGGCGGAAGAAAGTTATTCTTCCTGGACAGTTGTTCTTCGACAAGCGCAGGATAATTATTATTTTAAAATAGAAAATAATTCTGACGAGACTTGGAAAAGGAGGGTGGAAACACACACGCGGTACAATGGCGTTCAGAACTACTACTCCCAGCCCGGGTTCGTAAACTGGCCATCCCATGGTGTATCCAACATAACTGATGAGGAAGGCCTGCATTACCCATGGGGTTTTTATCTTATGCCGCGTGAAATATTTGGTGAGAGACAAGACTATTCGCTGAGGGATGTTCTGGCGCAAGGGAGGTCCCGATTCATTACAAAGAATGATCACTATATATTGTCGCACAGTAATCCACAAATCCAGTCTGCTGTGGATATCACCATAAATAAAGATAACTTCATAACAAAAATAGAATGGGTGAGACGGCCCTCTGTCGTGTCTGAAGAACGGTTGATGGCATATTGGGAGGGAGATGTTTTTGATCTTCGGAGAAAACAAACTACCTTGGAATTGAAAGACTATCAACATATCAATGGAGTGTCTTTTCCGGGTTCTGTCATCAAGACCCGGTGGAGGGTTAATGAATCGGCAGTGGTAGAAAGCCTTGATTTATATGAAAATGAGGCTATATCGAAGGATGAACTGGAAGTTCTGCTTCTTACGACTCCCGTGCAAGCCGTTTGTGTGCAATCTTTTTCTCTAACAAATGCAAGCATAAATGAACCGCTTTCAAAAGAAGATTTCGCTATTGATTGGCCGGAGGATGTGCGCATTTTCGATGGGCAGAACATGCCACAACCGGGAGAGAGAATTCCCGACATTCCCGCCGAACGAGGTCTCTGGTTTTACATGGCAATAGCTGGTGTGGTTGGCCTTTGTATTCTTGCCGGCATTGTCTTTTATTACAAAAGATATCTGTGACAAAGGGGCGGGCTGTCCGCCGCACTGATGTGCGGACCCGGAGAAATACTTCTTTAAGCGAAGAAATGGCACTGACACAATGGCTCTTGGAACCACAGATGCACACTGATAAATTAAAGACCTGGGTTGCGCAGCCTGGGAACGCCAATTTCCACATTGGCAGGACACCCGGGAAAAGACCGTGACCCATGTATGCATTTGACGGGATAACAAAGACCCGGAATTTACAAAGGCTTTTATTTTATTCCTGGTTGGCAAAAGACCTGTTCCCGCATGACCGTTTACAAAATGTCAATGTCTTAACTCGCTGTCTGCCAATGGGGACATTGGCGCTCCCACGATATACTCATTCTCTTCCGGAAAGTTTTCTGAGTAATGGGTTTGTTGAGAAAAGAGAGATCTCATGCCGCAATCTGGTCTATAACTTCCCCGGATCAGAATACGCTGTCTGCCAATGGGGACATTGGCGTTCCCAGGAGTGAATCTCAAGGACTTTCAGGATTCCCCAAGGCATTATTTGTTCTTGATTATCTGAAGACATCTTGCGGAATCGAGAAGCTCATAATATCTTGAAAGCACATGCCTTGCAGAGTCAACAACACAAACTTCTTCAAAAAAATAATGGAAGTTGACGGATCGTAATACAAATTCCGTGCTCTATAGAGTGTCCTGTCTCTTGTGTCGCAAGCATGCGACTTTTGTGCCTTCTAGTGTTGCGTGTTTGCGACTATATCTCACTCTACTGAAGGTGTTCATTATATAATCCCTTGAATATGAGCATGTTAGAAAGTTATTTCTTTTTGGCATGGATTGTGCTCATATATAACCAAGGAAATAATAATGAAAGTAGCCTTGACCGTTTGGGAAAATCGAATCTCGCCCCTGCTGGACACAGCCCGTACCCTTCTGATAGCAGAGATTGAAGAGGGTCGGCTTGTATCCACGTGGGAGAAAAAGCTTTCCGGCGATAATGTGCAGGATCTTCTGCTTTTGCTTGAAAGTTCCGGTGCAGAGGCTCTGATCTGCGGGGCCGTGTCCCGGCGTTTTGCCACCTGGCTCAGTTCCTCGGGCTTGAAACTTTTTCCTTTCATCTCCGGTGAAGCAGATGCTGTTCTTGATGCATTTTTGAAGAACAGGCTTTCGGATCCCGTTTTTGCCATGCCCGGTTGTGGTCGTGGCGGCATGGGTCGTGGTGGTGGGGTCGGGCGTTGTGGTTCCGGACCAGGTGGCGGCCGTGGCGGCATGGGTCGCGGTGGTATGGGCGGCGGCGGTATGGGCCGTGGTGGCATGGGCCGTGGTGGCATGGGTGGTGGTGGCATGGGCCGTGGTGCCGGTCGCCAGGCATCCTGTTTTCAGCAGCCTGATTTTCCGGAGCCCTGTCCGGATTGTGATGAGAAGTTGAACGAAGAATAAGAAAGGATCATTTTCTGTGACAGAGCAGACGACAGTCAAAGTTGAGCGGCGTCCCTGGCATGGCCGGGGCTTGACCAGCCTTTTGATCGGATTGATTTTTCTGACACTGGCTCTTTCCGGTCTGATCCTCTATCTGGCGCCCCCCTGTCGTGTTGCTCGGGAAAGTGGCTGGACTGTTTTCCTGCTGAGCAAGGATCAATGGAATGCTCTTCATGTGATCATGGCCTGTTCCTTTGTCATAGGCGGTATCTTTCATGTGTATTTCAACTGGCGCATTCTCGTGCGTTATCTGATCTTGAAGAGAAAGTTTCATCTGAAGAGAGAAACAACAACGGCACTGCTGCTCTTTCTTGTTCTGTTTTTCGGTGCTGTTTTTGAGTTGCCGCCCTTTGGTTACCTCACAGAACTGACGGAAGAACAAAAGGCCCAGAGTTGTGGTGGTGAACTGCTGCCTGAGCCGATCCCGGGCCATGGGATGGGCGTCGGGAGACTCAGCTTGAGACAACTTTGCTCGGAAGCCGGTTTGTCACTGGAAGCGGTGACAGCCTTTCTTCAGGAAGAAGGCTTCAGCGTCAGCCCGGAAAATACGATCCGTGAGCTGGCACAACAAAAGCAGATGGCCCCTGTAGATTTCAAAGATTTTTTACTTGGTGAACAACAAAGAACAACTGATGAATGAAAGGAATATTGATATGCCTGGTAAAGATGGAACTGGACCGCTTGGTGGCGGAGCGTTGACTGGTAGAGGTCTTGGACCTTGTGGTTCTGGTGGAGCCGGACGGGCTCAGGGTCGCGGACTTGGCATGGGCCGTGGTCGTGGCCTTGGTCAGGGCCGTGGACTCGGTCAGGGCCGTGGCCTCGGTCAGGGTCGTGGGCTCGGTATGGGCCGTGGACTTGGTCGGGGTCGTGGACTCGGTATGGGCCGTGGACTTGGATTCGGTCAGGGCCGCGGTTTTGCCGTTGAAGATGAATCTTTGCAACTGCGTGCTCAGGCCGCACAGCTTCAGGAAGAACTTGCTCTGATTCAAAGTCGTTTGAACGCTTTGGAAGAAGGCACAGAAGCCTGAAAGTCACATTTCGCAGAAGACAGTTCTGATGATCTTCAGAAAGGACAGACCATGAAAATTGCTTTCACAAGCTCCGGTAAAACCTTGGAGGACGCTCTTTGTCCTCGTTTCGGTCGTGCAGACAGGTTTTTAGTTTACGACTTGGAGACGTCGGAATTCAGTCTGGTTGAAAATGCACAGAATCTGAATGCGGCCCAGGGTGCGGGCATTCAAGCGGCACAGCTTGTTGTCAATGCGGGAGCGAAAGTATTGGTTACAGGACATTGCGGCCCCAAAGCCTTTTCAGTGCTGAAGGCCGGAGGTGTCCGGGTTTTCCACGGTGAAAACATGTCCATTGCCGATGCGCTGGAAGCCTGGCGCAATCAATCTCTTGTGGAATTGCATGCGGCCGATGTGGATGGCCATTGGGTCTGAGCAGCCTTATCCCGCTGCTCAGGCCCTTTTGAGGGTCACCCGGCCGGGATGCTTTTTATACATTGATGTCTTTCTCCTTACATGTTGCTTTCCTTTTCAGTGCAGTGTCGGAATTCTGAGTTGGAATTTAATTTTCTTCAGAACTCCGACATTGCCGGAAAGCAACAAAGCCTTTTGAATTCCCTTCTCAGTCCGAAAGAAACAGCTGCTCCCACAGGGATCATATTGAAAGTGAATCATGAAAATAGCCATTGCCTCCGGAAAAGGCGGAACAGGAAAAACGACTCTTGCCGTGAATCTTGCGGCACTGGGGGAGGGTGCCATTGTTTACGCGGACTGTGATGTGGAAGAGCCCAACGGGCATCTGTTTCTGAATCCCAAGATTACTGTTTCAGAAGAAGTGGGCATCCCTGTTCCTGTTGTTGATCCTGCTCTGTGTACGGCATGCGAGCGCTGTGTGGAAGCCTGTCGCTTCAATGCGCTGGCCTGTGTTGCGGATCAGGTTCTGGTTTTTTCAGCCTTGTGCCACGGCTGCGGAGGGTGCATAGCCATTTGTCCTGAAGGAGCCATGAAGGAGTATCCGCACCCCATCGGTAAAGTGGAGAAGGGGGCAAGAGGGGAGCTTTATTTTATTCAGGGGACCATGAAAGTCGGGGCGGCCATGTCTCCGCCCCTTATCCGTGCTGTGAAAGCAACGGTTCCTCCCTCGGATCTGGAAATTTATGATGCCCCTCCCGGTACTTCCTGCCCGGTCATCACCACTTTGAAAGAAATGGATTATGTGGTTCTGGTTACAGAGCCCACCCCTTTCGGGTTGAATGATCTCCGCATTGCCGTGGAGACTGTCCGTGAGATGGGTCTTCCCTTTGGTGTGGTGGTGAATCGTTCCGACGTGGGCGACGGGCGTATCCGTGATTACTGCAGAGCCGAAGAAATAGCTCTTCTCATGGAGTTGCCTGAAGACAGACGAATAGCCGAAACTTATTCCCGGGGTGAGTTGATTGTGGAAGCCTTGCCTGAATACAAGCAGGCCTTTGCCGATCTTCTGGACAAGATCTGTTGTTCAGTAAAGCGGGAAGAAGGAGTTCCGGGATCATGACAGCCGCCTCCGATTCCTGTATTTTCGGGCCCGTTGTTTCCCGCCGTCTGGGCCGTTCCCTGGGTGTGGATGTGATCCCTTTCAAGACCTGTCCTTATGATTGCCTTTATTGTGAACAGGGGCGCACAACGCATCATACCTTGCAGCGTGATCATTATCTCGATATATCCAGGGCACTGGACGAGGTGAAGGCATTTCTTGAAGGGCATGTCCCACCGGATTTCATCACTCTCTCGGGAGCGGGTGAGCCGACTCTGCATACAGGCCTGGGCTCGCTGATTCTGCAACTCAAAGAAATCACCTCTGTCCCTGTAGCGGTGATCACCAACGGTGCTTTGTTGTGGCAGCCGGAAGTTCAGGAAGCGCTGTCAGCGGCTGATGTGATCCTTCCTTCTCTTGATGGGGGCAATGAAAAAATCTTTCAAAGGATAGACCGTCCTGTTGCGGGCATCAGTTTTTCGCAGATGCTTTCGGGGCTGATTTCTTTTCGTGACCGCTATAAGGGAGAGATATGGCTGGAGATTTTTCTGATGGAGGGGCTCAACGATGATGATGCCTCTTTGCGCGAACTGGCGAGCCTGGCCTCGCGTATCCGCCCGGATAAAATACAGCTCAATACTGTGGAACGTCCTCCCGCCACTAAAACAGTGGAGGCTCTTTCCATTGAAGGACTGGAAAGATGCGCATCTTTTTTCGATCCCCCGGCGGAGATCATCTCTCCCCGTTATCCCCTTCCCGACGAGCGGGAGATCCTTCCTCAGGAAGCGCCTATTCTGGAAATGCTGCGCCGTCGTCCCTGTCCTCTGGAAGAGATCGCAGCCGGCCTGGGCTTTCATCGCTTGGAGACCTCCAAGCTTCTGGCACAGTTGATCAGAGAGGGAAAGATCCGGGAGGAAATCCGGGGCGACATCACCTTCTTCAGTTTCGTAACAGGAGATGAATAAGACCATGTTGAAAGAACTTGTCATCATCAGTGGAAAAGGCGGGACCGGAAAAACCAGTCTCACCGCATCTTTCGCCTCTCTGGCGGAGGATACGGTTCTGGCTGATTGCGATGTGGACGCCGCCGATCTGCATCTCCTGCTGCAACCACAGCCTGTGGAACATCATGAGTTTCGCAGTGGCAACGAAGCGGTCATCCGTCAGGAAGACTGTACCCTTTGCGGAGACTGTATGGATCGTTGCCGTTTTGAGGGGATCCTGTACGAGGACGGAAGATTCCGGGTTGATCCTGTTTCCTGTGAAGGCTGTGGCGTTTGTGTGGACTGGTGTCCGGCAAAGGCCATTGATTTCCCTGAATGCATCGCCGGTGAGTGGTTCATTTCAGATACCCGAAGCGGTCCCATGATCCATGCACGGCTGGGCATAGCGGCTGAAAACTCCGGGAAACTGGTATCGACGGTTCGTATGGCGGCGCGGGAGTTGGCGAAAGAGAAAGGCCTGTCCCGGATTATTATTGACGGTCCTCCCGGTATCGGTTGTCCCGTCATCGCCTCCATTACAGGCACCACGATGGCACTCATCATTACGGAACCGACTTTGAGCGGTGCTCACGACCTGAAGCGGGTCGCCGCTCTGGCAAAGCATTTCCGGGTGCCTGTGGCCGTATGTGTCAACAAATGGGATATCAATCCGGAGATGACCGGGAGAATTGAAGAGACGGCCCGGGAACTGGGTGCGCAGCCTGTGGGAAGAATCCCCTATGACCGTACGGTGACGCAGGCACAGGTGGCCGGCAAGACCATTGTGGAATATGGCAGCGAAGAAAGCGTGAAGGCTGTTCGGGAGATTTGGGAAAATGTGGACAGGCTCCTGCAATAGCTTTACGAGAGCGGAGATCGAGAAAGATGATACAAAACAGTTATAGCGCCCGGGCTGTGGAACGATTCAGAAACCCCAGAAACTATGAAGAACTGGAAGAGCCTGATGGTCATGCCGTTCTCACAGGTCCTTGTGGCGACACCATGGAATTCTGGATTCAGGTGGATGACGGTATCGTGACGGCATGCTCTTTCAAAACGACGGGTTGCGGCCCTTCCCGAGCCTGTGGAAGCATGGCAACGGAACTCTGTGAAGGTAAAAGTGTGGCCGATGCTCTGGAATTGGAGCAGGTGGACATTCTTCGGGCTTTGGGCGGCATGCCGGAAGAACATCAGCATTGTGCCCTTCTCGCCGCCGTGACCCTCCGGGCGGCTCTGGAAGAATATCGCAAGCACCAGGCTGATGAGGAAGAACAAGTAAAAGGTTGAGATTGTCAGATAAGCCGGAGCTTTCTTATACAGAGGCGCCCGGATAACAGTGGAATAATTATTTTCAAAGGAGAAAAAGAAATGCGTATTGCCATACCTGTGGCTCAGGGTCAGCTGGCCCTGCATTTTGGACATTGTGCTCAATTTGCTCTGGTGGATACGGATCCGGCGGCAAAGACAATTTTGAAGACGGAGCTGGTGGATGCTCCGCCTCATGAGCCGGGCCTGTTACCCCGATGGCTTGGTGAACAGGGAGCGAAGGTGATCCTGGCCGGTGGTATGGGTGCCCGCGCTCAGGCACTGTTTGCCGAGAGCGGCATTGAGGTGGTGATCGGTGCCCCTGCTGAAGAGATCGAGACACTGGTGCTCAGCTATCTGAATGGCCGCCTGGAGTCAGGAGGGAATATCTGCGATCACTGAGGAGTTCGGGCCGCTTATGCCCCCGAGCCTTTCAGCAGATTCAAAATAAAGGGTAAAGCCAGAACCAGCGCAGCCAGAATCAGTACAATGATGATGATCAGAAGATTGCGTTTGCTCTTCGGTTCTTTGTCGATATCTTCGAGCCGGGCATTCTTCGGCAAGACCTGGACTTCCATATCAGGATCGTCGCTTGGCGGCCCGGCCACCCGGGGAGCCATCTCCAGCTGATTGAGGAGCTCCTGTGCTTTTTGGGATTCGAAGAGGCGGAGCATGCTGTGACAAAGCAGTTTCGCCTCTTCGATGCTGCCCATTTTTTCCAGGCATAAGGCGGCGGCATACATGATGTTTTCCGTATTGGGAAATTCACGGTTCAGCTCCTGCAGCATCGTCAGCGCCTCTTCATAGCGCCGCTCCCCGAAGAGCTGGTTGGCTTGTTGAAAACGTTGTTTTGCAGAATCAGAATTCATGACAGGCTTCCTGAAAAATGTGTTTGAAGGCCTTATGGTAACATAAAAGCACAGCGCTGCATAGCCGCAAGTAAATGAACTTTTCTAATTGGACCACGGAACACAGGTCACACACGGAAAAATACATCTTGAGCGAAGAGACGACACTGACACGACGCCCCTTGGAACCACAGATGAACACTGATAAATTAAACACCTTGGGTCGCGCACCTGGGAACGCCAATTTCCACATTGGCTGATGGCGAATAAGTTCTATAACACTATCTGGCATAAATTCGGTACGATGACCTTGACCTTCGCAAAAAAAAGAGAACTCAGCCGTTGTAAATCTATCTCTTTTTTTTGATTGACAGCAGTCCTTATGCCGCATCAGAACCCACAGACTTTTCAGGGACAGTATCCCGCTGTGTGCCAATGTGGAAATTGGCGTTCCCAGGTGCGCGACTCAAAGTCGTCAGCCCTATCACCTATCCCCTATCACCTACAATACGCCCCTCGCACATCCGTCCGATCCGACCGACTCCCCGGAGACTATTGATGCCTTCAAGTCTCTTATGTGCCTCACGACATAGGCCACGCCGTCATTCCGATTTTTTTGCCTTTTTGTTCTCCCACGATATGTTGACTCTCCGCCGGAAAGTTTTCTCAGTCATGGATTTGTTTGAGAAAAGAGAGATGTCATGCCGCAATCAAGTCAATATGTTTCTCGGGTCATCATGCGCTATCTGCCAATGTGGAAATTGGCGTTCCCAGGAGCAAATCTCAACGTCTTTCAGGGTTTCCAAAGGCATTATTTGTTCGTGATTATGACAAGACTCCTTGCCAATCCAGGATCTCATTACCTTATGAGCTTGTTCATCTTTTCCCAGGCTTTCCGGGCTTCTTCCTCGGGCACGGGATTTTTTGTGAAGACATCCTGAAGAAATTCGGCATCAGGTTTGAACTGTGCAAAGCTCAGGGAGGCATTGTTTGCGGTACTGTCCGGAGAGGGCGGTGTGTAGAAAGCCAGGCTCACGGCCTCTTCATTCTCCCAGACCCAGACGGCAACAGCCATCTCCTGTTCGGAATCAGGATAGACAAAGAGACTTTTCTTTTCAAAGTCTTCTCCGTGACGTTTGCACAGAGCTTTCAAAAAGCGCTTGCATCTGGCTTCCATATCTTTTTTTTCGCCAGTCCATACGGTCACGAGTTCATAGACTTTTTCCTCTTGGAAGCCGATATTGGCGAAAGCATGAACGCCCAGAAAGGGATCAGTGCCGTGGGCAATGAGCAAGGCTCCGGGCTTGTCAGCCTGTGGTCTGGTTTCCCTGAGTTCCGCATCGCTGTAGAGGGCATCGGGAAGGCGTTGGAGACACTCTTCAAAAGTCGTGTTTATGGTCACGCCCTGCAACATGCGATCGAGGTCGTTCTTCGGCAATGCTTCGGCACGAGGAAGAAAAGCGATGGCTGCTGCAGCGCAGTAAAGCAGACAAATGAGTTTGGATTTCATGGTTGTGTTCCTGCGGTCAGTGAGTCCAATGGTTCAAAAAAGTGTTCACCTGTATCTTGACCAGTTCCCTCTCATAATCATAAAAAGGGATGTGGTCGGAGAGGGTGAGCCAGTGAATGGTTTTATCTTTGGCCGGAATGCGTTCATAGACGCTGTTTGCATAATTCGGATCGGTGACCGTATCATTTTCGGAATGAATGATCAGTGTTGGCTGTGTGATTTTATCGAGAATTTCTGTGCGCCGGGCCTTTTCGGCGATGAGCATGGCTGTGAGCGCTCCGCGGGTGGGAACCCAGGTGTAGGAGATGATTTCCGAACGGGCCTCGGCACGATTGACGGGGCTCAGGCTTTGAGGTTTGTAAAGCCAATGCAGTATCGGTGCCGCCAGGCCGGCCCAGGTTTCAGGTCGGAGAATATAATACCACTGTCTGGTGACGGCATAATAGGGGGCCACCAGGATGAGGCCATCAGGTTTGTTTTCTGCAGCGGTGATGGTTGCCAGGGCGCCGCCCATGGAATGGCCGAGGATTACGACGGTCTTGTAATCTTTCTGGAGAGCAAGCAGTTCCTTCGTAACCGCTTCTTCCAGTTCCCGGACAGTGGTTTTTTCAAAGTCAAAAGGGGAGGTTCCATGACCGGGCAAAAGCATGACCCGCACATGCCATCCCCGTGCGGCCACCAGATCGGGCAGATCAGCGAAGCTGTTGGGCGTTGCGATGAAGCCATGGACGAAAAGAACGGCTCTGTTGGTGTTTGCAGGGCCCAGAGTGCGCGGTTCAGCACCCAGGAGAATGCCTGTTTCAGGATCACGGTCAAGAGATTCGTCCAGCCGTGCGGCTTGTCTCGTGGCGAAAGAATTCCAGAAGATGAGAGCGCCTGTCACGAGGGCTATGACAAGAATGACGGCTATGATTCTGACAGCAGCCATGGTAACTCCTTTGAATTCATTCCCATTTCTGTAGAAAAGCACCGACCTGATCTTTGACCAGCTGGCGGTCATGGTCCCAAAAAACAACGTGGTTGGACTGGTCCAGTTCATGGTAGATTTAC
>JAAYJV010000063.1 GCA_012522755.1 Candidatus Hydrogenedens sp.
GGAAGACAAAACAGAAGCCGTAATATGGTGGAGAAAAGCAGCAGAACAGAACGATTCCCGGGCACAGTGTAATCTGGGGAAGTGTTATTTTAATGGTGAGGGTGTAAGGGAAGACGATACAGAAGCCGTAATATGGTGGAGAAAAGCAGCGGAACAGGGCGAAGCTACGGCACAGTTTTATCTTGGGTATTGTTATTTTAATGGTATTGGCGTAAAGGAAGACAAAACAGAAGGCATAAAATGGTGCAGAAATGCAGCGGAACAGGGTGATGCCCAGGCACAGTTTAATCTGGGGTATTGCTATTTTAATGGTCATGGTGTAAGGGAAGACAAAACAGAAGCCGTAAAATGGTTCAGAAATGCAGCGGTACAGGGCGATGCCAAGGCACAGCTAAGTCTGGGGAATTGTTATTTTCATGGTGAGGGTGTAAGGGAAGACAAAACAGAAGCCGTAAAATGGTTCAGAAATGCAGCAGAACAGGGACACGCCAGTGCACAGTATCAGCTGGGTCATTGTTATTTTAATGGTGAGGGCGTAAGGGAAGATCAAACAGAAGCCGTAAAATGGTTCAGAAAAGCGGCCGAACAGGGACACGCCGATGCACAGTATAGTCTGGGGATCTGTTATTTTTATGGTGATGGCGTAAGAAAAGACCACGAGGAAAGCATTAAATGCTTTAGAAAAGCGGCCGAACTGGGTGATGAGGATGCCATTGAAATACTCAAAGAAATCAGCAAGTCGTTTTAGCAAAAACATTCGGGTCATTACAGATTGCTGTTGATATTGGTTTCCAACATTTGCGAAGAGAAAGGCATCTGCAATGGGAATTTTTGATCAGGAAAAATCAAATCCGAAAATGAACATTGAAGAACTCAAAGCACTTGCAGCAACAGAAGATCCCGAAGCACAGTTTCAGCTGGGAAAATATTATTACAATGGCGAGGGGGTGGAGCAAGACAAAGTGGAAGCAGTAAAATGGATCCGAAAAGCGGCGGATCAGGAACTGTCCGACGCACAGTATAACATGGGCTTTTTTTATTGGCATGGTGTGGGCGTAATGCAAGATCAAGCCGGAGCCATAAATTGGTTTCGAAAAGCAGCGGAACAGGGACACGCCCAAGCACAGTTTTTTGTGGGCTTGTCTTATGATCGCGCCTGGTGCGTAGAACAAGACCTGGCGGAAGCGGTGAAATGGTACAGAAAAGCGGCGGAGCAAGGACATGCCCAAGCACAGTATCGACTGGGAATCTCTTATTGGTCGGGCTGTAACGAAATGCAAAATGAAGGGGAAGCGATCAAGTGGATCCGAAAAGCAGCGGAACAGGGTGACGAGGCGGCTATAGCACTGTTAAACATGAGAGAACTCTTGGAGTAGCAAAAGTATTCTGGTAAGTACAGCTTGTGTTTTCAAAAAATGGAGCAAGGGAAGGGAGATTGAAACAGGCACAACATGCTGCGCTCCTGATCCCTCTTTTGTCCCTCCGTGTTTCCTGATGGGTCTGCATGGAAAAACGCATTCTCTCCCCCCTCTTCCCTGATGACGTTTCGTGACAAAACCTGACGATCTGATTAAAAAGTCTTCCGCTCTTTGTCCTTCTGGCTGCGGCCAGCCTCTTTGGTGAAGCAACATGCTTTTCCACATGACTTTGACTCCAAATCCAGGAGATTTCTTCCCTCTGATCAAAGGCATGTTAAAATAAGAGAGCAGTATAAGAGATATGCCATGCCTTTTCGTTCTTTATTTTCAAAAAGTTCGTTGGCGGTGGCAGTAACTTTCCTGCTGCTTCTGTCGATGAGCTGCCTTTCCACGCCTGTGGTGGAAAAGACCTGGTATTACACCCTTTCACCGCAGGTGAAAATAGAGGAATGTGAAGTTATCGACTATACTCTCGGCATCCGTTCGGTGCCAACTTCCAAGGCATATGGCTTGCAGATGGCTTATCTGGACAACAATTTTGAGATTGCCTACAGGGAACGGGAAAGATGGGTGGAACATCCTTCTGTTGTGGTGAGTCGGGCTGTGCAGGATGCCATTGTGAGTACAGGCCGTTTTGCAGATGCAGGCAACGCGGCGGATTTGGCCCGGCCCGATCTGATCATGACAGGGGAACTGCGGGCTTTTCATGAAAATCGGAGTGATGAAGTTTCCACAGCAGAACTGGGCGTGCATTTTCAGTTGCGCCGCTCATTCATGCCGGGGCTGTTGTGGTCCGACACGATTATGAAATCAGCAGTCCTTTCTTCGAGTAATGCTTTGGAGTTCAGCGAGACTATGAATCTTCTGCTGGAAGAGCTCTCCAAAGAAGTGGCTGAGGCTGTGATTCATCTGGAGTTTCCGCCCAAGGATGAAGAGCCCGTACCAACGGTGGATCAGATTCTGGAGGATATTGCGTATAAAGCGGGTAATCTGGAACATTCCTTCAGAGGGGCTGCTGGTGAATTGCAGGGGTCTTTGGAAAGTATCCGGGTGATGATCGATCAATTGAAGGAAGATCCTTCTTCGCTGATTCGGGGACGGGGCAAAATCAAAGACTGAGGCTGCCGAGGGGCCCGGTGCTCCTTTGTCGCACTCTGTGTTACTACCTCTCATCTTCCATTATTTTTCGAAGAAGTTTCTGTTACTGTCGACCCGAGTCGTGAGTCTTCGACATGTGATGCGACTGCAGATTTGATAACCTGTCTCCTGACAAAGTGCCTTCAGAAACCTTGAAAGACCTTGAGATTCACTCCTGGGAACGCCAATTTGCACATTGGCCGACAGCGTGTTATGACATTGACATTTTGTAAACAGTGATGCGGTAACAGGTCTTTTGCCAAGCAAGAATAAAATGAAAGCCTTTGTAAACTCTGAGTCTTTGTTCTCCCGTCAAATGCATACATAAGTCATGATCTTTTTCCGGGTCTCCTGCCAATGTGGAAATTGGCGTTCCCAGGCTGCGCAACCCAAGATCTTTAATTTATCAGTGTTAATCACTGTTCATCTGTGGTTCTAAGAAACGTCGTGTCAGTGTCATCTCTTCGGTTAAGATGTTTTTTTTCCGTGTGTTCAGTGATTTCCGTGGTTAAAAGAGAAAGGCTGATTTGCTTGTGGCTGTGCTGTGTCCCATTGTGTCTCTGTGGCAACAAAAACGAGATGAAGCCCGGCCTGTTTATTTTCCTGCAGGTTTGAACAGATGTACAGCCGGGTGCATGGTATAGAGCCAGTACTCTTCACCGTTATGCACCACAATGGGGCTGGATTTGTTGTCGCGGATCAGGGGATTCCCGGAAAATTTTTCCCAGTGGATGAGGTCCCTGGAGGCGGCTATGGCGGAGCACCATTCACGGGGCCGTCCGCCGGGATAGAGGCCATGGAAATAGGCGTAATAAATGCCATCGTATTTGACAACCTGATCCAGAGCGATCATGTCCAGATCATAGGCATGAGGACCGCGATCAATGACGGGCTCATCCTGCACATGCTTCCAGACCATGGGATCCGTTGCCGTGGCAAGCCAGATGGCGATATCGTCACGTTCATAGAGAAGGTACCAGGTGCCGTCTTCATGAAACACGGTGGGAGTACCGAAGGGTCCGGGGCCTATTTTTTCGCCATTGGTCTTCAGGACAGTGATGACACCATGATCCGTCCAGTGGATCCTGTCGGTGGAAGTGAGCAGATGGACCAGGTCGCCTTCACCTTCAGCAAACATGTGATAAATATCATCAACCTTCACGACGATCATGTCTTCCACCCAGCCTTCCCGGTGTATGGGATTGTTGGGATGGCGTTCCCAGTTCATTCCATCGGTGGAATGGGCATAACCCAGAAACCGCAGTTCATCGTCACCATTACGATAACCCGTATACCACATATGATAGACGCCGTCTTCGAAAAGAATCCAGCCCCGTTCGCGGATATTCTCATCCCAGTCGCCTTCCTTGCCAGCCTGAAAAACGGGGTTGCCTTCATAAGGTTGGAAATGGATGAGTTCGGAAGGGAAAGGCAGTTTTACCCGGGGAGCCTCTGCTGAGACAGAAGTGGCCGCGAGAAGGGGGATCAAGGTGAGATGAAAGACAGCGGAACGGGCAAAAGACATGGATATGGAATTCCTTTTTCAGTGGTTATTTTCGGGGAAGCCTGACCGGGATAGGCCGGGTACCTGTAGTATACCTTAAAGGAGGGATGAGGGGATAGGGACTACTCCGTCCATGACCTCCATGACCTTCATGTTACTACCCGTCAACTTCCATTGTTTTTTTCGAAGAAGTTTGTGTTGTCGATCTAAGCCCTTTAACTTCAACATATCATGTGACCAGCGATTCGGCGACATAAAACACGGAGGAATGCAGTCATACCCCTTATAGTCTTCCCAATCTGGATGACCGTCTATTTTTGCGTTGTTGTGGCTGAATGCTTTGATAGGAGGGTCGGGTCGCAAAAAAACCGGAATGACGGCGGGGATATGTCGTAAGGAATATAAGAGATTCGAGGCATCCGTAATCTCCGGGGAATCGGTCGGATGTGGGAGAGGCGTAGGCATGTCTTGGGATACAAAAGAGACTCCGGGGAGACACATAAGCCTCTTCCTCTTCTTTCTTCGTGAAGCTTCGTGTCCTTCGTACCTTCGTGGTTAAAAAGTCAACTCACTTCTCGGTGGTCCTCTGTGCCACTGTGGTGAAAAAAAGAAATGACACTTTGGTTGCCGCTGTGATGCGCTGTGACCTCTATGACCTCCATGACCTCCACTTGGTTCCCGCGCATATAAAAAATCACGCCGCCCGGGTTCGAGCGGCGTGACAGTTAAAATCACAAGGGGGTTGGGCTTATCAGCCGGCAAAGAGCGGAGCAAGCACCAGTGCAATGACGCACATCAGTTTGATCAGAATGTTGATGGAGGGACCAACGGTGTCTTTCAGAGGATCACCGACGGTATCACCAACGACGGCGGCTTTATGAGCTTCGGAGCCTTTGCCACCGAAGTGACCTTCTTCAATATACTTTTTGGCGTTGTCCATGGCGCCACCGGAGTTGGCTGTCTGGATACCGAGCATGACGCCCGTGGCAATGGCGCCGACGAGCATACCGGCCAGACCTGCTGATCCGAGGGGGGACAGACCGATGATGAGGGGGAGGACAATGGCAAGACCGCCGGGAAGGAGCATGCCTTTAATGGCGCCAGCCGTGGCGATGGTGACGCAGGTGGTGCTGTCGGGGTGGACGCCTTCCTGACCTTCGCGAAGGCCGGGGATTTCGGCGAACTGACGACGCACTTCCTGAATCATGGTATCGGCACAGCGACCGACGGCACCGAAAAGGAGAGAGGAGAAGAAGAAGGGCATCATGGCACCTATAAGCAGACCGGCAAGAATGTGCGGATCGGAAATGCTGACTTCAGTCACATTGGCGGCAAGCATGAAAGCACTCAGCAGACCGATGGCCGCAAAAGCGGCGGAGCCGATGGCAAAGCCTTTACCGATGGCGGCTGTGGTGTTGCCCACGGCGTCGAGGTTGTCGGTGATTTCACGGACTTTGGGATCCATATGAGCCATTTCGGCAATACCGCCGGCATTGTCGGCAATGGGGCCGTAGGCGTCAACGGCAACGACCATACCGGTTGTGGCGAGCATACCCAGAGCGGCAATGGCAACGCCATAGACACCGGCAAAGTGAGCGGCGATCACGACGGCCAGAGCGAGCACGATGACGGGGAAGGCTGTGCTCTGCATACCGACAGCGGTTCCATTGGTTACGGCAATAGCCGGACCGGTCTGACAGCTTTCAGCCAGCTTCTTTACGGGGCGAAAGCTGCCGGAGGTGAAATATTCGCTCACGAAGCCAACGACCATACCGGCGATAATACCGACGACACAGGCAATGGCGGGGCCGAATTTGCCGTAGACAGTAGCTGCAACACCTTCAGCATTTCCAATAGCTTGCAGCGAGAAAGCTTCGCCTTTGAGGGCTGTATAGGCGAAGACGCCGATAATGGCAAGAACGGCACTGACGTAGGTACCACCCATAAGCGCACTCTGAGGTTTGTTCTTTGCAAAAAGTTTCACATAGAACACGCCGATGATAGAGGCGAAAATACCGATGGCGGCCACGAAGAAGGGGAAGGACTTCACGAATGCAGTGGTTTCAGCATTGGCCTTGAACATGATGGTTGCAATGGCCAGGGGAGCGATGATGGCTTCCACATAGGACTCGAGAAGGTCGGCACCGAGACCGGCCACGTCACCCACGTTGTCGCCTACGTTATCAGCGATCACGGCGGGGTTGCGCGGGTCGTCTTCGGGAATACCGGCTTCCACTTTACCCACCAGGTCAGCACCCATGTCGGCACCTTTGGTGAAGATACCGCCGCCGGAGCGGGCGAAGAGAGCAACCAGGGAAGCACCCATGGCATAGCCATTGACGATGGTCGTATTGCCGTTGAAGACCTTGTAAACAATGACCAGGCCCAGCAGAGAGATGCCGACAACGGACATGCCCATGACAGCGCCACCACTGATGGCGACATCAAGAGCTCCGGGAGTTCCGGAAGCTTCCGCAGCATGGGCCGTGCGAGCGTTGGCACGGGTGGCAATCCACATGCCGATGACACCGGCGGAAGCACTGGCTATGGAACCGACCAGGAATGCCACAGCGGTTCTCCAGTCCAGCCCCACGTCAGGTTTGACGATACCCAGCACCACGAAAAAGAGCACGATGATTGCCAGGAAACCACTTACCCAGGTATATTCACGTTTCAGAAAAGCGGCCGCGCCTTCCTGAATCTGTTTGGATAAGAAAGCCATCCGGTCAGTGCCTTCCGGTTTTGAAAGCACTTGCCGCACCAAATATACGACGAAGAGCAGCGCGGCAATAGATGCGGCTCCCGCCACCTTCAGGAACATGTCCAACATAGTACTGTTTTTCCTTCTATGGGTTATGGATGATCCTGTGTATGTGTCATATTCCATGCGCCGTCGCATGGAACTGACCCGGTACTCAGGGTTCCGGATTCTCCAAGGCATGTAACGCTTCCTGCGCTGCTTCTTGTTCTGCTTCTTTTTTGCTCCAGCCCGAGCCGTGCCCCCGACATTGATCACCTATATACACATCTACCTCAAAGTGTTTTCGGTGATCGGGCCCACTGCAATGTACCACTTTAAAGAGGGGTAAAGCAATATGTGATTTCTGGCAATAAATCTGTAACAGTGATTTGTAGTCCCAACCCGAGGGAGTGCGCTGGAGTTTATTCAGCTCAGAAGAAAAAATACGATAGATAAAATCACGGGCCTCACTCCAGCCCGCATCCAGATAAACGGCACCGATGACCGCTTCAAGACAGTCACCCTGCAGGGCTCCCCGGTTTCGACCGCCGCTTTTTTCCTCTCCTTTACCGAGGATGATGAGGGGAGCGAGACCAAGGGTCCGGGCTATACGGGCGACACTGTTGCGGCTGACAACAACAGCGCGCAAACGGGAGTATTCTCCCGGCGATTTGTCCGGGAAAAGTTCAAAAAGACGGTGGGAGACAGCCAGTTCCAGAACAGCATCTCCGAGAAATTCAAGTGACTCATAATCAGCTTTGGCGAAAGCGAGTCCTTCGGCAATGCTGGAAGAGTGGGTGAGCGCCTGGTCCAGCCAGACAGGGTTATGCAGCGGAAAGCCCATCTTTCGGGCAAAGGCTTTCAATTGTTCATTACGATCTGCCTTTTCCATGATTTCCACTGTAGGAGCTGTGACAGGCTACCCGTCAACTCCCTGTGACAGACACATGGAGGTTCAACGGAGGTGGCCTGAAGCCCGGGCTCAGAGGCGACTTGAAATATACGACACAGCATCACCCACAGTGGAGATCTGGCTGGAATCTTCGTCAATTTCAATCTGGAATTCCTCTTCCAGCATCATTAACAGTTCAGTAATATCCAGCGAATCAGCGCCAAGATCTTCAATGAAGCGGGCGTCATCGGTAATTTCGTCCAGAGAACGGTTGATTCTTTCAGCAATCATCTGCTTGATTTTGAGAGTCACATCTTCGCTCATTTTTTTTCAATCTCCTTGGTACCCGGGGACCTTTCGGACATCATCAGGATACAGGGAAAATTCCCGAAAACAGACCATCTGGTCTGTGCGAATGTTGCCGGAAATCCACGCTCACAATCAGGAATCCAGCCCTTTAACAAAGAGGAAGCGACCATCGGCGAGCCCGGAGGTGCCGTTGTTCAGACCTTCCACAGTGGCAGGATGCTGCAAAAAGACAGGGGCTCTCTTTCCCGCAGACGGAGCTGAAGAAAAAAGCACTCCTGACTGTTTGCAGCAGCATGCGAAGCTATTATGCCATAAAAGAGGGGATCATTGCCAAATCGTTTGTATGCTAACAGTTCAAAGCAGTGAGAGGGGCGCAATATAGGTGACAGGTGACAGGGGATAGGGACAGACTTGAGGCATATAAGAGACTCAAAGAGATCGGTTGTTTCTGGGGAATCGGTCGGATCTGCGAGGGGAGAGGGCAGGTCTGTGGAAACAAAAGAGACTCCGTGGAGACATGAGCTTTTTCCTCTTATCATCCTTGTCCAAATTAGCTTTTCTTGGACAGGCTCGTTCCATGTGCTGATACCTTTTTCTATGTACGGTCTTACATGGGCTTCGCAATTTGGACAGGCCAATGCAACGATGAGTCAACCTGATCCTGAGAACCAGGAAAATGAAGACAAAACCTGGCCAAAATGCCAATGAATTCAACAACTGACTTGAATAAGCTTCATGCCTTTATATTTGTATCGTCTTTCCTTTAGTGTGACTTCGTGTGATTTCGTGGAAGAAAAAAAGAAAAAAGGAGTCGTTAATCCATGGGCCATATACAGGAACAACATTATGCGGCTGATTTGATCTGTTGCGATCAGGTCGTTGTGAACTGAAAGCCTTGGACAGTATAAGCAGCAAGGTGCAAGCGAAATTGTTGAATTGTTTTTCTTCCACGAAGTCACACTAAGAAACACGAAGGGAAGAAAAGAAAAGGCAAACCATAAAAATTCTTCATCCTTGTTCAAATTAGCTTTTCTTGGACAGGTACGTTCCATGCGCTGAAACCTCTTTCTATGTGCTGAGCACCGGAAAAAGCTTGTCTTTATGGCATTGTACGGCTGTAGGACGGTCTTACATGGGCCTTCATAATTTGGACAGGCCAATGCAATGATCAGTCAACCTGATCCTGGGAACCGGAAAATGAAGACAAAACCTGGCCAAAATACAAATGAATTCAACTGTGTGGATTCGATGGTGTCCTTAATTTGGACACCAGTGTCCTCTTATTCCTTTCGCGTCCTTTTGCGCTTTTTGCGGTTAAATAAAAAAAGCTTCATTTGGTTGCGGCTGTGCGACCTGGTGTTCATTGTATTCCTTCAGTTCACTTCGCCTCACAAAAAAATAGCCGGTATCTCTCAGTGAAAGATACCGGCCATAAAATCACCAGACAAAAAGTTGTTCAGTGCCTGCTCAGTCGAGCAACTTCCTGACAGCTTGCGTCAATGCTGATTCGCTCATCGCCCCTGTGGATACCTGGGCAACAGTCCCTTCTTTGTCAATAAAGACCATGGTGGGGATACTTTGAATGCCGTAGAGTCTTGCAGCACTCCGGTTGCTGTCGAGGGCAACAGGAAGACCTTCCAGATCCTTGCTTTTCAAGAAGTCCTGTACCTTGTCGGGCGTATCACCCAGATTCACCGTGGTAAAGGCCACATCGGCGTCAGCCAGTGCTTTCATTGTCTTATCCACTTTCGGCAGACTTGCCCGGCAGGGGGGACACCATACGGCCCAGAAATCCAGAACGACGGGTCGTTTGCCCAGATGCTCTTCCAGATCGAAGTCTTCATCGGTGAGTGTTTCCAGACTGAAGGCGGGTGCCTTTTCACCTTCCATTTTATGGGTGGCGCCGCGCAATCCTCTTGAAAAACCGAGAAGCAATATAACGGCAAGCAGTGCTATTCCGCCTGTTACCCATACAGAATTACCTGTTTTCATTTCTCATACCTTTCTTTTGTTACGATTGCAGGAGTGCTGGAGATCAGGCTTTACCCAGAATCTGCAATTCTGTGCTGATCACGAGATCCTTGACTTTTTCACGATAGTCGGCCATGTGCGGCGCATCCAGATGCACTTTCAGATGCTCCAGGCTGGCCCATTTTTCAGCCACGACCATGACATCGGAACGCAGGCTTCCCTGAGCGCCTATACCGGAATCGATATCCACGAGGGGATCATAAAAAATACAACCCTCTTCAGCGAGTACATTGGGAACGTTGTCTTTGAATATTTTGACAAAGGCGTCACGTTTTCCCGACTTGACCATAATGGTTGCCACCACATAGACAGCCTGATCATCGTCACAGGGTTTGTCGCAGCTGCTTTCTTCGGCGGCCAGTCCGGAGTTTCCGGCAAGGCCTGCCGCGGCCATGAATCCAACAAATGCTCTCCGTGAAAAAGACATGAAATTCTCCTTATGGCAATGCGTTCTCTGACGCTTTTGAGGGCTCCCCCAGCCTATCCTTTCACAAGCATACAAAGATCGCCGGGATTTGATCAAAGAACAAGGAGGAAGGTGAAAATATTTCATTCTCTTTGTCGCAACCATTGATCCCCGCCGCTGGCTGCTATATAATGACCGGTATTAAAGTACTCTGATTTTATCCGAAAACCGAAGCCTCCGGGATTTATTGCCCCCTCCTTTAACGTTATATATTAAAGTGCTGCCGGGAGAGGTGTATTTTCCAAGTCTGAATCCGAGGGGTCAAGGCTATACCAGAAAACAATATATGAACGCATCCACTTCAAAGAAAACAATAAAATCGCAGGCAAATGATCGGGCCGAAAGGCTGGGCAAAGACAGCATTCCGCGTCTGCTCATCCGCTTTTCCGTGCCCGCCATTATCGGCATGCTTGCCCAGGCTCTCTATAATATTACAGACCGTATTTTCATCGGAATGGCCATAGGCACCAATGGCATTGCTGCCGCCACCATCTCTTTTCCCTTCATGATGCTGACCCTGGCCTGTGGTATGCTCATCGGCTTCGGAGGTACGTCGCTCATTTCGATCCGTCTGGGTGAAGACCGCCAGGACCGGGCCGAACATATCCTCGGCAACATGCTTGTCATGCTGATTGTTCTGTCCTCGGCTGTCACGCTGGTGGGTCTTCGTTTTCTGGATTCCATGCTCATCGCCTTCGGGTCCAGTGCTGACGTGCTGCCTTTGGCCCACGATTATTTGCAGATCATTCTCTTCGGTGTGATCCTGCAAATGGTGGGCTTCGGGATGAACGCCGCCATCCGTGGTGAAGGCAATCCCCGCATAGCCATGTTCTCCATGCTCATCAGCGTGATCATCAACGCCATCCTCACGCCCCTCTTCATCTTCGGCTTTTCCTGGGGAATTCGCGGAGCCGCCTGGGCGACTATCATCGGTCAGGGGGTCTCGGCTGTCTGGGTCATGTCCTATTTTCTCGGAGGCTACAGTCTTCTGAAACTCAAATGGACGGACCTGGTTCCCGATCTTCGTGTTTCCGGTCAGGTTCTCGCCGTGGGCTTGCCCCCCTTCCTCATGCAGGTGCTGGCGAGTATGTTGCAAAGCATATTCAATCACCAGTTGCGCATTCACGGAGGCGATACAGCCATTGCCGCCATGGGAATCATCTACTCCACCCTCATGATGTTTCTCATGCCCATATTCGGTTTGAACCACGGTGTGCAACCCATTATCGGCTACAACTATGGCGCCAGAAACATGCATCGCGTGAAAAAAGCTCTCACCACAGCCATGGCTACGGCTACAGTCTCCACGGTAACGGGTTTTCTGGTGGTCATGTTCCTACCCCGTTATATCATATTCCTTTTCAACAGTAAAGATGCCGCCCTGCTGGCCATGGGTGTTCCCGCCATGCGCATGACCTTGTGCATGCTTCCCATTGTGGGCTTTCAAGTGGTAAGCTCCGGCTATTTTCAGGCCGTGGGCCGTCCCCGCACTTCGGCACTGCTCATGTTGACGCGCCAGCTTATTTTCCTGCTGCCTTCGCTTATTTTCCTGCCCCGATTTTTCGGGATTACCGGTATCTGGATGGCCATCCCCGTTTCCGATGCCCTGGCAGCCATGCTCGCAACAACAATGATCAGCCTGGAAGTGCGCCGTCTCCAACGAGCCGGTCAGGAGACCCTGAAACCGACAGCTCTTCCGGACCCAATGGAAGAGGCGGCTCTTGTGGATCAGCAGATGCAAGTCTGAAGTTTTTCCAGATAGGGGATAAAGGCCAGACTGTTGTGTCCATCAGGTTCATTCTATGCATTGATTTCCCCTCAATACGCAGACCCCGGCCCCTCGTCCCTCCTTTTTCGGTGCCCCATCGTGTCTCTGTAGTCATCCTTGTCCAAATTAGCTTTTCTTGGACAGGCCAATGCAACGACCAGTTAACCTGACTCCGGGAACCGGAAAAATGAAGACAAAACCTGGCCAAAATACCAATGAATTCAACTGTGTGGATTCAATGGTGCCCTTAACTTGGACACCAGTGCTCTGCAGTAAAAAAAGAGCGCATTATCAGTGGTGGCTATACAGCACCATGAAACGTCGCATTCGACCTGACGGCCAGGTTAAAAAAACATCCTTCTATCCCCAGATTTTGTCCGCCTCTACAGTTCCCAAATAAGACAAATCCTCCCGAAAATTTCTCTACAAAACCATTGTATTTTTGCCACACTTCTGTTAAACTAATAAAGTTCGAAATCTAATAAACAACAGAATTACTACCAGCAGGAGAAGTTGCCATGAACAGCAACACACCATGCGCAAACAGAGTGTCCTTTAGCAGTGTGATTTTTCTGGTTTTCATTGCAGGAAGTGTCGTCTTGGCACCGTCAGCGGTGGGGCAACCCATATTCGTGAAGTGGGACAGTGGTGCCGCCACTCCCGACGGCAGCAGCTGGGCAATGGCCTATGCAGATCTGCAGTCTGCAGCAGATGCTGCTTATAGCGCTGGCGGCGGCGAAGTATGGGTCGCTCAGGGTATCTACACCAGTAACAGCGGTCCCGTACTTACCATGAAATCCGGCGTGGCTGTCTACGGTGGTTTTGCAGGCACGGAAAGCGCTCTCGAAGCACGAGATTGGGAATCCCATATCACCACTATAGACGGAGAAGAAGCGCATCGCTGTGTGATGGGCGCCAATAATGCAGTTCTCGATGGCTTTACCATCACCAGGGGCTTTTCAAGCGAGGGAAGCGGGATGTACAACATGAACAGCTCACCCACCGTTATGAACTGTATTTTTTTAGAAAACAGCGCTTCCTCCTCCGGGGGCGGGATGTATAACGTAAGCATGGGTCTCAAGCCTGTTGTTACGAATTGCAGTTTTGTGGAAAATACTGCATTCCATGGTGGCGGGATGCTCAACAGCGGGTCCTCGCCTGTTGTTACAGACTGCAGTTTTGAAGGAAATACCGTCTCCTATTGCGGTGGCGGGATGTACAACACTTCGTCCTCACCAGAGCTGCTAAACTGCAGTTTTTCAGGAAATACAGGAAACATGGGCGGCGGCCTGTTTAACATCGGCGGTTCTTCGCCTGAAGTGACAGACTGCAGTTTTTCGGGAAATACAGGAAATATGGGCGGCGGCATGTATAGCGTAGGCAGCGGTACCAACCCTGTTGTTACGGACTGCGGTTTTGCAGAAAATACTGCTTCCTTTGGCGGCGGGATGTATAATGTAAACAATTCCTTACCTGTTGTCATGAATTGCAGTTTTTCAGAAAACAGCACTACCTCCAGTGGCGCCGGGATCTATAACGATGAATCCTCTCCTGTTGTTACGAGTTGCAGTTTTACAGTAAATACCGCTAGCGTCAACGGCGGCGGGATATCCAATATATCTTGCTTTCCTGAAGTGATGAACTGCACTTTTGTACAGAATAGCGCAGTGCTCGGCAGCGGGATATACAACAATAATTCCACTGCTGTTGTTACGAATTGCAGTTTTGCAAAAAACAGCGCTTCCTCCTGTGGCGGCGGCATATATAACTGGATCTGCTCTCCTGTTATTATGAACTGCAGTTTTTCAGAAAACAGCGCTTTGTCCTGCGGCGGCGGGATATCCAACTGGAACAATTCTTCGCCCTCGGTAGTGAACTGTATCCTCTGGGGTAATGCCCCTCAGCAGATTCATAACAACGATTCCGGAAGTAACCCCGACATCAGCTTCAGCTGCATTCAGAACGGCTATGCTGGAGACGGTAATATTGTTAATAATCCGCTCTTTGTGAATGCATCCGATGATCTTCAATTGTCGGCCACATCACCCTGTATAGATGCAGGTACTCTCGACGGTGCACCAGACACGGACATCCTGGGAATATCCCGGCCTCAGGGCAAGGGGATTGATATGGGTGCCTATGAGTGTATCGTGGTAGACACGACAGCTCCGGTGATTACTCTCAATGGTGAGGCCTCCGTGACGGTGGAATGCGGTGGTGTCTATGAGGACGAAGGTGCCACGGCTGAAGACGATATCGATGGCGATCTCACGGAAGACATTGAAGTGGACAATCCTGTCGATGCGGCTGTTCCCGGCACCTATACTGTCACCTATATCGTTGAGGACGATGCCGGCAATCAAGGCACAGCGACCCGTACGGTTGTTGTGGAAGACGAGACGGCACCGGATATTTCTCTCAACGGTCTGCCCTCCGTAAAAGTGGAATGCGGCGGAACGTATTTGGAACCTGGTGCCACGGCCTCCGATATCTGTGACGGTGATCTGGATTCCTCAGCGATCAGCTGGGACACTCCTGTAGACTCTTCCGTGCCCGATACCTACTTCGTCACTTATACCGTTGAGGACAGAGCCGGTAATAAAGGTACAGCGACTCGTACGGTTATTGTGGAAGATACTTTGGCACCTGTACTGGAACTTGTGGGCGCCGCCGAGATGGAGATTGAATGCGGCGATACTTTTGTTGATCTGAAAGCTACAGCTCTCGACACTTGCGAAGGTGACCTGAGTGGCGATGTCAGTGCGGATGTTGTTGTGGATACCAGCGTTGCCGGAGTGAGCTTCACTATCACCTATAGTGTTGCGGACAGTGAAGAAAACGAAGCTGAGCCGCTGGTCCGGACAGTGACCATTGTGGACACCACCAAACCGGTTCTGGAACTGCTCGGCGACAACCCCATGCTTCTCGACGGTGCGCTAAGTTATGACGAGCCTGGTGCAACAGCCATCGATGCTTGCGGCGATGTGGACTACAGCGGTGATATCGTAATTACCGGCGAAGTGAATCCTCTGGTCAAAGGCAACTACGAAGTCACTTATACCGTCGTTGATGCTGAAGGCAACGAGTCCTTCGCAACACGTCTGGTTGTTGTGACCCGCGAGCTCTGCGACCTCTTGTATGATCTTGAAGTGGATCCCAACCCAGCCTGTCCCGGTGAGCCCGTGACTATGCGTGTTGTGGAACTTCCGGGTTCCTGTGCCGTCGGTAATGTTCACTATCAGTGGGAAAAACGGCCTGCCGGTAAAGCTGACGGCTTCATGGCCATTCCCGGTGCCGATGATCATGCTGAATTTGTTCTGGCATCTGTTGATCTGGATGACAACGGCGAATACCGTTGCACCATTACAGACAGCATGATTTCCCGCCAGACGCCCATCGTAATGCTTACAGTGGATACGGGCATCCCAGCAACGGGCGGTCTTGGCCTGGCTCTGGCAGCTGTTGTCACTCTCGTGGCCGGTGCTGTGGCGCTCCGCAGAAAACGTGACTGATAAATTGTTTTTCCGGACAATGGCGGCGTCAGTGATTCGGTGCTGGCGCCGTCTCTTTTTCTTATCAGCGTTTATCAGTGTCCATCAGTAGTTCTAAAAACTTTGTTGTCGTGTCCAGACTGTGACAGTGTTCAGGTCCTTGCTCGTTATTTTGCCAATGTGGAAATTGGCGTTCCCGGGGAGTGCATCCCCAAGTCTTAGCAAAAGTTTTTTGGAACCACTGATGGACACAGATATACACTGATATTGTGAAGGCTATCTCCGAACCACGTCATTGCATCGAAAACAGGAATCTTAACACGCAGGTATGGTCTTCCTTTATATAAACACCTGACTTACGCGCATCAGACAGTATGTTCACGGTCGGTAGGGGCGAAAAATCTTTCGCCCGAAACCTCCTGAAAAACTTTGTTGTCGTGTCCAGACTGTGACAGTGTTCAGGTCCTTGCTCGTTATTTTGCCAATGTGGAAATTGGCGTTCCCGGGGAGTGCATCCCC
>JAAYJV010000064.1 GCA_012522755.1 Candidatus Hydrogenedens sp.
CGAAGGTGAAGTGATTCCCGAAGGTGAAGCGATCCCCGAAGGCGAAATAATCTCCGAAGGCGAAATAATCCCTGAAGGTGAAGTGATCTCCGAAGGCGAAATAATCCCCGAAGGCGAAGTGATCCCTGAAGGTGAAATGATCGTTGAAGGTGAAGAGATCCCTGAAGGTGAAGTGATCTCCGAAGGCGAAATAATCCCCGAAGGCGAAGTGATCCCTGAAGGTGAAGTGATCCCCGAAGGTGAAGTGATCCCTGAAGGTGAAGTGATCCCTGAAGGTGAAGTGATCCCTGAAGGTGAAGTGATCTCCGAAGGTGAAGTGATCCCCGAAGGTGAAGTGATCGCTGAAGGTGAAGTGATTCCCGAAGGTGAAGTGATCATCGAAGGTGAAGTGATTCCCGAAGGTGAAGTGATTCCCGAAGGTGAAGTGATCATCGAAGGTGAAGTGATCATCGAAGGTGAAGTGATCATCGAAGGTGAAGTGATCATCGAAGGTGAAGTAATCCCCGAAGGTGAAGTGATTCCCGAAGGTGAAGGTGAGGATACTGCTCCTTCCGGTTGCGGTTGCACTTCTTCCAAAAACTTTAATGATACGAGTTCTTTTATGAAAGGTCTTAAAAATATCTTGAGAGACTGGTTTCTTCCGGGTTCCAGTTTCTTGATTCTTGTTTCTTTTTCGACTTTCGGTCGCACAAGACAGCGGTAAAGACTGTGATATATTGCAGGGGTACGGAAAGCCGTTCCCCTGCAGCAGAAGCCGCAGGTATGCCTTTGAGATAAGAATGTGTTGAGGTCATGCCCGATCTCCGAAGGACCGCCGTGCTTCTCATAGTCCCCTGATCGGAGCGTCGGTTCATTTTGCATTGTTGCGGGGGGCGGGTAAAGGAGGAAGACAATTTTGCCTGGAAAGATCATTGTTGCTCCCGATGCCTTCAAGGAATGTCTGGACGTTTTTGCCGTGACGGAGGCCATTGTCCGGGGTCTTGTTTGTGGGGGTGCGCAAGAGCAACAGATTGTGTCCTGTCCGCTCGCAGATGGCGGGGAGGGGCTTCTCGATGTGCTTGTGCATACCTCCGGCGGGAGTATGAGGGAGGTCATGGTGACGGGTCCTCTTGGGAAAGCGACAGCTGCATCCTTTGCTCTTTTAGAGGAAGGCAAGACGGCTGTGGTGGAAATGGCTCAAGCTGCGGGTATCCACCTTATTGATCCATCGGAGCGCAACCCGCGGATCACGACTACCTTCGGTGTGGGCGAACTGATGCGTCATGCTCTGGATGCCGGTGTCAGGCGGATCATTGTCGGTCTGGGCGGCAGCGTCACCAACGACGGCGGCGCTGGAATGGCTCAGGCGCTGGGTGTCTCTTTCAAAGACGAAGAGGGATGTGAGTTGCCCTTTGGCGGGGAAGCCCTGTTGTCTCTGGCAAGCCTGGACTGCAGTGGCATGGATCCCCGTTTGAAGGATGTGGAGATTATCGGTGCTTGTGATGTAAGCAACCCTCTGTGTGGTAATAACGGCGCCACGGCTGTTTACGGGCCTCAGAAGGGCGCTACTGAAGAAGATGTGGTGTTGCTGGATCGTGCCTTGAATCATTATGGGAAATGTCTGGAGGTGCTTTTCCCCTCTTTTCGGCGTGACACTCCCGGGGTGGGTGCGGCGGGAGGACTGGGTGCGGGGCTTGCAGCCTTTACGGGCGCATCACTGCGTTCCGGTGTTGAGCTTGTTCTGGATTCCCATGAAGATCTGGAAGAGCAATGGGCTGAGGCGGAAGTCATCATCACCGGCGAAGGGCGGGTGGATGGTCAGTCCATGCAGGGCAAAGTGATTTCCGGCGTGGCGGAGATGGCAAGACGTTATGAGAAGCCTCTTTTTGTGCTCTGCGGAAAGATGAGCGGTGATATGGCGCCTTTGTACGCTGGGGGCGTCACAGCGGTTTTTCCCATTGCTCCCGCACCCATGAGTGAAGAGGAGGCCATGAGAAATGCTTCCGCTTACCTGAGCCGGACTGCGGAAAATCTGATGCGTACCCTCCTGAGGCTCAAAGGAGGGGAGGGGTGAGTTTCCGCTCTTTGCAGCGCTATCTGCACAGCCTCCCTTATCTGTCGTGGAGGCAGGTGGCGTGGCGGCTCTTCCGTCCGTTGCGGCGCTGGCGCGGACGGCTGGCTCTGCGCTTGAAGAAAGAGACGGCGAAGGTGGATGTCCAAACTTTTCGCCGCGCACGATCCCTTCTGGAAGAGGCGGCCAGGGCCGGAGCGATTAAGCGCATATCGCTGGAGGATCTGCGCAACTTTCATTTCAACTATTTGAATCGCTCTGTGGAAAGAAGGGGCTCCATTCCCTGGGGGGATACAGGCTTGCCAAAATTATGGCGTTATCAGCTTCATGGCTTCAGGGCTGCGCGGGAATTCGCCATGGCTGTTTTTTCGGATAACCATCTGGGCGACCGTGACCGTGCTCTTTTCTGGATGCGTGACTGGATGGAAGAGAATCCGCCGGGGCGGGGCGTGGGCTGGGATGGCTGGCCTCTTTGCGAGCGTCTTCTCGCCTGGGCGCTTCTGATGGCTGCTTATCATATCCGGGAAAAAGATATTGTAAATTCCTGGGCGCAACAGGCGCGGTGGCTTTCTCATACGGTTGAATACGATCTTCAGGGAAACCATCTGCTGAAAAATGCGCTGGTGCTGACACTGTCCGGGGATCTGCTGCAAGACACAAAGCTGTATCGTCGGGGATTGAAGCTGTTGGAAAGGGAAGTGGCGAAACAGATTCTTTCCGACGGAGGCCATGTGGAGCGCAGCCTTCTTTATCACAATGAGGTGCTCTGGGACAGCCTCATTGTTCTTAGTCTGCTGAAAGAGGCGCCTGTTTTTTTTGTTGAGGCTGTGTCGGCCATGACCCGGTTTACGGATCTTCTTCGTCATCCCGATGGAGACATTCCTCTCTTCGGCGATGCGGTCTTTCGGGAGAGTCCCCATCCTTCGGTGCTGGTTGCTTGCGTGCGGGTTGTGGTGCCGTCGCTGTCGGAGGCGATGAGAGAAGAGCCGCAGTCTGAAAAATACGGTCAGGCTTTTCCCGCTTCGGGTTATTATCTGCTGGGCGATGGAACACAAGACTCTGTCATGATCGTCAAGACCGCAGCGCCTTCTCCGAGCTGTCAGCCCGGTCACAGTCATGGCGATATGCTTTCCTGTGAGTTGAGCCTGAAGGGAAAACGCTTTGTCGTGGACACGGGTACCCATGGCTATGGGGACAGTCCTTACAGGGCACAGTGTCGCAGTACGAAAGGGCATAATACGGTTCAGCTTGGTGATCATGAACAGGCGGAGCACTGGCATACTTTCAGGATGGGTCGCCGTGGAGAGGCTCTCCCGGCAAGTTTGCAGAGGGATGAAGAGGGTGCTGTCTTCCGGGGAGGGGCGGCCTGGTATCAGGGGGGAAGGCATGAGCGATATATCAAATTTTCTGTTCAGCCTCTCATCTGGGAGATCCGGGACAGTGTTCAGAGCTTCGACGGGGAGGCGGTGTCCCGAATTCATTTTCATCCCTCCTGTGAGGTGGAATGGATGGAAGAAAATAAAAGTCTTCGCTTGTGCCGGGATGGGATCGGGGCCACAGTGGAGATAGACGATTCTTCCTGTTGCATTGGGAAAGTGAACCTGGAAAGTTTTTCTTATTTCCCTGAATTCGGTAAGGGTTTAACAGGCCGTGTATTGGAGATTCGCTTTGAAAAAAAGATTCTTTTCCATTGCCGTTACCTGATAAAACTCGATGATCCTTAAGTGAGCAAGAGCTTTTTCTTTTCACAATACACAGAAAAACAGGTATTCATGAGAATGATTTCTTTCTGCAGATTCTCAGTTGCCTGATCTTGAAAATAAAATTCCGGGGAAAAGTTGTTTTTTTCTTGCTTGATTTGGTACAACTAAACAAATAAAGATGAAGGAGAAAGAGCCGAGAGAGAAGAGCAGATTTCAAAACTGCAAAATAACCGGGAAATATAAATCATCACGGACTCTCGAACTGAGAAACCAGAGTATTTGAAACAGAAGAAAAATTTTGAGCATAATAAGAACAATCGGAAGCTGAGAAGCACAGATTGTTTTTAATTGGGCATCAACAGAGTGTGGTCTGTTATGGGTTGTGATCTCAATTCAGGATTGATCATGATCCCGGCTTGTAATCCTCCGGGAGTAGAGCCGGCATACTGTTCCTCAAGGCCGTAACAATTAGGAGAAACGCACATGGCCGAAAAGAAAGTCTCTGAAAAGAAAGCCCCTGTGAAGAAGAAAGCGGTTTGCAAAAAACCAGCGACGAAAAAAGCCGCAGTGGCGAAACCCGCCGTGAAAAAGGCCGTAACGAAAAAAGCCGCAGTGGCGAAGAAGCCAGCCGTGAAAAAAACTGCAGTGAAAAAAGCCGCAGTGGCGAAACCCGCCGTGAAAAAAGCTGCAGCGAAAAAAGTTGTGGCGAAGAAAACTGCAGCGAAGAAGCCAGCCGTGAAAGAAGCTGTAGTGAAAAAAGTTACAGCGGCGCAACCCGCCGTGAAAAAAACTGCAGTGAAAAAAGCTGTGGCGAAGAAACCGGTCGTGAAAAAAGTTGCAGCCAAGAAGCCTGTGGCGAAGAAACCGGTTGTGAAAAAAGTTGCAGCAAAGAAGCCTGTGGCCAAGAAGGCTGTGGCCAAGAAGCCTGCGGTGAAAAAAGTTGTAGCGAAAAAAGCTGTGGCCAAGAAGGCTGTGGCTAAGAAACCAGCGGCGAAGAAATAAGACTTGCCATAAGAAATCCGGACGTCGGGATTTTTCCTGAGTTTTGTGTGCGTCTCTTTTTTTCTTTTTTTTTCAGAAGGAGAGGAAGAGGCGCAATTTCTTTTTCTGGCCGAAGTAGCCTATAATTCCGGGAGGTCTCTGTCTTTTTATCTGGATTATATTTATGACTGCAATTGATTTTTTATCCGCCGCTCTTTCCAAAGCTGTTAAAGAATCTCAAAGCCCGGGCGCCGTGGCCTGTGCAGGTGAGAAGGGTCGCCGTCTTTTCGCAGCGGCCGAAGGATACAGATCTCTTCGCCCGAAAAAAGAGAAGGCGACACTTGACAGTGTGTATGATCTTGCTTCTCTGACAAAAGTGGTGGCCACCACGACCAGTGTATTTCTTCTGCGCGATGAGAAGGCTCTTGATCTTGACGATACACTCTACCGTTATCTGCCTATTGCCAATCTCGAAGAGATCACGATCCGGCAGGTACTTACTCATACCACGGGGCTGGCCAGTTGGAAAGCGCTGCATCTGGAAATATCCGGGTTGCTTCCTTATGTGGATGCCATTGCACGGATGGCTGCGTCCAGAGAGAAAGGGGCTGGCCGTGTTTATTCCGATCTCGGATTTATTCTGTTGACCCGTGTTATTGAAGAGATCACTCATGAGTCCTTCGATCTGTTTTGCAAGAACCATATTTTTGAACCTCTGGGGATGGCTGACAGCTGTTTCAATCCTCCGGCATCCATGAAAGAACGATGCGCGCCCACGGAAGAATGCAGCTGGCGCAAAGGAATGGTCCGCGGCGAAGTCCACGATCAGAACGCTTCGGCCATAGGCGGCGTGTCGGGACATGCGGGACTTTTCAGCACGGTGGGTGATTTGGAGAAATATTGCCAGGCACTTCTTTCCGGGCGTATTCTGTCTGAGGCGACGCTGGATGAAATCACGGGGCCCGCACAGATTCCCGGTTATCCCTGGCAAGGTTTGGGCTGGTGGATTGATCCCTGGACCAACGGCGCCAATGGTTATCTCGCCTCCCGTCGCGCCTTCGGTCATACAGGCTGGACAGGCACCAGCATCTGGATGGACAGGGAGAAAGAGCTGTATGCCATTCTCCTCAGCAATACCTGTCATCCTGATCTTTCCCGCCGGAACAACGGCGCTTTGCGTGGTGGTTTTTATTCGAAAGTTTCAGCGCTGTTTTACAAAGAGAGCACCAATGCGCATACGGGGCTGGATGCGCTTGTACGCAACGATTACGGCCAGATAAAGAACAAGCGTCTGGGCGTATTGACCAACAGTGCCGCCATCAATCAGGAGGGTCGGCCTCTTCCTGAAGTTCTGGCGCAGGCCGGCGCATCGACAGTTGTACGCTTCTTCAGCCCGGAGCACGGCTTCAGTGGCGAGGCGGAAGCGGGGCAGGCCGTCCGTTCCAAAGAAACAGGACCTGTTCCCGTGATCAGTCTTTACGGAGAGAAGCGCGCACCGAGCCGAAGCGACCTGCAGGGGATCAATCTCTTCGTTGTGGATCTGCCGGATATCGGCGCCCGCTATTACACCTATATGGCGACCATGAAAGAATGCATGGCCAGCTGCGCTGAGCACGGTATTCCGCTGCTTGTTCTGGACAGGCCGAATCCTCTGGGCGGGCTTGTTCTGGAAGGGGCGCCTGCGGAAGAATTCGGTACGGCTGTCTGTTGTGCGCCCATACCCATCCGCCACGGCATGACTCTGGGCGAGCTGGCTCTGTTTTTTCGTGATCGTTTTTTCCAGGGCAAGAAACTGGATCTGCGTATTGTTCAGGCTGAAAACTGGTGGTATGATTTTGCTCATCATGAAAGCGCTTTGCCCTGGGTGCCGCCCTCTCCGAATATCCCCACGGCTGATACGGCTCTGATGTATATCGGCACCTGTCTCTTTGAAGGGGTCAATATGAATGAAGGACGGGGGACGGAAACTCCCTTCCTGATTTGCGGTGCGCCCTGGCTGAAAGCGGAGGAAGTGCTTTCGGATCTGGATCCGGAAATGACGCGTGGCTGTTCCATGAAAGCGACTCTGTATATTCCCAAATCCATTCCGGGGAAATCGGCCAACCCGGAGTACAAAGACAAACTCTGTCATGGAATCCAGTTTGAGCTTACGGACCGGCGGGCCGTGCGTCCTCTGACAACGGTCGTCGCTCTCCTCAGCGCCATCCACAAGCGCCATCCTGAGTTGGAGTGGCGTCCTTTCTTTGATGCTCTGGCTGGAGGGCCGGCGCTTCGTCAGGCCATACAGAAGGGGCTTCCCGCAAGAGAGATTATGGGATCCGTGGAAGAGCAGATTGCTGCATTTGACCGGATGCGTCCCCGCCTCTATCAGACTGTGGAGGAGCGGGAAAGATTGTAGTGCTGCGTCAGGGAGGGACTGTTGTTCCGGGAGGCATACAGATATTCGGCCAGAGCTCTGTACATCCAGGCGAGACTCCATCGGGGATAGAGGATCCGTGAGGAAAAGACGGGATAGAGCCTGTACCAGGGAGCGGAAGACCGGGGCTCACGCATATGTTCGTGAGTCCAGCGCATGATGGCCAGCGCATCGTTCATGGTCCCGCGGATACGGTCTGACAAGACAGAAGGACAGAGGATCCCTTCAGCCGCGGCATGAATGTCCACAGGCCAGCGTCTCTGTCCCTCCAGAGGTCTACCGGCGGGGGTGAAGAGCTGGTGATAAAAGCGGTAGCCTTTGCGGATGAGTGCGTCCAGCTCAGGTGCCAGCTCCGGCCGGGCAAGGTCGATACCGTGAAGGGAACGAAGCACAAAACCACTATGATGATTGTCCACAAGACTCATGAGCGCCGGCTCAAAATCTTCATGACTGTCCCGGGCGCCATAAGGCCAGGAACCATCCTCCGCCTGTGCTTCCAGTGAAAACTGCAATGCGGGCTGGAGCTCTTCTGCAGGGTCTTCTTCTTCCGTGAGCAGTGCTGTCCGGAGGATATATTCAACAGCGAGGAGGTTCGCATTGTGGATTCTTCTCGCATCGCCCAGGGCATAGGCAAAACACCAGCGCTCATTTTCGCATTGAATCCTGGGAAGATCCTTCAGGAAAAAGTACATGGATTTACGGGCTGTATCGAGCCACCGTTCTTCCCGGGTGATCTCAGCTGTCCGGAGGAAGGCGGAACCGGCAATGGCCGTGACAACGGTGACAGGCGCATGGGATGCCAGAGCGACTCCGGCTCCGGAGAGGGGAAAAGGATATCCCCAGGCCAATCCGCCTGAAGGTGTTTCCCGGGCCAGATCTTCGAGCAGTTTCAGATATGTCCTGGCTCTGTCGAGATGGCAAGTGTCTTTCGTGAGCTCATAAAGGCGCAGATCTCCCAGGGCAAAAAGTGCGGGTGTCTTCGGATTCAAAGAAGGCCTGATTTGCAGCATACTCCTCAGGATTTCCGGAAAAGCATCGCAGAGGAGGGTAGTTGTTTTTCTCAGGAGTGGTCTCTTCTGAAGACCTTGCAGGAAAGGATGAGCCTTGATATCAAAAGGATCAAAGCCGATGGGACCGGATTCCCGGATGAGCCGATGGAGTTGCACCAGCCACTCCTGTGCGATATGGACATCACGATTGTTCACCAACTGTAAAGGCATGCTTTCAACTCTTCTCTTTTCGGGCCACTTCCAGGAGCAACGCCCTGAATGCCGGAAACCAGGCATCAATGGAATAATGTTCTTCAACAAAACTTCTGGCTGCACGTCCGAGGCTTTCGCGCTTCGCTGCATCCCGGATGAGTGTTTCGAGGGCTCTTTCCCACTCATCAGGTGTATGGGCGAGATAACCGGTCACACCCGGCCGGACGACCTCAGAATTCATTCCCACGGGCGACAGGACGACGGGCGTGCCGACGCCCATATATTGCAAGGCTTTAAAGGCGCATTTTCCCCGGGCCCGGGGCGTATCTTCCAAAGGCATGAGACCGATATCCGCCTCCTGCAGAAAATCAATTTCTCTCTCCAGAGTCCAGACTTCATTTCGTATGGAGAGCGGTGATCGGGGGGCGTATTCCTTGCCGGAAGCCACGAAAAGCTCCAGAGGATATCGTTCTGCCAGGCTTTCCAATACAGGCCTGATAGAATCCAGGTAGCCCAGATTATCGCTCAGCCCCGTCCAGCCGAGAATGATCTTTCTGTCGACCCGGTTATTGTAGCTTTTCTGGCTGTGCAGTGTCATGTCGATACAGGTGGGTATGACCAGAGCCGGACAGCCGTGTGCTTCCATATAGTCACGGATAAGGGCATTGCCCGCCACGGCGTGACGACAGCGCTTCGCCATGAAAGCGGACCAGCCGAAGTTCATGAAGCGCAGAAAAGGACTCTTCACATAGGCGGGCGGCTCCCAGATGGCATCGTCCAGATCAACAATGGTGCGCCGGTTGATCAGCGTGATGAACCATTCCAGCACGGGCGGGCCATAAGGGAAGAGAGGGCCTCGGAAGAAGACCGCATCGGCGAAGAAGGCATGAGGCAGTTGGAAGAGTCGTACGATCAGAACCAGCAGCAGATAGACAAATTTGCCCGGGCGCCCGGAAGATTCATAGAGTTTTTCGCGTAGAAAAACAGGGGCCGGAACACAGACAATGCAGCGATGCCCTTCCGCTTCCAGAAGGCGGGCGAAAGAGTTGACACGGTATCGGATTGCTGCGATTTTGCGCGTTTCACAGGCGTAGAATACAAATTTCATAAAGCTGTCGTTTCAGATCTGGAGAAATGATTCCGGAAGAATACAGGATATACCGGATCCTGCATATTATGCCCGCCTCAGCCCGGGAGTGCAAACCGGGCGAAGGACGAAGGACGAGGAGATAGGGAAAAGGATTACGATTATGAGTACGACCAGAAGCGCAGTGAGAAAAGAAGGTGCGTCCTGGTATTTGTCGTGGCTCTGGCGAGAGGAACGGTGTTTCTTTGCTGCTCTGTACGGGGATTCATTATAATGGCTGTGTGTTCCGATTCCGGAAAGGGCCGGTTCGGCCCGGCTTGAAACAAAGGAAAGCAAAGCAGTGCCTCGACGCATCAGAATTTATCCTACCTGTCTGGCTGGTGTTGTGGAGATTGTTGCGCCTGTATATTCCGATGATCGTGGTTTTTTTACGGAAGTTTATAATCAGGAAAGTTGGGCGGCCGCCGGGTTTCACGAGCACTTCGTCCAGGATAATCTGAGTCTGTCTCAGCGGGGTGTGCTTCGTGGGCTTCATTTTCAACTGCATCCCCGGGGCATGGGCAAATTGATGCGTGTGCTCACGGGAACCGCTTTTGATGTACTGGTTGATCTGCGGCGGGGTTCGCCCACCTATGGGCAATGGCTGGGCCGGATGCTGGAGGCCGGTGATCCCCGCTGGTTGTTTGCCCCTCCCGGCTTTGCCCACGGATTTCTTGCGCTGGAAGACGATACGCGCATGTATTATAAATGCACTTCATTTTATCGAGAGGAAGCGGAACGCAGTCTTTTTTATAACGATCCGGCCATCGGTATCCGGTGGCCAGAAACGGTAATCCAGTTGTCGGAAAAGGATGCCTCGGCACCGATGCTGCACGAGGTGGAAACTAATTTTGTTTACACTGCGGAAGATCATGAGTTAGCGGGACCTGAAGGCTGAGTTCCTGTTGCTGTCCATGGCCGAATCATTTTCTATCCGCACTTTTTGAAAGCCAGAGGCTGGAAAAACACAACTATGAAACTCTTGATCGCCGGAGGCGCCGGTTATATCGGCTCTGTTTTGTCGCCTATGCTTCAGGCGGCGGGACATGAAGTGAATGTGGTGGATTTGTGCTGGTTCGGCAATTATCTTCCCAAGTCGATTACTGTAACAGAGCACGATCTTTTTACTGTGACTCCCGAGGATCTGAAGGATTATGACCAGCTCATTTTTCTTGCAGGGTTGAGCAATGATCCCATGGCTGAATTTGATCCGGCCATGAACTTCATCCACAATGGTGCGCTTCCAGCGTATCTGGCTTTCCGTGCGAAACAGGCGGGGCTCTCCCGTTTCATCTATGCATCCTCCTGTTCTGTATACGGCTATACCGTTGATGAACTCTATGACGAGAGCTCCCCGACCGTTTGCGACTATCCTTACGGTATTTCCAAGCTTCTGGGGGAACGGGGCGTTCTTCAGGAAGAAGGCGATTCTTTCTCAACCATTGCGCTGCGTCAGGGAACGGTGAACGGCTACAGTCCGCGCATGCGTTTTGATCTGATCGTGAATACCATGTTCAAGACGGCACTGAGCGAGAAGAAAATCCGAGTAAACCATCCGGGTATCTGGCGGCCTCTCATTGATGTGCGTGACACTGCGGCGGCTTTTGTGCGTGCTGTTGAGGCTGATCAGGACATCAGCGGTGTATTCAATGTCGCTTATGATAATTTTACGGTGGGCCAGGTTGCAGAGGCTGTCCGGGACAGTGTCGAATCTTTATTTGATATTGAAGTGGAGATTGAAACCAAAAGTGTCTCTGATCTGCGCAACTACAAAGTGTCTTCGGAGAAGGCCCGTCAGAAGCTGGGCTTTGCGCCTGTGTATGGAATAGAGGAGATGGTGCAGTCTCTGGCTGCGCACCGTGATTTCTACGGTGATTTTTCCCGAAAAGAATTCTACAACATCCAGGTGTTCAAAGAACTGGCTGACAAGTTCTGAGCAAAGGCAAAGACAACTTTCCATGAATAATAAACTTCAACAGTTTCTTGATCGCTACCTGGGCACGGTACTTTGCTGGCTCTTTTCGCAGGTGGAGAAAATCCTGCGGCTTTTCAGGAAGAGGAAAGCAGAAGAAGCTGTACAAAAAATACTCTTTGTAAAGCCTGTGGAGCAAGGCGCCATCGTTCTGGCCTGGCCGGCACTGAAGCGGGCTGTGGCTGCTGTGGGTCGGGAGAATGTGTATTTTTTCTGTTTTGAAAAAAACCGCGCCATTCTGGATCTTCTCGACGTTATTCCTCAGGAGAATGTGATTACGGCAAGTGACCGGGGCTCTTTCTCTTTTGCTTTCAGTATGCTGCAGGCTTTGTATCGGCTGCGGCGTTTGAAAATCGATACTGCTGTGGATCTGGAGATCTTCGCCCGCATCTCCGTTATTATCGCCTGGCTGAGCGGCGCGCGACGCTGTGTAGGTCTGTCCCGTTTCAGCGGAGAAGGCCCTTACAGAGGGAATTTGGTTACCCATCCTGTTCAATACAACCCCTATCTTCATATTTCGCAGGCTTTCGATGTTTATACACGGGCCGCCTTTGCGGATAAAGAGGATGCGCCCCTGCTTAAAGAAACCGTGCTTCCCCTCAATATCTCCTTGCCTGAATTTGTGCCTTCCGATGAGGATATGGCGGAGCTCGGGGACATTCTCCAGAAATTTCAGCCCGAGTGGTCAGCCGATAAAAAAGGGGAATATCCTTTTATTCTTTTCAGTCCCAAATGCGTGGATGAACTGCCTGTACGCAAATGGCCGGACAGCTATTTTGTGGAGCTGGGTCGTATGCTTCGAAAGTCACATCCTGAAGCCTGTATCCTCATTACAGGGCTGGACAATGAAAAGGAAGCCTGTGAGGCCATGGCTGCGGCCATTGGTGACGGAGCCTTCAGTCTGGCCGGGGCGTTGACTCTTCGGGGACTGATCACACTGATGACGGTCTGCACGCTTTTTGTGAGTTCAGACAGCGGCCCGGCACATTTTTCCGTATTGGCGGGTCTCAAGTCCGTAGTTCTTTTTGGCCCGGAAACACCGGATCTTTATGGCCCTCTCGGCTGCAACTGCAAAATAATTTATTTGAAACTGGCTTGCAGCCCCTGCTTCTCTCCCATGAATTACCGTCTGTCTCCCTGCAAAAACAACCGCTGCATGCTGCAGATCAGCGCTGAAGAGGTGCATGAAGCGGTATGTGAAATGCTGGAGACATAAAAGGGGGGCGCAGTCCCGGGTGGAACCGCGCCCCGAAGAGTTACAGGGAAGGAGATGGCTGATTATGCGGCGTCTTTAATCGGGCAAGCGCTCCCGGCTGGGCAGCACGCTTTGGTCCCGACAGAAGCGACAGCCGTGTCAGCGCATTTGCCGCCAACCGTTTTGCAGGCGTCATCGCAAGCCGTTGTGCAGGCATCTTTGCAGAGAGCCTCACAGCTGGCTGCAGTGCAGTTGCAGCTGTCAGTGGCTTTGCAGGCATCGGCCGGGCAAACACAGGCCTGATCTGCACAGTTGCATGTGTCGACGCATTTGCAGGCATCGGCCGGGCATTCGCAATTGTCGCCGCAGCAGCAGTTCTGTGCATCCGCCGCCGCTGTGGGCAACAAGGCCGGGGTCAGGGACAGGGCCAGAAGAAAGAGGGGAAGCAAAATGAGGGTTTTCTTGGTCATGGGTATTTTCCTTTTGTTGAAGTCAACAATAATTTGATTTGTGTTTGAAACAGGGTAATGGGAAGAGAGAAAAAACTTTCAAACAGAGCAAATCAACAGAGGAAAACACAATGAAAAAGATGGGTTTGTGAGGCGTAAGCCGCGAAAGAGTCAGGCCCGTTCCTGATGATTACTTCGGGCCGGGAGAAGATCACAGAAGGACTTGTCACGGCAACCAGGATCGGCACCGGCGTCTTGCGTGATGTGGACGGAAGCAGTGCCACACTCTCGGAGGCTGTGCTGTGTGAACAGGCGCAATGCGTGTCGATTACACGGGGAGCCTGATCAGCGGATTGATCTGTCTCCGTAGAAATGTTCTCAGCGGAAGGGGAACAACAGGAAGGAGTGGAAGCCTCAGTATTCATGGTGGAGCTGTGGCAGGCTGCCTGCTCTTCGTTACAGTGGAAACAGTCGTCTGCGCAGGCGCACAAAAATATGGAGGCACAGGGCATCAATGCGACCATAAGGGCGATCATGAGGATCATGGTACGTTTCAGCATCATGCATTTGCTCCTTGTCATTTGTGCATCTGATAGTAGTGTACCACAAAGTTCGGGGAAAAGCAAGTAAATCTACCGATTTACTCAGGATTGGGAAAAGAATGGGGGATAGGGGATAGGTGATAGGGGATTCAAGAGACTCAAAGGGATCAGAAGTGTCTGGGGAAATCGGTCGGATCAGTCGGATCGGTCGGATCGGACGGATGTGGGAGGGGCGCAAGTTGGTTTTGGGACAGGTCAGAGACTTTCGGCAATTAATAGTTATCAGTAAGGAAGAAGTCTTTCTTTCAAATTTCTTCGTGTCCGACCTGACTTCGCGGTTAAATAAAAAAGTATCATTTGGTTGCGGCTGTGCTGCGCAGTCATTAAAGCGCTATTTGTTTTGCAGGCGCATGTTCAGTTCTTTGAGGGCTTTCAACTGATAGGCTCGTTTGTTGGTGGAAGTGACATTGCATTCTTTTTCCTGAAAAGGAAAGTCGTAGACCCACAAGGCGGATAAGGGGACATTGCTGTGCTCAATGGCTGTGAGCAGTTGGTGGAAATTTTCACGGGCCACTTCGTCACCGAGTTCTTTTTCCATGATTCCGGCACCGAATTCCCCGATGAAGACCGCTTTACCGGCCTGGGCTGAAATGGCTGCAATGGTGGCCAGATGATATTCATAGGAAGCGTAGGGCTGAGCGAAATATCCGTCTGTTCTGGCTGCAGGATAAAGATGAATGGACACGAGATCAAAGGGATGGGGATGATGGCGCAGCACCTCGCGGCAATACTGGGCTGTGGAGTCTCTTTTCCAGGAGTTTTCGATGCGCTGATGGTACTGGGAAGGCCGGTTGATGGAGTGCCCTGAGGTGAGGGGCCGCCCCGGGTCCAGTGTGCTCATGGTCTCTCCGAAAAGCTTCATGACGCTAAGGACATCATCACTGGACAGGGCATCTTCCATGGTTCTGTGAGCGGGAGTTCCCCGGAAAGGGGCGCGCATGGGCAGATGATCCATGGCGTTGGGCAGATCCATGGCGAGGTTGTACTCATTGCCCAGTTCCCAGGCCCAGATAACGGAACGGCTTGCATAGCGTTCCGCCAGATCCTGCAGATAGCTGCGCATGAAGGCTGCGGAACGGCTTTCGGGGTTGCCGATTTCTTTGACATTTTCGCCCACTGTATCAGGTACGCCGGCATAGAACCAGAAGACACTGGGGATAAGACCCACGCCTGCTTCCTCGGCGGCATCAACGACTCTGTCGAGCCGCTCAAAATAGCCCGCTTTGTCCTCTACATAGTGTTTCCATTCAGCGGGAAAGAAACCGCCGCACATGAATCGGACAAAGGGGATACGATAGTCGGCCAGTTCCCGGAATCCTTCCACATAGGAATGGTCTTCGGGGTCATCGAGGGTTCTGCGAAAGGCGGAGAAGAAATTGACTCCCACGCCACGCCAGGGAGATCCGTCGAGAAGAGCCTGGCCGTCTTCGTTTATGGTCAGCCGAAGGCGTGATGGAGCGTCCTCGGCCTGGACAAGAGTAAAGGCTGAGAAGAGTATTATCAGGGCCAGAGACAGCGCGAGTCTGGATGCTGCGAAACCAGGGTTCATGAATCACTTTATCTTTGTTATTTTTTCAGGGTGAAGGAATCATAGACTGTTCCTTCGGCTGTGTAGGCATTCATTGTGAGTGTGTGCGGTGTCAGGGTAAAGGCCTGGCAGGTCGGCACACCGTCTTTACGGAATACAGCGGCGTAATCGGGAGCAGGTTCACCTTTCTCCCGTCCCGCCACGGCTACGGAAATGAGATACAAGGTTCCTTCGGCGGGGCTGTCGACCCGTTGGCCACCGTACATGGGGAAGGATCTCAGATAATAGTGGACGTGACCTGTAAGGACGATATCGACATGGTATTTGTCGAAGATATCCCCCCAGAGACTTCGTATTTCGGGATAGTCTTCATCGGGGGCATAGGGCGGGAAATGAAACTGCACGATTTTCCAGGGAGCCTGAGAGCTGCTCAGCGTTTCTTCCAGCCATTGGGTCTGTCCTTCTATGGTATCGGTGGAATCGACAGAGACGAGTTGCAGCAGGTTTCCATATTCCATGCTGTGGCTCTGGCCTCGTTCGAGTCTTTCCGGTCCGTTGTCGGGGAGGCGGAAGAGGCTTCGATACATGACAGAGCCCAGTCCGTCGATGGTATCATGATTCCCCAGGGCGGGTACGAGGGGGATCTCTGTGATGAAGTCGCCATAGAGAGTGAAAAGGGTTTCCCAATCATCGCGATGCTGCCCTGTACCGATGAGATCGCCTGAAATGGCGATGAAGGCTGCATCAGGATGGAACTTGCGGGCCTGTTCGATGAGGGGCACACTGTCCGGTCGTTTGTGGTTGTCGCTGACCCAGAGAAAAGAGAACTGCTCAGTCTCCCGGGGAGCTGTTTTGAAAGTGGATGCGGCCTGGTCGGGGGCTGTGTCTTTGACTCCGGGCGCATACTCATATTCCGAGCCTGCATCGAGTCCGGTGATTTCAGCCGTATGCCAGAGGATTCTGGTGTTGTTGAGAATGTTGCGGTCTTCCAGGAGTACGGAAGTGGCTTCGGTGAAGGTCCACGCTTCCTCGCCTTTTTTGCGCGTATATACGCCTGAATTTTCCACGCCCGTGGCTGTGCGCCATTGAACCGCCTGGGTTGTTGCGGGATCATCACTCCAGGTGAGCGTTGTGAGATCGGCTTTGTCTGTGGCTACAGAGGGGCTGCTTCGGAATGCTCCGATGATTTCCGCTTCCCGGGCTCTTCCGCGAATGGTGGTAAGGAGAATCTGTCCGTTCAGGGCATCAGGTACTTCTGTGAGTACAAGCTCGTCCCAGTCGGCATAAGTGAAGGATCCCGGCGAGAAGGGGAGTATGGCTGGCGGTGAGGGTGCGAGATCACTTATTTCGACGACATCTTCGGGATTCTGGGGGCCTACAGCAACAAAGTAATGGGGGCGATGCCTTTCAAAGCCATTGATGCCCAGTCCCACCTTTCCGGTGGGAAAGGACTTTTGCCAGACTTCATAGGTATTGAGTTCATTTTTGACGACGAGATCCGTTTTGGTGAAAGCCTCTGACTCCAGCCAGAAGGGAACGATTTTCTGCTCATCGTGGCGGACAATGGAAACGACTACAGGGACATTGACGGTGAAGGTCCAATGTTCCGTAGCGAGTACCAGCCGTTCCTCCTCTGTGAGTGCTTGTAATACCGTGTCGTTGTCGAGGGCATTCAAAGCGGCTTCGTCCCGTCCTTCCCGGATTCTTTCAGTGAGCCTGGTCATGGTTTCGGCAACAGATTCGGGAGTGGCCTCAGCGAGAGGGCTCAGGATGAGGGCCATGGCACAAAATGCCAGAGCAAAAAGACGAAGGGGGGCTTGCGTGTACATGGGCATGGTCAGGGCTCCTTTGTATGTGGCCGCCCGACGCCGGGCTTGCGGCGCGGGCCAGGAAAGCAGGGGAGTGGGATACTACAGATCAAAGAGACTTCGGGCAAAGGCATCTGTGAAGGCTTTGCCGGGTTCGTAACCTCGTTTCCATTCCCCATCGATAATGAGAAAGGGCACTCCCTGTTTTCCGGTTTTTTCTTCAAGAATACGGGCGTGCTCCGGATCTTTACGGATATCCCGCACTGTATAGGGGATCCCCTCTTTATCCATCCAGGCCCGTAATAACTGACAGTCACCGCAGAAGTCAGCACTGTAAACAATAATTTCTTTCATAAGGGAATGCCGTGCCTTGTTATTCGATATCGGTGAGTCCGAAAGACATGACCGCTTCCGCCGCAATGGCATCATCGACCATGGCGGTGGTTCTGATTTTGCAGGCGTTGGGATGATAATGCACCATTTCAGCTTTGAGCATCATCTGATCGCCGGGAACGACAGAGTTCCGGAATCGTACATTCTCCACGCCCATGAGGAATGCGACCTGTCCATTGGGTTCTCCGTTTTCACCGAAAATAAGGACAGCACCCACCTGTGCCATGGCTTCAATGATGAGCACTCCGGGCATGACCGGAATTTCCGGGCTGTGTCCCTGAAGGAAAGGTTCGTTCACGGTGACGTTTTTGATTCCCGTGGCATTGACTTGCGGTTCAAAGCTCAAGATTCTGTCAACGAGGAGGAAGGGATATCGGTGTGGCAGCACCTTCTCAATTTTTTTCACATCCAGCGCGGCGGGCTGCCGTCTTGTCTGCTGTCTGTATGCATGGAGCTCACATTCCGGTCTTGTGCTCGCATAAACTTTCTGGATCTGTTTGGAGAAGAGGACATTTTTCTCATGTCCGCATTTCACTCCGATGATATGTCCTTTCAGCGGCGAACCGAGCAGATAGGTATCGCCGAGGAGGTCGAGTATTTTATGTCGGACAAATTCATCCTGGAAGTGCAGCGTTTCATTGAGGATCCCGTCATCGCCGATAAGCACGGCACTTTCCAGGCTTCCTCCCTGGATGAGTCCCGCTTCCTGCAGCATTTTCACTTCCCGGAGGAAACAGAAAGTTCTTGCAGGAGCGATCTCATTTTTGAAGGTCTCTTCGTTGATGGTGAAAGAGGCATACTGTGTCCCGATTGCCGGATGATCATAATCGATGGTCATGCTGACCCGGAACTCATCGGAAGGCAGGATGCTCAGCGTGACATCATCTTTTCTGTAGTAAACGGGATGATCCACGGTGATATATCGTTTTTTTCTGTTGAGCTCCACAATACCAGCGCTCATCAGCGCATCCAGCACCGGGAGTGAACTTCCATCTCCATTGGGTATTTCGTCGGCATCCACTTCCACGATGATATTGTCAATTCCCAGCCCTGCAAAGCATGCCATGGCATGTTCGATGGTATGAATCTTCACCTCTCCGATGCCGATGGTGGTTCCCCGTGACACATCAACGACATTATTGAGCAGTGCGGGAATAACAGGCTTGTCTTCGAGGTCTGTCCGACAGAACACGATTCCGCTGTCTGCGGGTGCCGGCTTGAAGGTGACCGTTGTGAGGTTGCCCGTGTGCAAGCCGATACCATTGAATGACGCTTCTTTAGCTATTGTCTTTTGTTTCATCGTCTTTTATTTCTTTCAATGCTTCGAGTTGCTTTTCAAGCGCTGCAATGCGACGAAGCATTTCCGGTGTTCTCAGTTGTGCCGCCATGACCCGCAGCTGTTTTTTGTGGTCAATGGCGGGCAATCCCGAAACCACGGCTCCCGGTTCCACATTACGCATCACTCCGGAGCGTGCACCGATGGTGGAGCCGTCACCCACAGTGATATGTCCGCTGAAACCGACATTGGCTCCGACACGTACCTGATCTCCCAGAGTGGTACTGCCGGCAAAACCCGCCATTCCGGCGACAGCGCAGTGTTTACCGATAATGACATTGTGCCCAATCTGAACCAGATTGTCAATCTTTGTGCCCGATCCGATACGGGTCACGCCGAAGGTGGCACGGTCAATGGCTGTATTACTTCCTATCTCAACATCATCTCCAATGGAAACAGTCCCGATTTGCGGTATTTTATTCCAGATCCCGTCCATGGGCACAAAACCGAAGCCGTCACTGCCTATACAGGCACCGGCATGGATGATGCAGTTTTTGCCTATTTCAGTATTTTCGCGGATCACAACCTGGGGATAAATATGGGTGCCCGCGCCGATATGGCTTTCTTCTCCCACAAAGATGTTGGCCTGAAGAACAGCTCCTTCATCGATGCGAACCCCTGAAGAGATGACACAGAAAGGCCCTATGGAGGCACTTTCGTGAATTTGCGCATCATCGGCAATGACCGCCTGGGGATGAGATCCCGCCCGGGGTGGATTTTTCAGCTGATCGGCAAAGGCTCTGAGAACGAGGAAGAATGCGAGATCAGGCTGATCCACCTCAATGGTGGTGAGTGAGAGTGTGCCGGAACCGCGAGGCACGAGGGCCGCCCCGGCCTGTGAGTCTGCAAGTTGGCGTACATATGCCGCATCCCGAGCAAAGGTGAGCTGGTCAGCCTGTGCCTCGGCCATTCCATTGACCTGATTGATCATGATGGCTTCGTCGCCGAGAACAGTGCCCTGCACCAACTGTGCAATCTGCTTGACACTCATCTCCATAGTGCAGACAACCTCCCAAGGTGGAACAGTGACATAAAAGCTCTCTGACGGCCGCAACAGCCTGTGAGCTGTTAAAACAGCAAAGCGCTTCGAAAAGTCGAAGCGCTGCTGATGTCAAAATTTCTTATGTTGGAAGAAGTGCGTATGGTTACGCATTCTGATTATTTCTGATTGATGATCTGCAGCACGCGGGAAGTGAGATCAATGGTTGTGCTGTGATAGAGCACGGTCGGGCGTGCGCCTTTTGAAGCGTTGAGTATAAGATGGTAGCCCTCATCTTCGGCAACTTTAGTGATCACCCGCTCAATATCATCCACGACTTCTTTGAGCACCCGTTCTTCCTGTGTGTCTATGAGTCTCTGGCGTCGGTCCAGTTCATTGCGGTACTGTGCGAAATCAGCTTCAATCTGTGTTTTTTTATCAAAGCGCTCATCGTCGTCCATGGTGGCACGCTGCGCCTCGAAATCGTCTTTGGCTTTTTCAATGCGTTTTGACATGGCATCGATTTCGACCTGCAGGCGATCCACTTCCTGCTGCAGCTCATCGTATTTAGCCTTGCGTTTGTTGGATTCGTTGACCAGCGTGGACATGTCGACAACACCGATCTTGTAACCGCCATCGCCCCCAGCCTGAGCGGAAGCAACCGATACAAATACACCGGAAGCAACCAGCATCAAAGCCATTGCAACGGAGAAGAAGCCTGCCCGTCGGACGGAACCTAAAATCATGCTCACTATTCTTTCCCTTCAGTACCGGCGCAGTCGCCTTAAGATTGAGTTTACAGGATTGTGGATGATGCATATGCCGGTTTGCATATGTTGAGTAAGTATATCACGATTGCTTTAAAGTGTTCAACGCCTGTTGAGTACTTTGTCAGGCTATATTGATAGTGTCTTGCGGTTTTTATTTTGTCATGATTTCGGGCCTTAGCCGTTGTTCAGTGTGTCAGGTGGCCGGAAAGTCTCAAATGTACAGAGTGGTTCATTCCGTGAATATGAAATCCGGTCTGTCTGTCGCACTGTCATGAAAGGCTTTGTTATACTATGGGTCAAGTGGTATTGCTGTGTTTCCAACTTCAACCTCAGGAGAAGCGTTATGCGCCTTAAAGACAAAGTGGCCGTGATTACCGGAGCCGGTATGGGCATGGGGCGTGAAGCCTCGGTTTTATTTGCTGAAGAAGGAGCGAAGATCATCGGGCTGGATGTGAATGCCGCGGCTTTGGCCGAGACCTCGTCTCAGGTGACGCAGGCGGGCAGTGAGATGCTTTGCGTGACAGGTGATGTTTCCAGTGAAGCCGATGTTAAGCGTGCCATTGACGAGGGCCTCGCTCAATTCGGCAAGATAGATATTCTGTATGCCAATGCGGGAGTTCTGTGGAAAGACCGTGATTTCTCCGTGCTGGACACGACGGAAGAGAACTGGGATATTGTGCAGGCCATCAATCTGAAGGGGCCTTTTTTCCTGACGAAGCATGGCATTCCGGCGTTGAAACAAAGCGGTGGCGGCTCCATAATTCTGGTGGGCTCCATCTCGGCACTTGCCGGCTTTGAATTGGCTCAAGATTCCTATACCTGTGCCAAGGGTGCGCTTATTTCACTGACGAAATCGCTGGCCATACAGTTCGGTCCGGACAATATCCGTACGAATATCATTCACCCCGGTATGATTGATACCCCTTTGCAAGCTCCTTATCTGGATGATCAGAAGAAGAAAGATATTGCTTCCGGAATTCCTGTGCGTCGTCTTGGTGTTGCCCGTGATATTGCTTATGCGGCTCTCTATCTGGCTTCTGATGAGTCCACCTTCTGCAACGGTTCCGAGCTTGTTGTGGATGGCGGCTTCTATGCCATGTGAGGGCATGTGGCCGGATCTGTTGTTGATTTTTGAACTGTAATGCACTGGAAAGGGTGTATATGTCGTTTTATAAGGCTCAGTGCGGGCCCGAAGAGTCCGCAAAAGAATCTCCGCTTCTGGCGCAATTGCTCCAGTCCCGGATTGTCATGGTTGTGGGCGATGTCGATCAGGAGCTTGCTGAAGATGTGATCAGTAAACTGCTGCTTCTGGACTCCCGTTCACAGGATCTGATCAAAGTGGTGATCACCTCTCCGGGCGGTCATGTGGATTCGGGCTATGCCATCCACGACATGATGCGCTTCATCAAATCTCCCGTTGCGGCCATCGGAGCGGGATGGGTGGCGAGCATTGCCGTTCCCATTTTGCTCGGTGCGGATGGGGACAAACGTTTTTCTCTTCCCAATACACGCTTTCTGCTGCATCAGCCCAGTGGCGGCGCAGGCGGTCAGGCATCTGATATCCGCATTGAGGCCCGGGAAATTCTCAAGGTGCGCAAGCGGATCAATGCGCTGATTTCGAAGGAGACCGGGCGTCCGGAAGAAAAGGTGGCTGAGGACAGTGACCGTAATTTCTGGATGAATGCGGAAGAAGCGCTGGAGTATGGGCTGATCAGCCGTATTATCGCCAGTGCAGACGAAATTGAATCCTGAGTTTTCTTTTTGCTCTGTAATAGAAATTAAAACGGGCTGAAGCGGTTATTTCCGCTTCAGCCCGTTGTCATGTGTCAGAGGAGGGGATGGGTGATCAGTGGTCAGAGTCCGTATTGAACTCAGGACTCCGCTGGCCCAGTTCGCGGTTGAGCATGAAGAGAGCACCCGGAGCGCCCTGTGCCAGTTTCAGGTTCTGAACCACCTGATCCACACTGGCTTCTTCTTCCACCTGCTCGGTGATAAACCAGTTTAGGAAGATGGATGCGGCGGCATCTGCGGATTCCACAGCCAGCGCATAGAGTTTGTTGATGCAGTCTGAAATGTAACACTCATGCTTGTAGGCTGCTTCGAAGGCTGCGAGAGGGCTGTCCCAGGTCGATTCAGGTTTTCCGATGGCTTCCAGTTCCACTTTCACGCCCCGTTCGTGCAGGTACGCAATGAGTTTCTGGGCATGGGTCAGCTCTTCCACGGCCTGAGCCTGCATCCAGGCTGCAAAACCTGTGAGGCTCTGCTCTTCAAAATAGTTCACCATGGAAGCATAGATGTAGGCGGAAAAGAGCTCTTCGTTGATTTGGGTATTAAAGGCTTTCTGCAGTTCAGCTTTCATTTGACAAGGTCTCCTGGTTGGTTTTATGGGGAGGGTATTGCTTCGGGATACTCGCATTATTCTTTGGAGAGAAACGCCAGACGACTTTTCCTTATTCCATGGAGAAAAGGGAAAAAAGAAGCCTCCCTCTTGCGGAAACCTCAGCAGAGGGAGGCCTTATTGTGATCAGAAATTAAAGGAGTCAGTTTTCAACCGCTTCCAGCACACGGACACTGTATCGTTTGAAATTGAAAGAAAGCTGGCCATCCTTTACGACGGATTCTTCGCCGCTGTGGTGGTCGCGATAGGTGATGCCTTCCAGACTGTTCAGACCGTCAAAGGTGCAGGCGAGCCCTTCGCTCCATTCGTTGACTGCAATGAGCCAGGGGTATTTGCCATGCGCTTTGGGCAATACAACGGGCTTTCGGTCCACGGAGCCGAAAGTGGGTTTGCAGGATACGCTGATGTCCAGAGGTGCCCGTGGCGCGGAAAGTACGGCCTGCAGTTCATCCAGCTCGTTGATGACCTGAAGTAAATCGTCCATGAACTGGGAGTCTTTTTCCACATAGGCTGTTCCCCAGTAGAGAATACCCCTTGCTCCACGTACAATGGCGTCATAAGCCATAAAGCGGCTTTCCGACAGGGTGGGTCTGCGCAGTGCCTTGCGCTCCGCATCGGTCATGCCGGGGTTGATATCGCCCCAGCCGAAACCCTGCAAGACCATCCACACGGGCTTCCAGGGTGCTGATGCCTGCATGCGCAAGGTGAAGTCGGCCACACTGGTCATGAGTGCATTGTCCAGATCTGAATGAGACAGACTGGGATGCCGGGGTACGGGATAAATATCACAGCCGACAATATCGGCTCCTGCGTTGAAGGCCGCGAGCTGTTCAATCTGATTGCGGGGAGCATGATTCATCCAGATGGGTATGTGGGGCGTCAATTCTTTGAGGCGGTGATACCCGGCCACCATCCCCCGGCAGAGCAGATCACTGTTTTCCTGCGCCTTTGCCTGACTCTGTTCCGGATGAGGTTGTTCGAGTCCCAATTCCTTCCACAGCGAGTCCATGAGCGCTTCAGATTCTTCATAGCGCGCGAAATCCCGCAGTTCACAGGCTCTGACGACTTCGGCAAAGAGGCGTGTACGCTCATCATCATCTTCCACGTCTTTGATCTTCTGGCGGAGCTCTTCGGGTTCCTTGTGCCAGCGCCACTGCTGAGGTCTGTACCAGCAGTTCCACAAAGCTTCATCGGGGACTTCCCAGACGAGAAGGCGCGGATGATCCCGGAGCAAATCAGCGAGATCTTGCAACTCTTTTTCCCGTTTCTCCTGATCCACGGAGAGATCAATGCGGTTGCCCGTATTCACCCAGGCGAAGGCACCGTGCTTCTGGAGCCTGTCCAGCGCTTCCACATCGGCGGGCGCCTGGATAAGGTTGAAACCCGCCTCCACCATGCGGGCAAGCTGAGCATCTTCTTTGGGATTTTCATAAAGACCGATGATAAAGGAGCGTTCGCCGTTGATCAGGAGCATGCCGTCGTCTGCCAGGGACACTTGGGCGGCCTGAGCCGAAACAGCGAGAAGCAAGGATAGCAGCAAAAGAGAAATAGCGGATTTCATGGGTGATCTCCCTGGTCTGAAGGGGGAAAGAAAAGTCGGAGATGACTCTTGTTTCTTTCCTTTTCAGACCTGTCGTTTATTCAGATTGAATTTAAAAAAACACTCATGGAGTGCCTGATTCGGGTGCCTCGATATATCCGAAATAACGGCCCATCCAATAGGGGAGGAGCCAGTATACGCCTGTGGATTCCCGCTGCCCGCCACTGCCGGCGACAGCCTCATAGGGATTCTTGTCCCAGCGCATGAGGAAGCGTTCATCTGCTGGGAGCAGCCGGTCAATCTGCCACTTGTCCAGTTCGGGCCATCGGACGAGATTCAGATCTTCGCGTTGCCGCTGATCGATGGTCCACATGATGAGATCCAGCGGTGCATCACGGAGGAACTTCACACAGGGTTCAGGGTCCATCTCTTCCACGCCACAGGCTGCACAGATGAAATTGTAGAAGGGACTTTGCTGATCTTTGATTTCATTGAAGAGCTGGTTCAAGCCTTCTTTGTATGCGGCGAGGATCTCCTCATCTTTCTCCAGGTTCATGAGTGCGGGAAAGATGAGTACGAGCAGAGAAGTGTCGATTTCAGTATGGTCTGAAGGATCGGTGGATTTCGGTGCTCTTGCGAATTTGAGATAGTCATGATCTCTGATGAGACTCTGATAGGCTTCCTCATATTTGGGGTCGCCTGTGAGATGAGCCGTGACTTTCAGATAGGAGAGCAGTTCTGTCGCATTGATGCCGCGCTCGGAGCGCCAGTCGCCATTGTTCAACAACTGCTCCGGCGACCAGACACCCCATCGGGTGCTTTCTCCGTCAATATCCTTCCAGTCAAAGCCGCCTTCCATGAGATAATCCATGACCCGTGCGGCGAGATCTGCGACCTGTTTTTTCTCAGCTTCTGTTTTGGCACCATATTCATGGAAGAAATAATAGCCGAAGAAATGACCGCACATTTCATCAGAGCTCGTGTCGCCTTTCCAAAGATATTTACCGTCCGGCGTGGGGCGCCAGCGCTCTTCAACGCATTTCATCCGTGGATCGCGAACCTGTTCTTCAGCAATTTCCCGTTCCGTATACGTACGGTTACGGTCGTGGAAGCGGTAGGGATTGACGTTGTCTGGGCCGTCCCATTCGGCGGGAACAAAGGTGCGGGCGATAAAGCCGGAAGTGCCTGTAATGGTCTGAAACAGTTCCATGGTATCGCGGGCTTTCCAGGCGCGCTCCAGCGCCACGGGATCGCCGGTGACGAGGTGGCGGAAGAGCTCCATGACCATGTAATGATTGGTGAACTCGCCGTCATTGTCTTCGTCTTCATGGACGGAAGTGCTCACATCGCCGGGGGTCAGCAGACGGCTGATACCGACAATCCAGGGATCACGCACTTTGCGTTCCAGAAGAATGTCATACAAATAATCAGCCTTTTCGGCCAGGGTCATCATCTTACGGCGGATAACGCTCACCCCTTTGGATGTGGCTATCCAGGCGCAGCCCTCTTTGTCAAAGGCGACATGACGGGTATCATTGGCGGGAAGCCAGCGAAGACTGTGCCGCAAAGACCACTGATCGTCTTTCAAACGGGCCACTCCCAGAGCCGTGCAGACCCACAGTGTTCCGTCGGGATGAAAAGCCAGCGCCCGTACATCGCTGTTGGGCAGCCCGTCTTTGGAGGTATAGGAGCGCAGACGGCTTCCTTTCTGATAGACATCCAGCCCGCCCATGCCGCCGCACCAGACAGCACCATCGGGCGCCACAGCCACAGCCATCTCCTCACTGGCGAGCAATTCGTCGCCTGAATATAAATGACGTACGGGCGTAACACCATTGAAACGATAAACACCGTGTCCTGTGGCCGTCCAGAAAATATCCGGTGATTCAAAAGCAACAGAAAAGGCTGAATTGGCCCAGGTGCCTGTGTGCCGTGTCCAGGAGCCGTCTTTCATCAGCCAGAGCCCTTTGGGACCGAGTGCCACAACAAATTTTTCTGAAGCGCCGATGGCTCCAATGGGCTCGTCAATGGCTGCGGCCTTTTGCAGCTGACCGTCGGCTGTACTGTGATAGACACCCTTCCAGGTACCGAGCCACACGGTTCCATCCGGGTCTGCAGCTGCGCAGAAAGAGGGGCCAGCCTCTTCTTCTGATTGCATGGCTGTAAAACTTTTCCCATCCTGAAGCATATAAATCCCGTGAGCCGTGGATGCCCATACACGATTCTCTTTGTCCACAGCGAGGGCCCGAACATCATTGGCTGCGCCCTCCAGAGTAAAAAACTCACGGTATTCCTGCAGGAAAGGAGTATCCGCTACGGGAGCTGCATAGGCCTGGGCGGACAGAACAAAGCCGAGGGCTGCGAGGATTATGATCAGAAAATACAGGGGGCAACGCATGATGAGTCTCCTGAGAATCATGAGGGATTCCGGTTCGCATTCTCCCCGGAAAGAAACAGAAACCAGGCTGCATGCAAAGCCTTTGCCGGGAAAGAATATAGTGTTGTTTGAAACCTGAAATAAAAAGACAGGGTTGTGCAAGATCCGTGTATCCGGCCAGCCCCTGCGGCTCGTGGGGCGGCCAGTTTACAGAAAAAAGCTGGAAAACATGGGCCGAACGGTTATTTCGCCTTTTTAGCTGGCGCCAGCCAGGGCGATTGCTGAAGTGCTTTTTTTGTGTCCTTTTCCGATAGTTTCAGATAGTGCATGGCCTCTTTGCAGTGCTGAAGTTTTTCCAGTTTAAGAAGGCCTTTGGGGTCTGCGAGCGTAACGGCCATGTGAAGCATATAAGCGATATCTTTATGTTCGGGGGTATTCTCGGGGCGCAGATAGTGTGTCATCCCGGCCATAACGAGTTCGGGCATATGCCAGGCCTTCGCAAGATGCCAGCCCGCTTCGGCATGGGTCATGCCCAGGAGCTTGTTTTCCAGATCGGCCCTTGCAAATCCGGTGGAGCGAGGATCAATCTTCTGGTATTTTTCCGGATCCGCAGCGCACAATGCATAGCAGCCCAGTCCATGAAGAAGACCGATACACCAGGCGGACTGAGGAGTCGTGATCTCTGACAGAGCCGCCAGAGTGGCATTTATTTTGGCCACATGGCGTGAAAAATAGCGAAGAGGCAACAAACCCTGTTCCCATTGAGCCGATTTTTTGGGAGTGCCCGTGGCGATGAGAGCAATCGTTTCAGCGCCCAAAAGAGCAACAGCCATAGGCACCGAATCAACCTTCCCTTCCATACCATAGGCTTTACTGTTGGCCATGCTGAGGATCTTCGCACAGAAGGCCGGGGAATTGCTGATGATGGCCGTAATCTTTTTGAGACCGTCCGGATCCACATCCAGGATCGCATCCAGCCGGTTCATGAGCCTTTGAGGAATTTCCAGAGCGCGCAGCTGACGAATCCGATCGGAAAGGGGCTCCCCCTGTTCCATATCCAGGGGACGGTCAAGGACATTGTCCTCCCAGCTTTTTTCCGATGCGACCTCTTCCACAGGAGGCTTCTCTTTTTTTTGCGGAACAGGAGCATACTCAAGAGGCGCTTCCGTCTCATCGGCTGAAAGGGCGCTTGCATCACCCTGAGCCCTGTGGTCCGGATAGAGCTTTGCACAGGCCAGATCAAAGTCATCCCAGGTGCACAACATCGGCCTCACGCGCAAGTTGGTATGCTCTTCCGCCCTTTTGATGGCATTGGTGTCCATGGGGCAGACCATGGCGACGGTGAGCGATTTGCCCAGTTTGTCGATGGGAAGAATCAGTTGACTGAGAACCATCTCTCTGGGCAACATGGCCGCAACCGATTGTTCAATGGAGAAGTGTGCCAGGCTTATGGCGGCCGCCCCTGATTCTCTTGCGAGAAAAGCATGGAGCTGGTCGCGGGAGGCAAAACCAAGACGAACAAGAGCACTGTATGTCTTTTCTTTGTTCTCTTTTGCTGCAGAGGCCGCCTCTTCACCCTGCTGAGGAGAAATGAGGCCGCCGTCTACAAAAACGCCCAGAAGACCGCTGCGATGAACACTGCGGCCAGAGGAAAGCTTCAATCCGCTGCGGCGAAGCTTCTGCGTGTCACGTTTGCGGACTCCTTTGCGATCCACATAGGAGCCGCATTTGACACAGCGGAAATATTTGCTTTTCGAGTCTGCGGGCAAACGCATGCGTTGACCACATTCACACTGGATGATATCCTGATACTCTGACGACAAGGTCAAACCTCCTGAAGACTGGCGGAATTTCCGCAATTTCAAAAAGAAAAACTGCGGGCCAGGACCGGGAAAGCCACAGATGCCTGACCGCTTTTCTGTTATTATTTTGTACTGGAAGTAAAAACACTATAGAATAAAGGGAGCCTGTGCGTCAAACAAAACTCTGTCCGGGTCTCCTTGTCTGCAAGCCAGGCGGATCCTTGAGGGCAGGGCAATCGCATCTAAAGTCTTAATAGTCTTACGAGGTATTTATAATCCCATGCAGCTTTGAGCCTTCTTCCTTGAATCCCCACTTTTGCCGTGCTATCCTTTTTGAGGATAGACAGTGCAAC
>JAAYJV010000065.1 GCA_012522755.1 Candidatus Hydrogenedens sp.
GGCGATTTGTCCCATGGATTGGCCGTCTACATAGCGTGCGGCCACGACACGCTTGCGAAGATCTGTTGATGTTGGTTTCATACCCACAGTATATCATCGTAGGCATATAAAATTAAAATGCTCTAAGTGATGAAAAATCAAAACCTAATCTGGATAAAGAGTGCTTTTGTATGCCTTTTCGGTGTTGTTTTGCCTGACTGCAATAGCCATCAGGCTGAGATCTGTGTGATCGGCTCAGGCGGATCGCAGATCTTCCAGAATGAGTTGAATCGTTGTATTTCCGTTAAAGGTATTGAAGTGGGGAGAAAAGACCAGATCCATTTTGCGGGGCAGCGAAGTGCTGCAAAAGCGTTCAGCCTTGTAAAAACCGAGTACGCAATGGGTGGTATCATTCTGATGCACAAAGAATTTCAGATGCTGTTCTTTGAGGACCTGCACGGATTCAGGGACGAGTTCTACGCCAAAAGCGCAGAAGACCGGTTCGGGATTGTTCTGGCCGAAGGGCTCCATTTTTTCCAGTGCCCGGACAAAGGCATGGTCGATCTGGCTCAAGCTCACCGGCGCGTCAATGGTGATCTGGGTTTTGAGTTTTTCGGTTCCCAGCTGCAAAGTGGCCTGTTTCTCAAAGGCATAGCGGAACTCATCGAGTGCTTCCGGTTTCAGGGTCACGCCGGCGGCGGCTTTATGCCCTCCATAGCGTACCAGATATTCGGCACAGGCGTTCAGTGCGGTGATCATGTCAAATTCAGGGATACTGCGGCCTGAGCCGTGGAGCATCCCGTCTTCACCCAGACAGCAGATGATGACGGGACGGCGGTAGCGGCTGAGAATACGGGAGGCCACAATGCCGATGACGCCCTGATGCCATTCATCTCTGCAAAGGACGATGGAACGCTGTTCTTCCTTGAAAAAAGGATCCAGAATCTGGCGGGACTCATCATAAATAGCCTGTTCAATGGCCCGACGTTCTTCATTGATTTCGTTCAGTCGTCTGGCCAGTTCCGTCGCCTCCCGGGCATCTTCGCTTAAAAGCAATTTCAGCGCATCGTGGCCTGTTTCCATCCTTCCGGCTGCATTGAGACGGGGTCCCAGTTGATAACCGATTTTCTGGGCCGTCACCTGGCTGATATGAAAGCGCGATGCCTGGGCCAGTTTCGCGATGCCCAGCCGCTGATGCTTTATCATGTGGCGCAGTCCCAGGGAAACGATGGTCCGGTTTTCCTCCAGCAGCGGAACGATATCGCTGACTGTCCCCAGAGCGGCAATATCCAGATCGTTGGGAGTGCCGTTGAGTGCCATGGCAAGCTTGAACGCTACGCCTGCACCCGCCAGCATATAAGTGGGATGGTCAGGGCTTGTGCGCTTGGGATTGATGACAGCCAGTGCCGGAGGCAGCGTGTCCTCCAGGCTGTGATGGTCTGTCACAATGAGATCGATGCCCAGCTCCAGCGCCTTTTCAGCCGCCTCATGGGCGCTCGTCCCGTTGTCCACAGTGATGATCAGCTGATGCCCCTCGTCACGGGCTTTTTCCACCCTGGCCGGGGTCAGTCCGTAGCCTTCGGAAAAGCGGTCGGGCATGTCATTACTGACCTGCTTGAGCCCGAAACGATGCAGCGCTCTGGTGAGCAGGGCTGTGGCGGTGATGCCATCGACATCATAATCCCCGAAAACCAATACGGAATCGTTGTTTTTCCGGGCGAGGAGAATACGGTCAACAGCCTGAGACATATCCGGCAGCTCAAAGGGTGAGGAAAGATGGGCCAGACGGGGGTTGAGAAAATCAAGAATCTTTTCGGCCGTGTCGGCTCCCCGCAGTTTGAGCAGATGAGCCAGAAGAGGGTTGACGCCGGCACTTTCGGCAAGAGGCGCACAGCTGGCATGATCAAATTCCGCAATCATCCACTGGTGAAGGGATTCGGTCATGGGCTCAACCGTTCCAGAGCCAGCTTCACAATGCTTTCAATGACCTGTTCAGGTGTCTTTGTTGTTGTATCGAGGAGCACGGCATCGTCGGCGGGACGGAGCGGCGATTCAGCGCGTTTCATATTATTTTCATCGCGCTCACGAATCTCCCGATGGAGCAGCTCCCGATCCACAGTAAGCCCTTTGGCTTCCATCTCCAGAGCCCGCCGCTCCACTCTACAGTCCAGGGAAGCATCGAGATAAATTTTGCACAGGGCATCGGGAAAAACGACAGTACCCATATCGCGGCCTTCGGCGACGGTGGCCTGTTTGTGTCCGAATTGCTGCTGAAGGCCGACAAGATGACGACGCAGAGCGGGGATCTGGTCCAGATGAAAGATATGTCTGGTCACTTCCGGACTCCGTATGAGTTCGGACACATCTTCTCCGTCCAGAAAAATACGGGTGGAGCCCTCAATTTCTTTTTGCTCGTAGTTCATGGCCACAGCGCAGCGGGTGAGCGCAGCCTCATCGTCCCAAGACAGATCATGTCGCATGGCGCGCAGAGTTGCAGCGCGGTACATGGCGCCTGTATCGAGAAAGGCGAAGCCCAGTCGCTTCGCAGCTGCTCTGGCGACGGTGCTTTTTCCGGCGCCGGCCGGCCCGTCAATGGCGACAATCCGGGTGCCTTCCTTTGGGATTTTATGACTCATGCGATAATTTCTATAGTTGACAGTCGGTTCCGTAACAGTACGGGCTTCAATCAAGCCCCAGCAGGGTCGTCACTTCTTTCACGGAACGGCAGGAAGCGAGGGCTGCGAAAGTTTTTTCTTCCCGAAGGGTCACCATGACTTTGGCCAGCAATCCCAGATAGGTTTTTCCCGAATCTCTGGGTGTGGCAAAGAGAACGATCACATAGACCGGTCTGTTGTCCAAGGCCTGAAAGTCGAGTCCGTCCGGGGCGATGCCGAGTGCTACTGTGGGCGACGTAACTTCTTCGATACGGACATGGGGCACGGCAACACCGTTTCCCAGCCCGGTGGTCTGAATCGCTTCGCGTTCATGAACAGCCCGGGTGAACAGTTCCTTGCTTTGTATGGCGGGGTTTTTACACAACGCATCCACAAGAATGTCCAGGGCCTCATGTTTGGTAGCCCCGGAGGGGATAATTCGTATTTGGGAGGGTTCGATAAATTCCAGCCGTGTACTCATGGCAAGTGTGTCTGCATCCTGTATTTAAAAAGAAAGAGATTTCAACCCGGTACGCATGCGAGCGAGTGCTTCGTCCAGTCGCTCATCACTGACCGTAAGGGAGAATCGGACGAATCCTTCTCCATTCTCACCATAGGCCGCTCCAGGGGCCAGAACAACAGCACATTTTTCAAAGACCAGGTCGCAAAACTCAGCGGAAGTAAAGCCTTCAGGAACGGGAACCCAGAGATAGAAGGTTCCTTTGGGAGCATCAAAACGCCATCCCAGTTCGCGCAAAGTGGTGAGTACTTTTTCACGGCGCTTGGAATACAGTTCCAGCATCTCCGCAATGAAGTCATCGCAGTTGTCCAGCGCTTCGATACCTGCATATTGGACCGCATTGAATACGCCGCTGTCTGTATTGGCCTTGGATGTGGCAATGGCTTTGATGATCTCGGGATTTCCGCAGGCCATCCCGATGCGCCAGCCAGTCATGTTGTAGGGTTTGGAAAGAGAATTGAGTTCCACACCCACTTCTTTGGCACCGGGCGCATTCAAAAAGCTGAGCCGCTCCGTGCCGAAGACCACCTCGCTGTAAGGATTGTCATAGCAAATCGCAATGCTGTATTCTTTGGCGAAAGCCACCAGATCATTGAGAAATTCAGGAGTAGCCACGGCGCCGGTGGGATTATTGGGATAGTTGAGATAGAAAGCCGTGGCCTTTTTGGCTGTTTCAGAGGGAATGGCACTGAGATCGGGCAGAAAGTCATTTTCCGCGCGCATGGGCACGGGATGGGGCTCGGCGCCGACAAACCAGATACTCGGCTTGTAGCCCGGATAGCCCGGATCGGTGACCAGTACCGTGTCTCCGGGGTTGATCACGCCGAGAGCAAAGTGATGACAGCCTTCCTTGGAGCCGATGAGTGCGCAGATTTCTTTGCCGGGATCCAGATCAACACCATACAAGCGCTGGTACCACCTGGCCACGGATTCCCGAAAGGCGAACATGCCCCATTCCTCATCGGTGGGATAACAATGATTACTCTTGTCCCGGGCGGCCTGGGCCAGTGCTTCCACAACATTGACCGGCGTGGCTTCCACGGGATCGCCAATGGCAAGGCTGATCACATCAATCCCGGCTTTGCGGGCCTCATTGATTTTGTTTCGAAGGGTCATGAACAAATAAGGCGGTATTTTACCAAGACGATCTGCTATCTGCATGGAATTTCCTCTTCTATCATGTAATGCTATGGGTTACTGTCGTCGGGAGTGTATGATGGGATTATAATGGTACTGTTGTGACAAGTCAATTGATCCGGGATGAAGCAAGTCAGGGGCATCCCAGATGTTTTTCCAGAAATTCATAGGCGGCCATCCGTTCCGTCTTGGGAAAATCATGTTCCGCATTGGGATAATGGTCTTCAATGAGTCTGTCCGGGCTGAAAAGGGCATAAATCTTTTTGGCGGCACTGACACTTTCTTTCACCCCTACAGGCTCAAAATTGTCGTCGTGGAGGGGCGCATTGATAAAGAGAGGCCTGGGCGCCAGAGCACCGAGTACTTCCGGGAAGTCAAAGGGCATCCGTTCCGGATCATGCTTGTATTCCGTGGTGATGAGCGGCATATAGCCATCATGGGACCAGCCCTTGAGATTGCCGTTCTTATAGTGCGGGAAGGCTGTGAAACCGCAACTGGTGACGAGTACCCGGATCCGTTCATCAAAGGCTCCGACAAAAAGCGTGTTATGTCCGCCCAGCGAGTGGCCGATACAGCCGATACGTTCCCCGTCCACTTCCTCCAGGCTCTGCAGCAGATCCACTGCACGGATATGATTCCAGATGCCTTTCATGGTGCAGCTCACATAGCCCTGTTCATAAAGAAGGGTTCGCGATTCCACATCATCCCCGAAGCCGGGATAATCGGGAGCGAGTACGACATAGCCTTTTTCAGCCAGTTCCTGCCCGTAGTTTCTGTTGGTTTTTTCACCTTCGCCGGCGACTACACGTTTTCCCAGAGGCGAGGTGGGGTGCAGGCTGAGAATTGCGGGCCGTTTCCCGTCGGCATCTTTGGGCAGATAAAGAAAAGCGTGAACCGGACTTCCCGGTGCGCTTTGATAGCAGATCAGCTTTCGGACAGTTCCGGGAAACTCCTCCGACTCCAGCTCCGTCCATTCCGGTGCCTGGCTGCGATCCGCTTCGGGCAAGGGGCCCATGACTTTCTGCATGTTCTTCAAAATATGGTCGCGCCGGATGGACCATTGCTCCACCGTGTCAATCGTCACGTGCTCCCCATCCTCATTCAGATAATAGAGGAGATCGCTTTTGTCCGCATAAAAGGGTACAGTGTCCAGCTCTGCAAAGGCCATTACTGTCAACAGAGTGATGAAAGCAGTCATAGGTTATCCTCCAAGGAGTTGACGAATATTTTTGTCTATGGATTCAAATTTTTTCGCAATGGATCTGTCGCCGTCTTTCACAGCCACCAGTTCCAGACGGGCACTCCTGCGGCTGGCCTCATGCCAGGTATAAGCATCTCTTACAGCCAGGAGGGTGAGCCCCGCTTTGGCAACGGCTTTCTCCAGAAATTCCCGGGAATAAATGCGTTCCCGAGTCACGGAAAGCTCTCCGGCGTTGACACGGATACTTGTTTCGCAAACCCGGCTCTCCGGATCCCAGGCGCTGTGCCATCGACTTTTGAAGTGGCCGAAGTCTTCGCTCCAGCCGGTATTGTCGAAATGGGCCGTGATCATGCGTTCGGTAACCACATCAAAATACACCAGTCCACCGGAGACCAGCGTATCGGAAAAAGACTGGATGGCCTGTTCCACATCGGTTTCCGTGAGCAGGAAATTGAGGGAATCAAAGAGACAGGTGATCATGTGAATGCTTCGGGAGAAGGGCAGTGCGCACATGGTGGATTGCAGGAGTGGCGAGATCTGTCGCTGGCGGCCAGCCACTTCCAGCATGGACCGGGACAGATCCGTCCCGACAGAATTCCATCCATGTTTACTCAAAAGCTCAATGAGCGTCCCTGTACCACATCCCACATCGAGATGCAGAAAAGGCCGTGGCAGCAGCAGTGAGAGATGATCAGCAATCCTCTCCCAGCGCACATAATTCACGTGCTCCATCATCTGGTCATAATAGTGGGCTATGGGTGCGAAGTCGTCGTTTTGTTTCACATGTTTCCTCTTGTTTTCAACCAGATTAAAAAAGCTTTGGTATCAGGATCCACCACAGCCTGGAGGCGAATCCAAGCGTGGCGTATTTCAGCAACGTAGAGCAGGGCGGCCTCAAAGCCTTCCAGTCGCAACAGCTTCCGGGCTTTTTCCGCCTCGGGAAAAGAGCGTGAAGGTTCGGCGAAATCGGCTACAAAGAGGGCCTGACCCAGTAATCCCAGGCCGGGTCGTCCGGTTGTATGCCAGTAAATGGCTTCATATACCTCTTCGCTCACATCCAGTTCCCGGCGACACCATTCGGCCGCCAGGGGCCCATGGAGCAAAAGGGCTTCCCGCATCTGCGTCTCACTCATGATTATGCGATACTTGCGGGCTTCTTTCCAAAGAGATGCCGCTTCGTGGTCCCGATAAAAATCATGAAAAAGTCCGGCTGTGACCGCATCGCCATGATCCACGCCCAGTGACGGTGCGAAAGAGGAGAGATATTCCGCTGTAAACACACTGTGAGACATACGCTCCGGAGTGAGGCGTTCCCGCAGCAGTTTCAGCCAGGCTCTCGCCGACGGTTCTTCCGCTATGGGCATGATTGGTACAGTCTTTCACGTTGAATGATTTCGCAGACGCCCGCCGGCAGCATGTCACTGACTTCCTTGCCTTCCTGTATCCGCCGGCGTATGGCTGATGAAGAGATATGACAAGGCTCCATATGCAACAGCGCCGCATGACCATGCAATATTTCCGGCAGAGGCTCCATGCAGTCCGGCCGCGGAGCAATCAGCAGAGCCGCCTGTTCCAGAATTTTCCCGGGCTCTCTCCAGCGGGGGAGATCCAATGCTGAATCATAACCTATGATAAAGAAGAGCTCACTTTGGGGGTCTTCTTCGTGCAGTGTTTTCAGGGTATCCGCTGTATAGGAATAGCCCTTCCGGTCGAGCTCCACCCGGCTGATCTGAAAGGCGGGCGTATCGGCGATGGCCGCTTCCGTCATGGCCAGGCGAAGAGATACGTCCGTGAGGCTGTTGTTTATTTTATGAGGCGGATTGGCGGCCACCACAAAGAGAATCTTGTCCAGAGCAGCCTGTTCCAGGGCGGCCCGGGCAATAGCCAGATGGCCTTTGTGGATGGGGTCGAAAGTACCGCCTAAAATACCTGTACGCCTGGAGTTATTCACGCACCTGACCTGTTCCGCGGATTACATATTTCAAAGAGGTGAGCCCTTCGAGCGCCATGGGGCCGCGACAGTGGAGTTTGTCGGTGCTGATGCCTATTTCCGCGCCCAGGCCGAATTCAAAGCCATCGGTGAAGCGTGTGGAGGCATTGACATAGACCGTTGCGCTGTCCACTTCATCAAGAAAACGCTCGGCAAAGAGATAACTTTCCGTAATGATCGCATCAGAATGATGGCTGCCGAAGTCATTGATATGGGCGACGGCTTCCTCAAAAGAAGAGACGATTTTGATGGAGAGTATTTTGTCCAGGTATTCAGTTTCCCAGTCTTCGTCTGAGGCGGGTGCACAGTCTATAAGCTGGCGGCTCCGTTCGCAGCCGCGCAGCTCACAGCTTTCCTTCTGCAAAGCTTCGGCCAGTGCGGGCAGCTGTAAAGGGGCGACGGCTTCATGGACCAGTAATGTTTCCATGGCATTGCAGACGCCCGGACGTTGCAGCTTCGCATTGAGCACGACCTGACGGGCCATGTCCGGATCGGCATCTTCATGCAGATAGGTGTGGCAGATTCCATCCAGATGAGCAACAACGGGAATGCGCGATTCTTCATAAATACGGGCAATGAGACTTTTGCCGCCTCGAGGAACGATAACGTCCACATATTTGTCCATCTTCAGGATCTCGCCGACGGCTGCGCGGTCTGTGGTGGTGACAATCTGAATGGCGTGGGCGGGTACTCCGGCCGCTTCCGCTCCGGCACTGAAGATGTTGGCAATGGCGATATTGGAATGAATGGCTTCGGAACCGCCACGCAACAAGGTGGCATTGCCCGATTTCAGACAGAGGGCGGCCGCATCCGCTGTCACATTGGGGCGGCTCTCATAAATGATGCCCACGACACCTAAAGGCTGGCGGATCTGAGCAATGCGCAGACCGTTGGCATGCACGTACTGATGCACAATGTCGCCCACAGGATCGGGCAGTGCAGCCACTACTTCCAGACCTTCGGCCATGGCATCGATACGGTCATCGGTCAGTTCCAGGCGGTCCAGCATGGCTGCGGAAAGGCCTTTCTCACGGCCTGCTTCCAGATCGAGGGCGTTGGCTGCTTTGATCTCCGCTTTTGCATCCCGGAGATCACGGGCCACACGACGCAAGGCCTCGTCCTTGACACCACGGGAAAGCGAACGGAGCGCATTGGATGCCTGCCGGGCCTGTCGTCCCAGTTGTAAAAGTTCCTGCTGTAAACTCATTTGTATGGTTCCCTTTGCTTCGATCCGATAAAAATATCGGCCAGTGTTTCAGTGTAAACACTATTATGCCATCTTTGGCAAGTAAAAACAGCTTCTTACAAAAGAAGGGCCTGAATCAGGGGTGAAAGGTGATTTGTTGTCCTTTTCAGTCGTGGAACCACGAAGTCACAGCGCAGCGCAGCCGCAACGAAATGATTTTTTTCTAATTGAACCACGAAATCACGAAGGTACGAATATTCACGAAGAAAATGAGGTAAGAGGCTTATATGTCTCTCCGGAGTCTCTTTTGTATCCCAAGGCATGCCTGCGCCCCTCCCACATCCGTCCGATCCGACCGATCCGACCGATCCGACCGATTCCCAGTGCTGTGTTTGTTTTCTTTTTTTACGCCATTCGTCTGGGCTTTATTCTGGATCCCGGTCTTTTTCTCGTTGTCTCTGTAATCATCTTTGCACTCCGTCCTCAGCGAGAAAAAACCGGGATGACGGCGGGGCTTGAAGGCGGGGGAATTGCTGAGAGCTGAAGTGGACCAAGTGGACGAAATGGGCACAACAAAGCTATTCCCTGTCACTAACCTGAGCCCGCCGCCGATCGGCCTGATCTGACCGGTTTCCTTTTTCTGAGAATAAATCCGAGGCTGGATTTGTTTAATTAAGTGAACAATAATTCTGTCCGATGAACTTAAATATAATACCGGAAGAACAGGATGAAAGAAGATTCAAGACATATCGCCATCAGCATGACCAAGAGTATCTCAAAGATTGTTGAGAGTGCTACCGGTGAAAGCCTGGATTTTTATATGCTCCTTTGGACTGTCCACTGGGCCATTGATTATTACGGCGTGGAAAAGACTCGGAACAAACTTGTTGAGATTCTGCTGGATACTGATTTCAAGGCGCAGGGTCTGGCCACACAATTGAGGGATACGCTCTTTCAGGAGCAGATGGATCAGGACGCTCTGGGCGACTGGTTTGTAAAGGCCATGAAAGGGTAATCATAATCTCAGAGCCATTCAGTTGTCTGCTTGTGCCGCTTCCGGGGCTTTGTCATCGTTGCTGTCAACCAGGCGCGCCAGATACTGTTGGGGAAGGGCTGCATGGGGATGCATTTCCACCATGGTCTTCCAGAAGATTTTCGCTTCTTCGGGATCTTTGCGGACCAGCAGCCCATGGAGAAGTTCAGCGCTATGAGGTGACTCTGGTGCTTTGGTGAGCACCTTTTTAAAACTCGTGATAGCAGCTTCTTTGTTTCCCAGCTGGAGTCTGATTTCACCGATCCATACAAGATTCCAAAGATCCTGAGGTGAAATTTCCAAGGCTTTTTCAAAGAAGGTCACGGCTTTTTCCCATTCCTCTTCTTTTTGAAGGAGCTGAGCTCTCTGGCTGTATAGCTGTGATATTTTCGGGGCCAGTTCCGGCTCCAGAGTCAAGGCCTGTTCCAGATACTCCGCAGCTTTTTCCAATGGACCCTCTTCGAGAAAAAGACTCCCCAGTTGCAAAGGAGGCATGCCCCAGTCGGGATCCATATCCCGGGCCTGTTCGAAGGCTTTTTGTGCTCCTTCTCTGTTTCCTCTCTTTTTCAATATCAGTCCATGATAGAGCCGGGGCAGGGCTGCATCAGGATGTGTTTCCTTCAATTCTTTCCAGAAAAGAGCTGTCTCATCGAAGTTGTTTTGTTCCAGAAGATCATGAAGAAGTGCGGCCACATGAGGGAATAGCGGTGCTTTGGTGAGCACTTCTTTAAAGCAGGTTATGGCGTTGTCTTTCTTCCCTTGCCGGAGTCGGACTTCACCGATGCCTATGAGACTCCAAAGATCTTGCGGGAACACTTCCCGGGCTTTTTCAAAGCAGGCGACCGCTTCTTCCCAATCTTCCTTTTCTTGAAAAAGCTCTCCTTGCCGGCTGTAAATCCGTGATACTTCTGGTGCCAGTTCCGGTGCCAGCGTCAAGGCCTGTTCCAGATACTCCCCTGCATTCTCTTTCAGGCCTTTTTCGAGACATAGACGGCCAAGCTCCAAGGGGGGCATGCCCCAGACGGGATCCATATTGCGGGCCAGTTCGAAGGCTTTTTTTGCGCCTTCCCAGTTGTCTTTCTTCTTCAATATCAGTCCATGATAGAGCCGGGGTACGGCTGCATCAGGATGTGCTTCGGCCAATTGCAGCCAGAAAGTTTCCGCTTCTGTAAGATCACTTTTTTCCAACAGATCCTGCAGAAGCATTGCCGGATAAAATGCTTCCGGAGTTGTGATGAGGGCTTCTTTAAAGCATGCTGCGGCGGCATCTTCCTTTCCTTGTTGCAGTCTTGTTTCACCCAATGCCATGAGACTCCCGAAATCTTGCGGGGATACTTCCAGGGCTTTTTCAAAGCAGGACACAGCCCCGTCCAGATTTCCGTCTTCCTTTAACAGCTGTCCTCTCCGGGTGTATGACTGTGACACTTCCGTCTCCAGATCTCGCTGCAGGATCAAGGCCTGTTCCATATATTCGGCTGCTCTGTCCAGATGGTCATCATCCAGAAGAAGACAGCCCAGTTGCAAGAGAGGCATGCCCCAATCCGGATCCATATTGCGGGCAAGTTCGAAAGCTTTTTTTGCGCCTTCCCTGTCCCCTTTCTTTTTCATGATCAGCCCCTGATAGAGCCGGGGTGCTGCTGCATCAGGATGTGCCGCAGCCAATTCTTTCCAGAAAAGCATCGCTTTTTCCGAATCGTCTTTGTCGAGCAGATCATGAAGCGGCGCAGCGGCATAATAAAGGCCCGGTACCCGGGTGAGCACTTCCTTAAAACATGTTATGGCTGCATCTTCTTTTCCTTGTTGCAGTTTTATTTCACCTGCCCATAGGAGATTCCAGAGATCTTGAGGGAATACTTCCAGAGCTTTTTCGAAGAAGGCGGCCGCCTCATTCCAATCCTTTTCTTCCTGCAGTTGTTGTCCTTTACGGCTGTATATCTGCGATATTTTTTGCGACAGTTCCGGTTCAAGAGCCCAGGCTTCTTCCAGATATTCCATCGCTTTTTCAGGGAGACCTTTTTCGAGAGAAAGTCGGCCCAGCTCCAGAGGAGGCATGCCCCAGCCGGGATCCATGTCCCGGGCCTGTTCAAAGGCTTTTTGTGCTCCAGCCGTGTCTTCTGTTTTTTCCAAAATCAGTCCATGGTAAAGTCGGGGCACAGCGGCCTCAGGGTGTGCTTCGGCCAATTGCTTCCAGAAAGTTTCCGCATCTTTCAGGTCATCCTTTTCCAGCAGATCATGAAGAAATGCAGCTGCATCGCGGAAATCCGGTGCTTTTGTGAGAACATCCTTAAAAGTGGCTTTTGCAGCATCTTCATTTCCTTCCTGCAACCAGCAGGTACCGATGAAGACCTGGCTCCACAGATTTCCGGGTGAGATTTCCAGAGATTTTTCAAACAGATGACGGGCTGTATCATACTTTTCCTTTTCCCGGGCCTCCAGGGCCTTTTCGTAAAACCAGAGTGTCGCAGTGCTCCGTCTTTCGGGACTGTTACAACCGATGAAGGACCATACGCGTTCTTCCAGAGCTGTATCACCTTTACGGGTGGCCCATCGCAGAGCGGCATCAGCATAAACAGTCTGTTCGGGGAAATGTTGAATGATTGATTGCCATCGTCGCATCATTCTTTCATCTTGTGGATCTGTTCTCGCAAGAAGGCCGAGGCGCATGCGATGGTACCAATGGTCGAAAAGTCCGCTTTTCCAACAACGCATTTTGTCTCGTGGCCCGGACAAGGCCATGGACAGCCAAAGCGGCAAAGTCTCCGCACCTTCCACTTCATAAATACCTTCCACCAGTGGTAAATCTTCGCTGGCGAATTCCAGGCCTGTAAAGCGCGCCTCTTTTTCTTGAAAAAAATCAAAGGCCGGAAAATAATAGACTCCCGGGCTCTGGAGGCGGATAGTGCATTTTTTAAAAAAAACCGGATCGCTGCTCAACAAAGAAAAGCGGATTACCCGATGCGCTTCTTTGAATCGTATAGCGAGAAAGGCTGAGACTGTTTGTCCCGGCTGCATTTCCGTCAAGCCCTGAGGTTGGGACAGGCTTTTTTTCAGCAATAATCTGGAGGTTGTTTCATCACTTTCCATGGTGAATTCTACAGGCGCCAGGTTCAGACTTTCGTAGTCACCGGCCAATGCTTGAACACGATTCGATTGATAAGCACGTATTCCCAGCAAAGAGAAGAAAGAGATCAGAAAGATTCCTGAAAGAAGGATAATGGGCACGGCCAGACTTTGCAGATAAGTCAGCCCGGAAGGGATAAGGTTCTTTGTTTCTTTCTTCCGCCAGAGGGGAAGAAGATCGGCACGGATAAGCGCCGCAGCGAAACCGAGGAAGAGAAGAGGTATAAAGAAGAGATGGAAAAAATGGCGGTATTCAGCCAGCAGACTCGGATAGGCTGTGAAATAGAGAAAGACTCCTGAGAGTGTCAACGCGCGGATGGGCGACCGGCGACTGAAGAGCACCAGTGTTATGAGGGCTGCAATCAGTCCTGCAGTATTCAAGAAAGGGTTGACAGCATCGTGGGCATGTAACAGGAAGGAGGGTCCCGGATGATCACGGAGTACTATGAGAAGCTCTTTGAGCCGAAGTTCGACCTGAAAACATTCCGATACGAAAAAGGATGCGGTAACCATGGAAAGGCCCCTGGCGAAGAAATCGGCTGGTACCGTCTGTAGGATTTTTTCAAAAAGTTTCCGGCCATGTCGGGAATACTCCGGTGTAAACCAATGCAATTCCTTGTTGTTTTCCCGGCGTGCGGCAAAAGCACTTACGGTGGCCGCTACAGGCTCATCATAATCGAGATAGCCGAAATCATAATCAGCATCGCCAAACCAGATTATCTCTTCGGGAGTTTCTGTAATACCAGCCAGAAGCGTATGGACGGCTCGCATTTCTCCTGTCCCTCCCCACTGTCGCACGGGATAGGAGACCAGAGCCAGTGTAAACAGCAATAGAACTGCAGCAGCCGTCCGGGTCAGCAGGGGTCTGCTGATGCAGGGGCTCAGCAAGAAGACGACAAGCACGGACATGGGGACACAGATGAGCAGATCATCACGAAATCCCCAGCCTACGCCGATGACCGCTCCCAGAATAGCCGAGAGAAGAAAGAGCCCGACAGGACGACGTTTTCGTTTCAGGATCAGTGCCAGCAGAAGAAGTACAGCAATAAAGAAAGGAAATTTTCCGTAATCGCGCAGATCAGGAACGATGATCAACAAAGCAGGAGAGAAGGACAGGTAGCTTGTGACCGCAAAGGATAACAGGCTTCCCAGAAAAATACGGAAAAGAAAATACAGCAATACCATGGCGATGATATGCAGAATGATACAGGCTGTATTGAGGGTATGGTTGCTGATACCGAAGAGACGAAAGAGGATACCGACAAAAGCATTCAGATAAACGTGGGAGCCGTAAAGGCCGTCGACTCCCATGCTTTTGCTGAAGTGTTCGGGATAAGCCTCAGGATTGATTTCGGAAATTTCCTGCTTCTTATGTAAAAAGGCTTCCAGAGCAGGAAAGTCCTCAGCTGAACAATCACCTGAATAAAAACCAGCCCCGGCTGCATACAATACGGCCGGACGAAGTACGAATAAAATACGCTTCGTTTCTTCAGACAGTTCTCCTTCCCGGGAAAAACACAGTGTATGGCCACCCCAGAGGGCTGCGACGATAATCAGCATGACGGCTGTCACATCCAGGACACGGTGACGGTTCAAAAAAGTTTTTGTCTTCACTTCAGGTAAAGACATGGGGATCTCCTGTATAAGCGCACAGCCAAAAGAATCTCGAAGAAATAGTATACTGATGCAAAGTGTACCCCAGCCAGTCCTGTGGTTTAAAGAACGGTTAGATCTGAAAATTGGCATTCCAGGATAACAGGTTGACTCACCGGAGGATTTTACAGGATCATGAGTCCTGTACAATCATGGTAAAAGGTTCTGCTTATGCCTTCTTCTGAAAAAAACAAAGCGTTGCTCCTTCTTCATACCGGTTCTCCGGAGGCGCCGGAACGCCGTGCTGTAGCCGCTTATCTCCAGCGTTTTCTCCTGGATCCCCATATCCTCGAAATGCCCGCTTTCGTGCGCACTTTACTCGTGCGGGGCATTATCGTGCCTCTTCGTGCGAAACGCTCCACGGACAAGTACAAGCTTATCTGGACGGATGAAGGCTCGCCTCTGCAAGTCTATACTGATGCCTTCGCCCGTGAACTGGAGGCGTTGCTCCCTGACTGGATCATAGAGACAGCCAGCGCCTACGGCACTCCTGATGTGACGGAAGGATTGCGGCGCTTGTGCGAAAAAGGGGTGAATGAAATTATTGTCTTTCCTCTTTTCCCTCATTATGCCGATGCGACCCGGGGCTCTTTGAATTCCATGCTTGACTGCGCACTGAAGAAGATGAAGGGGCCATTACCGAAGATTATCCGTCTGCCCGTCTTCTATGCCCGCCGGGAATATCTGGATGCCCTGGCTGCTTTGTGTTGTCCGCTTCTGGAAAAGTTTCAGCCGGATCATGTGCTCTTCAGTTACCACGGTCTGCCCTTGAAACAGGCTCATCGTCCTCCGGGAGATGGCGGAGCGTTGAACTATGAGGAGCAGTGTGAAAAGAGTACTGATCTTCTGGCCCGGGTGTTTTCTCTTTGTGAGGGCCGATGGTCTCTGGCCTATCAGTCCCGTTTCGGTCGGGGCTGGCTGGAACCTTCCACCAGAAGTGTCCTCCAGCATCTGGCCCGGTCAGGTGCGGGGCGGGTAGCACTTATTGCCCCTTCTTTCGTGACGGACTGTCTGGAAACGCTGGAAGAGCTTGATATGGATCTGAAGGAAGTCTTTCTTCAGGCTGGCGGCGAGGAATTACTCCGGATCCCTTCTTTGAATACCCATCCCGCCTGGGTACGGGCTGCGGCGGATCTTGTCCTCTCTTTTTAGTGGAGATGATCCAGAGCTGCTTCAATGGCTTGCCGTGTACAGGGTACTTCCAGGGCACAACGGAATCCGAGATCGGGACTTCTGCTTTCAAAAAGCCGGGTTTCACTCTGGTACAGATGCAGTTGCCGGTTGAAGCTTCCGCCGCACAGAGGCATGGATACTCCGAAAGACGGGACAGATGATTCTTCCGCTTTGGCTGGGCGTACCCATTCAGAGAGGTTGCCGGCCAGGTCATAACAGCCCGACCAGCTCAGATCTTCGGGGAAACTTTCGACAGGAGCGCTTTGCCCGGTTTGAACATTGGCCCCGCCGTCCTTCCATTCATCACCCCAGGGGAAAAAGGCTGAGCCCTTTCCATCGCCATAGGCGGCCCGGGTCCATTGTTCGCGGGTGGGGAGGAATCGGCCTTTCCAGGCGGCGAAGGCCCGGGCATCAAACCAGGATACATAAGGGACGGGATACTTTTCCCAGCCTTCGAAATTACCGCCCAGCTCAGCCGGTAAAGACCAGCCTCCGGGAACCTGCTGGCAAAAAGCGGCATACTCGCCTATGGTCACTTCCTGCTGATCCATGAAAAAACCCGGTACCTGAACGGTGGCACCGTCGATCTGAACAGGGCCGGCGGGTACAAATACCATACCCGGAGGAGAGAGGAGAACAGCCAGATAATGTTGCAGCGCACTTTCTCCCCGCCTCTGTGCCGTTGCCGGATCGGATCGGGAGAAACTGAGTGCCTCTTCCCACAGGGCATCGCCGTCACTGAGCCATTGGAGTTGGCTGTTGTTTTTGTCGGGCAGCGACTGAACGGTATTTTTCAAACGGTTGGCGAGGGGCTTGAGGCCTTCAATTCCTTCCTGGCTGCGGACGACCACAGCTCCGAGGCCGTTTTCCACAGCTGAAGCGTTCTTGCGCTGGTAGCTTTCCAGTGCCCAGAGGGCGGCGCCTGTTCCCAGGAGAACCATCACGATCGCCATAGCCATCCAAAGCCGGGTTGTATCCGCTTTTCCAGCGGCTTTTTTATAAATCTGTCGGGTCGTATATCTTGTGGGATCTTTGCCCTGCTTCAGAAGTTCAAGAACAGGTTGCAGAGCCGTGCGCATTTCAGCGGCATTTTTGAAGCGTTTTTCCCGATCCTGATCAATGCAGCGTTTCAACAAATCATCCATAACGGGGGGGATGTCTTTGAAGGCTTCGGAAACAGGTTTGGGTACGCCCGTGGGTACGGCGCCGGTGAGCATTTCATAGAGCATGATGCCCACACTGTAAATATCGGCCCGGGCATCCACATCTCTGGTGTTTCTGTATTGTTCGGGCGACATGTAAAAGGGCGTGCCCATGACCACTGAAGCCGAGGTGTTGAAACGGTTGTCCATGAGCTTTGAGATACCGAAGTCCATGAGCTTGATCTGGTTATCAGGAGTGATCATGACATTTTCAGGTTTGATGTCCCGGTGTATGGTGAATCGGTGGGCATATTCCAGAGCAATGCAAAGCTGATCGATGATATACAGCGTCTGTTTCAGGGGGAGGCGCTGTCCTGAAGGAAGTTTTTGCAGGATATCGCGCAGCGAGTTGCCTTGCACATATTCCATGGAAATAAAAATGCCCCGGCCCGCACTGCCGATATCATGGACGCGGACAATATTGGGATGGGTCAGTTTACGGGTAATGCGTGCTTCATTCAGAAAGCGGTCCACCACCATCTTTTCCTGAGTAAACTGAGGGAGCAGTGTTTTGAGAGCCAGCTCTTCGCCCAGCACATTATCATGGACTTTATAAATGCAGCCCATCCCGCCCCGTCCGATCATGCCCAGAACAGCATAACGATTGTTCACCACCTGGCCCCGGGTAAACTGCAGAGCGTCACTGCTGCTTTGCTGCGAGGAAACGGAGCCCGGCGGTGGGGAAGGCCGAAAAGAGACACGGGGCAGGGGCGCCTGGCATTGCGTACATGCCTGGGCGTCTATCTGATTTTGATAAGAGCATTGGGGACACTTTACCGTGGCCATATTGCTACCTCAACGGTGGTCTGCATGAATGAAACAGGCATATTGATTGTATCACAAGGACGGACCGGGCTGGGGAACAGAATGCCTCTTTTTGAAAAGAAAAATTTCCGGACAGCTCTTATGGTGCCTCATGGTATTCCGGCTGTCTGTCGAATACAGGACAGTGCGCTCAGCTGCTCCCCTGCAATTTTTCCAGTGCCTGATTCCAGGCATCCCGGTTGACAGGTTCATATCGCTCAGGAGCTTCAGAATTTCGGATGACCGTACGGAATTCTTCGAGATCCGCCAATGCGCCGGCCGCCATGGCCTGTACTCCGATATTGCCCAGAGCCGTGGCTTCTATGGGTCCGGCAACAACGGGAATACCGCAGGCATCGGCCGTCATCTGGTTGAGGAGCCGGTTTTGCACACCGCCGCCGATGATATGGAGTACCCGTGTGTCGCGCCCCAAGAGGCCGTCCAGTCTTTTCAGTGTGCTGCGATATTTTGCCGCCAGACTTTCCAGAGCGACCCGGACAATGGCACCCCGTGTTTGAGGTACGGGATGGCCGGCCTCCTCACAGAGGGTCTGAATGAGTTCCGGCATATTATCGGGAGCCATGAGCCGACTGTCATCCAGATTGATGAGAGCTGTAAAGGCTTCGGAGGCTTGGGCATCTGCTGTGAGCTTCCCATAATCCAGAGATTGCCCATCTTCTTTTTCCCAGCAGCGGCGGCATTCCTGAACGAGCCAGAGTCCGAAGATATTTTTAAGGAAGCGGATCGTGCCGCCTACTCCGCCTTCATTGGTGAAGTCTTCGGCCAGACTCTGCTCGCTCACATGGGGAGCATCCAATTCCGCACCCAGAAGCGACCAGGTCCCGCTCGACAGATAAGCCCAGGCATCTTCATCAGCATCGGCCGGTACAGCGGCCACAGCCGAGGCGGTATCATGGGAAGCCGTTGCGATAATGGGCACATCAGGGTTGACACCCGTCTCTTCAGCCAACTCGGGGAGAATGGGTCCGAGGACAGTTCCCGGCATGATGGGATTCAGCAACAGCCGCTTGGGCAGCCCCAACTTATCCAGCAGTTCCCGATTCCAGCTGCGTGTATAAGGATCAAGCATCTGCGTGGTGGAAGCGTTGGTGTATTCGCAGCTGCGCACGCCGGACAGAAGATAGCCGAAGAGATCACCCATGAGCATGAGCGATTCGGCCGCATCCAGCAGAGGCGCCTGGCGCCGTGTATAGCCCAGCAGTTGATAGACCGAATTGAAGGGAAGAAACTGAATTCCCGTAGCGGCATAGAGCTCGGGCTTGGGTACTTTGGCAAAGGCCAGGTCCTGCATGCCTTCATTGCTCTTGTCTCTGTAGTGTCGCGGATTGGCCAGTACAGTTCCATCAGAAGCGACCAGCCCGAAATCCACGCCCCAGGTATCCACGGCGATGCCGTCCAACTCAGGCCCATATTCGCGCACGCAGAGAGTGAGACCCTCACAGATTTCTTCGTAAATCCGGGCCAGATCCCATTGCCGCACTCCGAGCATGATCAGGCCTTCCGTGCGGAAGCGATGGATCACCTCCAGAGAAAGACGTCCTCCATGAAGGGTGCCCAGTACGGCACGACCACTTTCAGCACCCAGATCAAAGGCAAGAAAACGATAAGTATCCTTCATGATATTCTCCTTTTACAGCCGGCAACGCGGCAGTTTCTTATTACAGATACCATACTTATTTTTACCGCAGTCAAGCAAATCATTCCACACTTTATTTTCCGGGAGGGTTGAAGATGGTTATTTTTTTAAACCACGAAGGGCGCGAAGAGGCATAGCTGCAAGCAAATCATACTTTTTATTTAACCGCGAAAAGCGCAAAAGGACGCGAAAGGAATGAGAGGAAAAAGCTTATGTCTCCCCGGAGTCTCTTTTGTATCCCAAGACATACCTGCGCCCCTCCCACATCCGTCCGATCCGACGGATCCGACTGATTCTTCAGATACCAGTAATCCCTCGTCATATTCTTCGGCGATTCATATCTGTACTTGTACAATTACGATTATGATTACGAGTGTGTATAAATTGTATTCTGTACTACAATTAAAACAGGGGTGTTTTATGAGTCTCCTGTGAATTCAGATTGGATCCGCTTTCTGGGAATTTAACAGTATCTGCATCTGATTTTGCCGGACTGGGGCGAATCCAAATGAAAAAGCGGTATCTTTCGACCAACCACTATTTGGTCATGAAAAAATCCAAGTATATCATTATCAATATGTTATATATTGTGTTTTTCTGGTAATTCTTTTCTTTTGCCAAGATAGAAGTTTTTTGAAAGGAATTGGAATATTAGTTACTGAAATATGTTATACTATGTATAGACAGTTGAATTCTTAAGGTCTTGAGTTGATCTTGTTTCCCTTTTCCGCCTCCTTTCTGGTGCGGCATTTCGGGCACGCCGGGTTCTATGGTGGTCATAGTGAAAATGATCAACAGATGTCCAATTACTTTGTTAACCTTTCGTCCTTTCGGGACGTTTTACTGGTAATATAGACGGAATACAAACCGTACATGAGCAGACCCATTCCTCGCAAGAGCGCGGACCGTGCCTCCCTCCTTCCCTCCCCCGCCATACGGTCCGCGCCAATTTTTTTTGCGTTCTCCCCGTCATAATTTCTACAATGCATTACAGATATCTATGCTATCGTGATCAGTAGAGCTATGTCTGCTGGTTTTCGAATGTCAGAAGAAGCAGAGATTGCCGCCCTTTTTCCGGGAGAAAAACATATGACTGAAGATCTGGGGTACATTGACTATCGCACCCTTCTGGAGTTGCAGGATCCATACAAGCCTGCTGATGTGATCCGCACCTATCGCAAAAAAATGAAACAGCTCATGGTGCTTATCAGCGAAGATACGGAGGCTGATGACCATCGTGACCGTTATCTGCTGCAGATAGCGGAGCTGAATGCGGCTTATTATATTCTGCGCAATAAAGAGCTGGGCCGGCAATATATTCAGGAACGGGAAGAGCTCCTGGCTCTGGAAACAGAATGGCGTACTCTGGATTCCGATGAACCTTCTTTTGATGCCATGCGCCGCCGTTATGATCAGGCATTACGCGCTTTTCTGGCCCGGTATATGGAAGAGTTGATTCTGGAAGCGGGACGGGATCCTGAATGTGTTGAGCACAGCGGTTGGAGTCCGGCCCATGAGCGTTTTGCCGGCCGTGTGTTGCGCCAGTTCCGTCAGCAGCGTTACCATGAAATCCATGAACGCCTCCCCTATTACGATATTACGAAACCTGAGGTGGACTGGGAGGAACGGGCCCGCTTCGCCGCAACGCTCATTTCTCGGGGAGAAGAGTCATGACGGAAGAAACACGTACAGAAAAAGTGATCGATGATGCGTTGCTGGATCGTTGTCTCGCTGCGGCCATCGCTACAGGCGATATTGTGAACCTGCGTTTTTTATTCATGCCTGCATCGCCCTTCAGGCCCGATTCTTCTGAAGACATCAGCCAGTCCAAATATGCCTATCTCTTGCCCAAAGAAGAAAAGGGTGAGATGGATGAGGCACTGCAGTTGGTACGTCAGCCGGAAATTTCACGGCTGGTGCGTGCTCAGCTTGCGAAAAAAGGACCGCCTCAGCTTCCCTGGGAATTGTTGCAGAGCCTGGCTGATCAGGCCTTGAAATGCGGGAAATACACGGCTGCATCCCAAGCCTATGAATTGTTGCGTACACGCCGGCGGATGCAGGAGATTTTTCTTGATCAGGCCGATGCAGCTCTGGATGGGGCTGCCTTTTATGAGGCGGCTCAGGGCTATACAATCGCTTCGGGGCTGCAATATGATTATGCAGCTTTCCCCGAGGCCTTACCCGCTGTGTTGAATTATCAGGAAAAAGCGCTGAGTCTCCATAGGGCCTATCCTCCGACAACAGAAGAAAGCGAAACAGACGACAGTGCTTTGTGCCGGTCTATTTTACAGTTTCTCATGCAGGGTGCCGAATTTCTTCAGCGTCTGGAAGGACGGGACGGGGAGGTGCTGGTCCAATTTACGGCGCAGGTGATTCGTTGCCTGGATCCACAATGGGAACACTTTGTGAGCGCTTTTCATGAGAGCCTGGCGATCATCAAAGCCTATGAAACGCTCTTCACGCGCATCAACAGCTATACGCAGGAAGCGCTGGAAGTGCTTATGGAAGAAATTTTCACGGATGAACAAAAAGAAGAGTTGCGGCGTATCGCTCCTCTCTTTGCCCCCGGTGCTCCTGAAGGTGAAGAGTGGTGGCTCACCATGCGCACCCTGGCCTATCATCATCCGGGTTCCGTGCTTTTTGTTCGCCGCCAGCGTTTGTCGGCTACGGAAGAAATTCTGATCCCCGAGTGTCCCCGTGATTCGCAGCTTGCCCGACTCCTGAATCTTGTGGATCCCTGAGGAGGTTCCGCAGCCCCATCGTTCGAACTCTTCTGTTGCCCGGTTCCTCTTGTGTATCTCTGGAATATCTGAAGTCGGAAAGGTTCCTCTGTTGAGAGATTTTTTAAAACAGCGCCTTTCCATCATGATGTTTCTGCAATATGTGGCTCCGGGTGCGCTCATACCCATCCTCACGCTTTATCTGACGGAGCACCTGCATTTCACCGCTTACCAGTCGGGGGTTGTCATGGCCATGCCGGCTCTGGCGGCCATTGTCGCGCCCTTTGCCGCCTCTCATCTGGCTGACCGCTGGCTGTCTGCTGAGCGCATGCTGGTCTGGTGTCATCTTCTTGCGGGGCTGCTCATGCTGATTCTTTCCAGTGTCGGGAGCTATCCCTTTTTCGTACTCCTTTATTTTGTCCATGGCATTGCTTTCATGCCCACCTTCGGACTGACCAACACCGTGGCACTTCATCGGGTTCGTGATGCGAACCGTGACTTCGGCGGTATTCGTCTCTGGGGTACTGTGGGCTGGCTCGCCATCGCCTGGCTCTTCGGTTATTTCTGGATGAGAGGGGCTTCCGCCCAGGAGCGTCTGCCCCATGCGCTCTTGTTCTCCAGTGGCGCCTCTTTCATTCTGGCGGTCTTCACCTTTATTTTTCTGCCGCCTGTACAAAAGAAAGGACAGAGGATTGTCACGCATTATGGTGAAGTGATCCGGATTTTTCTGAAACCGGAAATGCTTCTTCTCTGCCTGCTCACCGTGCTCACCAGTGCCTGCCATCAATTTTACTATTATGGGATGAGCCCTTATCTTCATCAGATGGGTGTGGCCGATCGCTTCATCATGCCGGGGATGAGTTTGGGCCAGGCCTCAGAGGCATTGGTGCTCGGAGTTCTGGGCTGGTGTCTGCTCTGTCTGCGGATCAAAACAGCCATGATCCTCGGGGTGCTCGCCCAGGGCCTGCGTCTGCTGATTTTCGCCTTCTTCCCTTACACTGTTCCTGTGCTGACGGGAATCGGGCTTCATGGGATCTGCTATGCTTTCTTCTTCACGACGGGCTATCTTTATGTGGAACGGCACAGCAGCCCTTCAACCCGGGCCGGTGCACAGCAATTGCTGACCATCATGATTTCCGGTCTTGGTGTTCTTCTGGGTTCCTGGTCCGCCGGCTGGACAGCTCAGATTTTTTCTGATGTCGGCTGTGGAAGGATTGACTTTCGCATGTTCTGGCTTGTTCCGGCCATGCTTTGCGTGCTCGTCTGTTTTGTTCTGGCCACAGGGTTTCATGAACGGCCCGCCCCGCAATCTGAGGAAGCCCGGGTTCATTCTCCGGGCTGAGTTGCTTCTCTGTCTTTTGCCGCCTTTTCTTCCGGGGAAAGAGCCTCCGTTTTGTCCGTGCTTTCGGGTCTTTCTTTTTTCACGTCTTCACCTGCTTTTTCATCGCTGTAGCTGGTGAAGAGCTTGACCCAGGAAATAAGAGGCATCTTCTGAAAGGCGGGCAGCCCCCGGAACATGTGATAGCGCAGCAGGAAGGCGAGTAAAATGATCCAGACGAAGATTTTTGTGGCCACAACGGTGACCAGCAATCTCCGATAAAACGGTACCGGGATGGAGAGATACAAGGGAAGCTGCTCCACGTGAATGGGAGCAAAGGCGATGAAAGACATAAGAATCATATGCAGGGTTTTGAGCAGCGCATATTCATCGTTATCGCCCAACAGCCTGCTTCGGTTATAGGTGAACCCTCCCAGAAAAGCGGCTCCGGCAATGGTGATGAACAAAGGGGTATTGGTAAAGGCACCTTTGGTCACGACGCCGGCAAGTTCTCTGGTCTGCAGAAAGACCATTTCCGGGAACAGCCCCATCAGAAAGAGCAGACACCACACGATGAAAGAAAGGCTGTCCCAGATATCTGGTGAATGTTTTTCTTCGCTCACAATAATTTCCGGTTAAAAAAAGAGAAGCAGCGCATTTGTTCCGGAAGTTTCCAGATGCAATCAACTGTCGCCTTCACGTCTCCACCACAATATAAGAAGAATCCTTATTGTACTTGCCTGAGGCGGGTCTGTGCCAATTTTACTTTTTTTGGGTGCGATCAGCAGGTCGAATAGGGCAGCAATGAAATTATTGTTTCTTTTTTACCACAGAGGAAGGAAGAAATGGCACTGACACAAGGCCCCTTGGAACCACGGATGCAGCATAGCCGCAACCAAATGATACTTTTCGAATTGAACCAGGTCATTCACTGAACACACGGAAAAAGTACAATGTGGCATAAAAAAGATCAATGGTCTTAACACGTCCACTCTGTCCACTTGGTCCACTGACCCTGCAGCAATGCCCGGAACCAACCCTCGCCCCTCCCACATCCGTCCGATCCGACCGATCCGTCCGATCCGACCGATCCGACCGATCCGACCGACTCCCCAGAGACTTCTGATCCCTTCAAATCTCTTATTTGCCCCAAGACATACCCCTGCCGTCATTCCGGTCTTTTTGCGACCGGGCCCGCCTGTCAAAGCATTCAGCCACACTAACGCAAAAAAAGACGGTCGACTAGATTGGCAAGACGAAGAGAAGCATAACCGCTCTCTCCGATGTTTTATTCATCCTTTGTTCCTCTTACTTTCTCTTAACACCATTCTTCTTGGCTTTATCCTGGATCCCGGTCTTTTTCTCGTTGTCTGTGTAATCATCTTCGCACCCCGTCCTCAGCGAGAAAAAACCGGGATGACGGCGGGCGGGGGTTGGCCTTTAGTTGGGATTGTTGCATCACGGTATTTATTTATCCTGTTTTCCACGTTGAAATTAAATAATTTACTCCAGATTAACAACACAAACTTCTTCGAAAAAATAATAGAAGTTTAGGGGTAGTAGCTCGAAGCGGACCAGGTGAATATCGATGGTCTTGCATTAAAAGGATATTTCTGTTTAAATAAAGAGACTTGGATCTTGCTGTTGTTTTCAAAGAACTACCCCCAATGGAAGGTTGCGAAATGAAACAGGAAAGGATGAGCTCCCGGGAACGTGTGATCAAAGCCTTGAATCATGAAGAGCCCGACCGTGTCCCTCTTGATCTTGGAGGCAACCAGACAGGCATCCACAAGTTCGCTTATGAGGAGCTGATCAAGCATCTGGGCTTTTCAGAGGAACTCCAGATCATGGATGCTGTGCAGCAGCTGGCACAGCCTTCCGAGGCGGTTCTGGAACGCTTTCGCATCGATACCCGTTATATTGCGGCTGGTGCCGCATCAGGTTTCGAAGGAAAGATCACAACGGAGGAACGTGAAGGGCATCTCTGGCATGATCTGGTGGATGAGTTCGGCGTGCGCTGGTCCATGCCCGATGATCACCCCTTATATATGGATGTCAGTTATTCACCGCTGGCCGAGGCTTCCCTGTCGGATATAAAGGACTATCCTTTTCCCCGAGGCGATGATCCCGGACGTTTCGAAGGGCTCCGGGAGCGGGCGTTGCTGCTCAAGGAAGAGACGCCCTATGCAGTGGTGAGCGGTATCTCAGGTGTCATTTACGAGACCTGCTGGTACATGCGCGGTTTGGAAGCCTGGTTCATGGATATGATGACAGCCCCGGAATTTTGCGAAGCTCTGTTGGATCAGACCAGCAAATTCTGGATGGACTGGTTCCGTGTATTTCTGGACGAAGTTGGTGATCTGGTTGATGTGATCATGATCGGTGATGATCTCGCCGGACAGACGGGACCCCTTTTCAATCCGGAGTTTTACCGGACTGTGGTGAAACCCCGCCACAAAAAACTGGTTCAATATATACGCAGTCGCAGCCGGGCGAAGATCTGGTATCACACCTGCGGTGCCTGTGTACCTTATATCCCTGATCTGATTGATAACGGTATTGATATATTGAATCCCATTCAGATCAGCGCCGCCAATATGGATCCGGCCATGCTGAAAGATACTTTTGGGAAAGCCCTGAGTTTTTGGGGCGGGGGCATCAATGCGCAGCATGAATTGCCGCTGCGATCGCCGGAAGAAGTGCGCGAGGCTGTACGCCGTAATGTGGAGATTTTCAAAAAAGGCGGCGGCTACGTATTCAACAATGTACACAATATCCAGGCTGGTGTGCCCCCGGAAAATATCGTAGCCATGTATGATGCCGCCTATGACTTCGGCTTCTATTCGTAGATTGCTGGTGCGCGGAGGAAAGGGGGGGGCGGCGGGTCTTGGGCTACCCGCCGCCAGCAAAACGGTGGGGCGGATTTAAAACCGCTGCCTTGCCAGACTATGTTCAGGAGGAGCACGGTTTCAGGATCAGACTTGCGCCCAGGGCTGAGAAAGGCGCAAGGATGCAGCCTGGAGGTCAGTGCGTCGGTTTCAAATTCCAAGTGCAGTATACCACAACATATGGGTTGTGTCAAGTGTTTTCCAATTAATTTTATACAACATGCTGTGGCAATTCCTTTTCTTTTAAAAATAACATACAATCTGTTGTGTTCCTTGCCTTTGACGTGCTCTTTTGGATCACGCTATATGTAGTGTTGCGGCGCATTGCAGCCACAAGTTCTGTCGACATAGTCTCGTGATCACGATGCGCTTTGTGTTACAGCCCGTTGACTTTTCATTTTTTTACGAAGGCGTTTTGTTGTTGACGTCGTAAGTTGTTTAATTTCAACGTGTGATGTGACCAGCGATTCGGCAAGGTGTCTTCAGATAATCACGAACAAATAATGCTTTGGGGCATTCTCAAAGACCTTGAGAGTCACTCCTGGGAACGCCAATTTCCACATTGGCAGACAGCGTGTTATGACCCGGGGGGACATATTGTCTTGGTTGCGGCATGACGGAGGTGGGGGCATGTCTTGGACAAATAAGAGACTTGAAGAGATCAATAGTCTCCGGGGAGTCGGACGGATCGGTCGGATCAGTCGGATCGGACGGATGTGGGAGGGGTGGGGGTTGGTTTCGGGTATTGATTCAGGGTTGCCGGGCCCCGTTGCGCCTGACATGCCGGAGGGGTGGGGATTGGTTCCGGGTCAATGGACCAAGTGGGCAGAATAGACGTATTTATGATGATAGATCTTTTTATATCGCATTGTATTTTTCCGTGTGTGACCTGATTGACCTGGTTCAATGAGAAAAGAATCATTTGGCTGCGGCTATGCAGCGCTATGTAAAATCTGTCGACAATGATGGCGAATTTTTCATATTCTGAGAAAAGCATTTTGGCACTCCGCACTTTGTTATGATAGACTTTGCCAATGGGCTGTTCGGATCATTTTTGATGCTCCGATGAACCCGGTCTTTTTCAGGAGTGTTTTTTAATCGGGCGGATGTGCCTTTAATAACGGTATGGACTAAGGAGTGGTCATGCATACTGAACTGCGTTTGATTGATTTGATTGTACTGGTGGTTTATTTTGTTGCCATGGCGGGGATGGGTCCGTATTTCGCCAGACGCAATAAAACGACGGAGAATTATTTTCTCGGAGGTCGTTCTTTTCCGGGCTGGCTCATTGGCCTGTCCATGTTCGCCACCTCCATCAGCTCCATTACTTTTGTGGCTTATCCAGCTGATGCTTACAAGACAGCCTATCTGCGTTTCATGTTATGTCTGACCCTTCCCGTGGGTATTTTTATTGCATCCAAAGTCTTCCTGCCTTTTTATCGTCGCGCTCAAGTTACATCAGCATTTGAATATTTGGAGGTGCGTTTCGGTGCGGGAACACGTTCTTATGCAGCCATCATATTTTTATTTACCCAGATCGCCCGCGTGGGTCTGGTTCTGTATCTGGTTTCTCTTCTCGTGCAGGAAATGACGGGGCTCAGTGCCGGATGGTGCATTCTCATCGGCGGGGTGGTTACCTCTTTCTATACGATTACAGGCGGCATTGAAGCAGTAATCTGGACGGACTTTTTCCAATCCTTCCTTCTCTGGTTCGGCGGTTTTGCGATTCTGTATGTGGCCGTGACCCATATTGACGGTGGCTTTGCGACCATTTTCAAAGTTGCGGCGGAAGACGGTAAGTTTATGCTGGGTGACCTGAACCAGGCGGGCGAGCTGGTGAAAGCACCTCGGGGCTTCAGTCTGACTGAAAAGACGGTATTGATGATGCTGGTTGTGGGTCTGAACAACTGGTTGACCGAATACAGCAGCAATCAGAATGTGATTCAGAAATATGTAGCGACAAAGAATCCCAAAGAAGCGACACAGGCCATCTGGATCTGCTGTCTTTGCAGTCTTCCGACCTGGGGCTTTTTCATGTTCATCGGAACAGCGCTCTATGTCTTCTTCAAACTGAATCCCGATCCGACTGCGCAGGCGATTCTGCTTGGTACAGATGGTGCACGAGCCGATTCCATCGTCCCCTATTTTGTCGTTCAGAAATTGCCTTCCGGTCTTTCCGGTCTGGTCATTGCCGGTGTGCTTGCAGCAGCCATGTCTTCTCTTTCTTCAAGTATCAACGCCATCTCCGCAGTGAGTATCGTGGATCTTTACAAACGGCATCTGGTCAAAAACCGCAGTGAAAAGCACTATATGAATGCCGCACGAATGATCTCTCTGGTCGCTTCAATCCTGATGCTTGTTTTCGCCTTCATGCTTCTCAGTATGACCAAAACAACGCTTCAGGATACGGCTACAAAGATAACGGCGATTCTTGGCGGCGGATTGCTGGGGCTGTACTGTCTCGGCTTCATGACCCGCCGTGGCGATGGTCGCGCTGTATTTTCCGGCATTGTCTGTGTTCTTCTCTTCAGCACCTGGGTGACACTGGTAGAGGCAAATGTAATTCCCATGACGATTCCCTTCGAAACCTACTATACAGGTCTTGTGGGTAATTTTGTTTTCTTTGTGGTGGGCTATCTTGCGGCATCGGCATTTTTCAAACCCAAGAAAGATTTGACCAATCTGACGATCTGGACGCAGACAGAAGATTGGAAAACGCTGAACGATTGATGATCCTGCTGTGTCCGGAAGATTCGTTTCGATGCGGCCTGATCATGCATTTTGAAAGGAGAACTCCGGTATGAAAATTTCGCGACGTCATTTTATTCATGGAAGCCTGGCGGGTACAGCCGGGCTCTGGCTGGCCTCCAGACAGGCGGCTCGAGCTGCGGTGAAAATCCGTTTGAGCGCCTGTGACTGGTCCCTGGGTGTCACCTGTGATCCTGCAGGGATGGATCTGGCCCTGGAGCTGGGTTTGGATGGTCTGGAGATTTCCGCAGCGGATCGTGCGGCCGATGAGCTCAAGATAGCCGATCCCGCTTATCTGCAATCCTATAAGGACGCCATGGAACGCACAGGTCTGGTGGTATCTTCCGTTGCCATGGGTCTGCTGAACGAGAATCCTTTCGCCACGGATGAGCGTGCACCGGCCTGGCTGGAACAGACCATAGACGGTACGGCCGCTCTCGAGGCGAAGGTTATTCTCCTCGCCTTTTTCGGCGCAGGCGACCTCATTCAATCGAAGGGTTGGTTCAGCAAGGGCGGTGACCTGAAAGAGAAGGAAGTGGACATTGTTGTCGAGCGTTTGAAGGACGGCGTCTCCCGTGCGGAAAAAGCCGGAGTGATTCTGGGTCTGGAAAACACGCTTTCAGCGGAACAGAATCTGTCCATTCTTGATCGAATTCAAAGTGATGCTGTCCGTGTGTATTATGATGTGGGTAATTCCGCCTACAGCGGTTACGATGTGCCCCGGGAAATCCGTGATCTGGGCGATCGCATCTGTCAGATACACTTCAAGGATGGCGGCTTTGCACTGGGCGAGGGCAAAGTGGACATGTCAGCCGTGGCTGAGGCCATGGAAGCCATAAACTATGACGGCTGGGTAACGCTGGAAACGGCTGTACAGAAAAGGGATCGCGACGGCAGTTTCCGCAAGAATGCCGCATTCACACGTGATCTGTTTCAGGCATAAATTTTACAAGGAGCAAGACCATGTCATCTTCCAAAGACGAAACGATGAAACGTCGTACATTCCTTCATGCGGCGGCGACTACAGCAGCGGCTTTCACGGTGCTTCCCGCTAAAAGTGTTCGGGGCCTGGAAGCCAACAGCAAGCTGCAAATCGGCATTATCGGATGCGGTATGCGCGGCCCCTGGATCGGCGAGTTTTTTGAGGAACATGCCAATTCCAAAGTAGTGGCTCTTCACGACTATTTTCAGGATCGGGTGGACGAGGCGGCCATGCGTCTGCGCGTGTCCACACAGCGCCGTTATATGGGTCTGGACGGATACAAAGAACTGCTCTCCGATACTTCCATTGATGCGGTTGCGGTGCAAAGTCCCCCCTATTATCATCCGGAGCAGGCCGTGGCCACTCTTGCGGCCGGCAAGCATCTTTACCTGGCAAAGCCCATTGCCGTTGACGTGCCCGGTTGTCTCGCCATCAAAGATGCGGCCGCCCGTGCCGGTGGCAAGCTGAGCGCCTGGGTCGATTTCCAGACCCGCGCCAATGAGGCTTTTCAGGGAGCGGCCTGGCGTGTTCATGAAGGCAATATCGGCGAGCCCGTTTGCGGTCAGTTCCATTACTACTGCATGCCCATGCCCATGGTGTGCAAGGACGACGGGACGGCTGCGGGTCGCCTTCGCAACTGGGTCTTTGACATTGCCCTTTCCGGTGATATCATTGTGGAGCAGAATATTCATGTGCTGGATGTAGCCAACTGGTATCTGCAGAGTCATCCCCTGAAAGCCCGTGGTGCCGGTGGACGCAAAGCGCGCACCTACAGTGGCGATTGCCGCGATCATTTCCTGATGACCTACACCTACCCCGATGATGTGCTTGTGGAGTTCAGTTCCGGGCAGTTCACCTACGGCTTTGATGACATGTGCATGCGCCTTTTCTGCACGCGGGGAACAGTGGATTCTCATTACGGCGGCGAAGTGACTCTTCGCGGCAAGAGCTTCAGCTGGGACGGCGGCCGGACCAATACCATTTATGTGGACGGTGCCATCAACAATGTGATCAAGTTTGCTGAAAGTATCCGCAACAACGAGCCCATCAATAATGTGGACGAATCAGCCAACAGCAACCTGACCAGTATTCTGGGAAGAATGGCCGCCGACACAGGCGAAGAGATCACCTGGGATGGAATGCTCGCCCGCAATGAACGTGTGGAACTTGATCTGGATCTCCCCGCAGACGGACCTTTCCACGTGCGTCAGCGTCCTGTTTTCCCCTGATCATGAACTTTGAATAACCGAATGTTGTATCGCCCGGCCGGAGCCGAGTCAGTGTTCCGGCCGGGCATTTTTGTTCTGTATGCCCCGTTGCCGCAACCGCTGCCAGAGCAGGGTCCCCACAGCGGTGATGAAATAGGCTCCTCCGGCGATGAGGATAATAGCGGGTCCTGCAGGCAGGTCGGGCTTGTAGCTGAAGGTGAGCCCGGCCAGACAGAACAGGGCGCAGAGTCCGGAAGCCCAGGCCATCATCTTCATGAGCGATCCGGCGAAGCGTCCGGCCAGAGCGGCGGGCAGGGTGAGCAGTGCGATGACCAGCACAATGCCCACGATCATGGAGAGAGCGACAACGGTCAGTGCCGTGAGTCCCAGCAGCAGAATATAAAAAAAGCCCGCATTGATATTTCTGGTTCGGGCGAACTCCTCATCAAAGCAGACGGCCTGAAACTCGTCGTACCAGCGCGCCACCAGAAGCAGAATCAGAATGTCCAGCCCAAGCAGGAAATAAAGATGATGGCGGGTTACCAGCAGGATGTTCCCGAAAAGGTAGCCCATGAGATCGCCTGTATAGCCGGGCGTGATATAGATGAAGAGGACACCCGCCGCCATGCCCATGGACCACATGGCACTGATGGCGGAGTCTTCGCGCTCTTTGCTGTATAAAGACACCCAGCCGATGACAGCGGCGGCGCCGAGAGCGGCAATGATGGCTCCATAAGTGGGATGGAAAGCTGTCCAGCCGTAGACCGTCTGGAGATAGCGCGCTGCTCCCATGCCGCCGAGCACACAATGAGCGACCCCGGCGGCAATATAGGTGATGCGCCTCACGACCACATAGCTGCCCACCATCCCGCAGGCCACACTGACGAGGAGAGCGGCGATGACGGCATTTTGCGCCAGGGATTGGGAGAGGGCTGTCTGCCAGAATTCAAACATGCCCGGATCCTCCCCGGCTTTTCGTCGGCCCGGAAGGAGGCGACATACCGGTGATATGGCGCATGAGCGTTTCATCCATGCGCTCCGTGGGCGGGTGCATATGCACTGTGCGGTTCACACAATAAACCTGGTCGAGAAAGCGCATGGCGACCTGAGGATAGTGGGTGACCAGCAGAATGGTCATCTGTCCTTTGAGCCTGTCCAGAATGTCCAGGATCATGTCTTCGGCGGCAATATCCACATTGGAGGTGGGTTCATCGAGCAACAGGACTTCCGGTTGAGAAACGAGTGCCCGGGCGATGAGCGTGCGCTGACGCTGCCCTCCGGAAAGACTGCTGAACCAGCGGTTGGCCAGATCATCGAGCCCCACCGCTTCCAGAGCGGTCATGACGCGATCCCGGGTTTCTTTTCGTTTGCGGAAGGGTCCGGGATTTCCAGCGCCCAGAGCGCCCATGCGCGCCACATCAAAAACATGGACCGGAAAAAGAGGATCAAAGAGAGAGCTCTGGGGCACATAACCCATGGACAGGCGAGCATCACCGGGAGGCATGCCCAATACTTTCACACTTCCGGCTGCGGGACGTACAAGCCCCAGGATCAGTTTGAAAAGAGTGCTTTTTCCACCGCCGTTGGGGCCGACAATGGTTACGAGATCTCCCCGTTGAATTTCCATGGAGACATCGGAAAGGGCGCAGAAGGAACCATAGTTCACCGTGGCGTGGTCTATGTGAATGGCTGGATTCATGAGGCTATTATGGCTTTCCGGCTTCACGTCTTTCAATTCGATGAAGGCCCGGCTTCTTTACGCAACACCTCAGCCACACGGCCGGCTATGAGTCGCATGGAATGAGGATAGTCGTAGAGGAGATTGTCGAGCATGACCATTTCCACACCGGCACTGCTCGCAATGGCTGAAAGTTCAGCCACATTGAATTGGGGCTGCGTAAAAATGGCGGTGGTACCGCTTTCTTTGATTTCGTCGATGAGTCCGTAGAGTCTCTGGGCGCCGGGGCTCTTCCCCTCAAATTCAACGGCTTTCTGGGTCAGTTCATAGCGGTCAGCGAAATATCCGAAGGCGGGATGATATACAAAGAAAATACGATTTTCCAAGGGAGCAAGGAGGCCTGTCAATTCTTCGTGCAAGGCATCCAGTTCCTCTTCCAAGGCCTTCAGCTTTTCCTGAATGACACTTTCCTGTTCCGGAAGTGCACGGATCAAGGCCTCAGCAACGGTATGTGCCTGAATCTTCACCCGGATAGGATCCAGCCAGATATGGGGATCTTCGTCGCCGTGATGATGATGGTCATGATCGTGTCCATCGTCATGGTGGTGGTGATGTCCCACCAGAGCCAACAGCGGCACGTCTTTGCGGGTATCCACAATGGCGAGACCGGGGAAAGCAGTGTGAAGCCGTTGAACAAGTGCCTCTTCAAAAGGCATGCCTATACGGAAATAGAGAGCCGCCCGACCCAGCGCATCCATTTGCCGTGGAGTAATCTGATAGGTTTCAGGAGAATGGTTGGGTGGCGCAAGCACTTCCGTCTTCACCAGATCACCACCGATCTTATCGACAACCCAGGCTTGAGGTACGATACTGACGATCACATCTATGGGACTGTTATTACTCTGCTTTGTCCCGGAGCTTTCCCCTTCTTTTTGAGAAAAACCGCCGCATGCCGTTAAAAGTGTTGCCATCACAGCGAAGAAAGCGAGACAGAGACTTGATGCCATATGTTTTTTCATGATAACTCCGGAACCCGAGGGACAGGCTTCATGGGGATATTGGTGCTGTCCCCTTGTCGTTGGGATATCTGATGCACACGCTTGCTTACTGTCATGAACATTGCTGAATAGCCCTTTCATTCCATTCAGTCAGGTCGGTGATACCGCGACTGAGAGGGGCTGCACCGGGATTTACGCTGCAAGCCAATAAATTTTCGTTGAAATATGTTCCAATTATGATACAATTTTTTTTGGGGCTTGATGAAGCTTTTATATTTTATTGGAGTCTCCGGTTACAGCCCGATCATTATCAGGGAGAATCTGCTATGAGAAATGTCAGTTCCGTCTTCTGTTCCATTTTGCTGTTATGTCTGATGACAGGCTTTGTCTTCGCCGATGGCCTGCAAATGGCGCCTCCTGATCCGGCGTTTTTGAGATGGCTTCAGCAGAAAGACAGTTTTCCCGGATACACGCCCCCTCCTGCGCCCTTCCGGCATCGTCAGGGAAGCTCTTTGAAGGGGACCCTCCCTGAGCGCTTTGATTTGCGTGATGTGGATGGCCTGAGTCCTGTAAAAAACCAGCGAAATTGCGGTGCCTGCTGGAGTTTTGCCGCATGCGGTGTTCTGGAGTCCAATCTGAAACTGCAATCCGGTGAAGTGTGGGATTTTTCTGAAAACCACATGAAAAACACCCACGGCTTTCTCTGGGGTCCCTGTGCGGGCGGCAACAACTACATCAGCCTGGCTTATCTCGCCCGTTGGACGGGTCCTCTGCTGGAGAGTGACGATCCTTATGATCCCTATGGCCTCGTGCCTCCGGCGGAAGGGGCGGAACGTCAGAAACTGCTGCTTCGGGGGCTTCATTTCAGCCTGGACGAGAGCGGAACTGATGCGATTAAAAACTATGTGTACGAGACAGGGCCCCTGTCAGCCACTATGATGTGGCGTGATCAGGATTATGACAATGCAAGCCGTACTTATCGTTATTCCGGAGGTGCCGGCGCCACAGGGCATATGGTCGTACTCATCGGTTGGGATGACCATAAGGCGGTGCCGGGTGCGCCGGGACCGGGTGCCTGGATCTGCAGAAACAGCTGGGGAGCCGGCTGGGGTGAAGGCGGCTATTTTTATATCTCCTATCATGACACGGCTTTTCTGGAAGATGCAGCCGGCTTTGATGAAATTGCGCCGCCCGATGCCTATGGCACCCTCTATCACTATGATCCTTTCGGGATCACGAGCTATGCCGGATCCGGTCTGGCAACGGATGTTTACGGGGCCAATGTATTCACGGCTGTACAGGATGAAACCATCACCGCTATAGGTACCTATGCGACCAGTGACGATCTTTCCTATACCATACAAGTCTATGAAGGTGGATTCATCAACGGTATGATCTCCAACCCTGTGGTCAGCCTGGATGGCTTTTTCGAAACAGCGGGATACCACGTGGTTGCCCTTCCGGAAGATGTTGAGCTGTATGAAGGAGATGTCTTTACGGTTGTTGTCCGCTACAATTCCGCTATCTCAGATTTTCCTCTGCCATTGGAGCAACCTATTCCGGGCTTCTGCCCGGCTACGGCCGCACTGGGTCAGAGCTATATCAGTGAAGACGGACTTTTTTTTGAGGATGTCCATGGTTTGGGCGGCAACTGGAGAAATTGCAATGTCTGCATCAAGGCGATTGCCGCCTATAAGCCCGTTGAGATTCCTCCGCCTTCGGTGAAAATCATGGGTCGACCTCGTGTTGAAGCGGGGGATTTCGTGAGTCTGCGCGCTGTCATTTCCCATTTCGCCGGCTCAGCGGCTTACGCCTGGTATAAAGATGGCGAGCTGCTCCCTTCAGCCACACAACAGGTGTTCACAATTTCTTCCGTGGCTTTCGAAGATGCCGGGTTGTATGTGGTGCAGGTCAGTGATGGTGAATCAGGGGTCATTATCAGTCCGCCCTTTACACTCACTGTTCTTCTGGAAGGCAGCCTGCCTGTCTACGGATCAGCTGGGCTCCTTCTGCTCCTGACGCTTTTCATTGCTGTCGGAACAGTCTTTATCAGACGCCATGCCTTGCGTGAGAACTGAGCGCTTGTACTGATTCATGAAAGAAAGCCATGATACGCATCTCTGATTTTTTTCTTCCGGCACTGCTATGCCTGCTTCTGTCTTTTTGTCAGGTGGAAACGCCCCAGGCGGAAGAAGGTGTCCTGCTTGTGGGAGACAGCTGGGCGCAGGGCATATGGATGACCGGACTGCTCGATGTGGCATTGGCTGAGGCCGGTTTCCCGGAGATCACAGCCATTGGAGAAAGCTGCGCTCTCGGCGGAACCCGGGCGGAACAATGGAAGAAACCCGAATACAGAAAAAAAATCACCGATGCACTGGCTTTGTCTCCTTCCGTGGATATGGTGCATCTCATCATCGGCGGAAACGATCTGCTTAAACTCATCCGCAATACACATGTTTTTGAAAAGTGGACAGAAGCCCGAAGAGAAAAAGAATGGGATCGCATCGGAGCGGATATTCAGGATCTTGTTGAGTTCTGCCTGTCCTTTGATCAAGTCAAAGTTGTGGGATTGGCCAGCTACGATTATTTGAATTCGGAAACAGCGCAGAAGGCTTTTACTGCGCTCGGGCAGGAGATGAATTTCGGCGGAATGTCGCAGGAAGAAGTCAATGCCTGTATGATTGCCCTGGAAAAGCGGAAAAAAGAGATTGCTGATGAGCTGGAAGGCTGTGTCTATATTCACAATCTGGGCCTGCTGCAACACCACTTCGATGAACCGCCCGGATTGCCGCAACCGGGTATTCCGCCGGACTATGAACCTTTTCCCGGAGGCGATGCGACAAAAGCCATGCCCGACGCCGCTTTTCACAAAGTAAGTTTCGGCGGTCAGGAATTCGCCGGTGATGGTATTCATCCGGGTGAGGAAGCTCATTTGATCATGTTGAAGAATGCCATGGCATATTGCTATGTCCCTTATTTAGAAAAAATGCGTCGAAAAACGATGTGACTGAGGAATAAACAATACACCAACAGCACCACAGGAGATCTGCAGTGGGCCTATTATCTTTGTCTTCTCTTCAGTGGAAATTGTATGGCTGGCGGCCTTTTTCCTGGAAACTGGGCAAAAGTCATCCGGAGCCGAACCCCATTGTCCCCGATATTAATGATATCCCTGTATCCTTTCCCATGTCTGTGCAGCAGGCTTTGCGGGATGCGGGAGTGATCCCTGATTGGAATGCGGGTTTGGCCAGCCGTGAATGTGAATGGGTGGAACACCGTCATTGGGAATACCGGAGCCGGCTGAGACTTTCGCCGGACGAATTTGGGGACATGGTTGTTCTTCATGCTGAAGGACTGGATTACTCCGGCTGGATTCTGGTGGATGGAGAAGAACGTGCATTCTTTTCTTCTTCCATGGTGGCTCATCGTTTTGATTTGACGGATTATCTTCTGGATGGCAAAGAACATGAGCTGAGCATTATCTTTGAAGAGCCTCCCCGGGAACAGGGTCAGATGGGCTATACCTCCCGATCGCGTTTTTTCAAATCCCGATATAATTATGGTTGGGACTGGTGTCCCCGAATTGTTCCTATGGGTCCCTGGGAAGATGCTATTCTGCTTGGGGCGGCGGAAAGTGCGAAGCCCGATATTTTTGCAGATGTGGGTTTGGACAGTTTCTTTCGTCTTGGCACAGTCCGGCTGAAGTTGTCTTTTGAAGCTGAGTCATCGGGTCGTCATTTTCACGTGGTACTGCAGGATGGCGAGCGCATTGTGTGTGAAAGAGACTTCAGCACAGCAGGAAGAGAGGCTGTACTGACTCTGGATTCCCTTCCCGTGGAAGCGTGGTATCCCAACGGCGAGGGTTCCCGGAAAAGATACAGGCTCACCGTGGAAGAGCGGGACGCTGCTTCTCAGGTTTTGTGGCGTGACGAGCGGAAAATCGGCTTCAAGCATATTGAATGGCGTCGTTGTGAAGGTGCTCCGGCGGAGGCGGAACCCTGGATTTGTGTTGTCAATGGCAAGCCCGTCTTTCTGCAGGGTGCCAATTGGGTGCCTCCTGTGGCTGTATATCATGATGCGCAGAAAGAAGACTACCGGAAACTCATTGATCTGTATCGGGATATGGGAACCAATCTCCTCCGTGTCTGGGGCGGTGCCATTCTTGAAAAAGAATTCTTTTACGAGCTCTGTGACGAGGCGGGCATATTCGTCTGGCAGGAATTTCCCATGTCTTCGTCGGGCATTGAAAACTGTCCTCCCTATGATCCGGAATCCATTGCCGCTCTGGAAGATATTGCCCGTCATTATGTTTTGCAGCGGGGACATCATGTGTCTCTTCTGCTGTGGAGCGGTGGCAATGAACTGACCTGGGGCGGTCCGGACAACCCCTTTGGCGAAATACCCGTTGATGACAGCCATCCCGCCATCAGTGCTTTACGCAGCTGCTTGGAAAAACTGGATCCGAACCGGCGATTTGTGGCCACATCCCCCACGGGTCCGCGCTTTTACGGCCATCCGGAGGCCTTCGGACAGGGACTGCACCATGATATCCATGGGCCCTGGGGTTTTGCCCAATTCGAGGGTGGGACTTTCGCTGAAAAGCTGGCCTCCTGGAAATCCTATTGGGAAAAAGACGATGCTCTCTTCCGTTCGGAAGTGGGCATGCCCGGCGCATCTTCGATGGAATGTCTGGCCCGTTATGCTTCCCCGGAAGAGCTGTGGCCACCAGGCGGGGAATACTGGTTGCATACGGCATCGTGGTGGATCCAGCAGTCTTTGTATGAGGCGGAATGGAAAGAAGGGGAGTCCGGCGCTTTGGCACATTATGTGGAACTGACGCAGTCCATTCAGGCCGAGGCCTATGGCATTGCCGCAAAAGCCTGCAAAGAGCGCTTTCCCCGATGCGGCGGCTTTGTCGTCTGGATGGGTCATGACTGTTTCCCCTGTCCGACCAACAACTCTTTGATAGATTTTGCAGGGAATCCCAAACTCGCTTATGAAGCGTTGCGCCTGGTTTTTAAAAGGCGGATTTCGTGTTGAATATCCGACATTTTCAGCAGTTTGAATAGTTCATGGTCAAAATATTATCATTTCCTTTTCTGACAAAAAATGAAGTAAGATGAAACCAGTTTTCGAGGAACGGAGTCTTACCCCGTACAGGCAAAAGATTCGTGCGATGTGGTGCATGAAAGCTTTGTAATGAAGTACATAAAACACGAGGAGATTTAAGATGAAAGTACTGTTGAGAGGAATGTGCATGTGTCTGCTGGCTGCGGCGATGGTTACAGGCTGTGCCAGTGTGGGCCCTAAAGTCTCTGATGAGGATCTGATCATGGATCTGGTCACTCAGCTCAAAGTGGCTCTTGAAAATAAAGATATTGACGGTATCATGAACACCTTCTCGGAAGATTTTTATCATCATGAGGTGGGTGGCAAGGAAGAAGGCCGTGAAATGTTACAAATGGCCCTGGATGCCGGATATGCGGACAATGGCGAAGTCTCTCTGGATGATATGGAAATTCATATGGATGAAGACGGCACTGCTTCTGTATATCCCATCGACCTTGCGGCTGATGTCGGATCCATCAGTATTGAGATTGTCGTGAAAAAAGAAGAAGCCGGCTGGCTTATTCTCGAAGTCCTCCCCGACGGCATCTGATTTTTCTGACGAGATCACTATTTGGGGCTCCGGACTCTTTGCGGGTTCGGAGCCTTCTTTATTCTTTGCCCGGGGCTTCCAGATAACTGCGCACTTCCTGCAGCACATCATCGCGGCCCAGCCATTTTTTGTAAACGAGCCGCATCTCCAGTTCATAGTCCTGGCCGACAGTGTAATCAGGGACAATCATCTGAAAATCCCAGGCGGGGTTGGTGTCGTCACCTTTTTCGGTGGGGCCGGCACCTGAAGGGGAATGGGCGAAACGTATCATGGGTCCCGGCGTGAATATGAAAATAAGGACGTGATCACGGATATGTCCATAGAAAAAAGGCACAGAATAGCGAAGGGGTGAGATGGCTTTGAAAAGGGTACTGTCCTCACCTTCAAAATTGATCTTGAAATCATCTTTTTCGCTGCAGACAGTACTGTCGCGGTTGTGACTCTGGGTGCAGAACTGTATCCACCTCGGCTCATCCAGAGAAGAACCGGCTCCCAGAAAATAGATGCTTTTATCTTCAGGAGCATTGATATAAGAGGCCCAGAAAACACCCAGAAATCCTCCGGCAAGATCTTCGCGTAATGGGGTGCAGCGGAAGTGCATATCGAGATAGTGCGGTTCTGTCAGAGTGAAACGTGTCAAACTTTCCACGCCGTAAACAGGTGTTACGGGTTGAAACAGTTCGGCCGTATGTTCATTGATCCTTTCGAAGTTCATGGGTGCCCGCCGCGGTTCGAAAAAGACAGCACCGGGCTCTGTCACCACCTGAGCATCAAAATAATGCTCCAGATTCAGCCCGGAAAAGAGAGGGACAAAAGCATTTTCTTCATTCGTATCGCTTGTGAGCGAGAAGACGCCGTTGTATCCCCGGAGATGGGGTTCTGCTTTTGCGTTGTTGCCCAGAACACAGCGCAATCCCGGAAGTGAGAAGGGGGCGAAGTCTTCGTCAGGAGAATCAGGCTTTGCAGATGTTGCACAGGCGGACAGGGCAAAAGAGATGCTGAGAATGATGATGAGGAAGCATTTTGAAAACACTTGCATGGGTATTCCTTATGTTCAAGCAACCACAGGCTGCCAGACATGTTTTTATGTAAAAGCGAATATTTGTTTTCATGAGACGTAGCGTTGCAGCAGAGCAAGCATGCTTCGATCCAGTTTATGACCGCGCCAGTTGTCATAGATGACATCCCGGCGATTGCTGTCGAGGATGCCGAATTCTCCGCGAAAATTCCAAAGGGCCCAGCCCCAGCCCATTTCCTTCCACAGCTCCAGACAGTCTTCCATCCAGGACAGGACGACTGTGTGCGGGGTTTTGCTGAAAGCTCCGAATTCTCCGACCATGACCGGCATGCCCTCTTCTTCCAGTGCTTTCCAGGGATCGATATGTTTTTCTTTGAGCCATTGTTTATCCATGACTGTGTTTTCCCCTTTTACAGGATAGTCGGGAAGGGGAAAGCGGTCGGCACCTTCAAGCCAACTCGCAAGATAATGGGTGAGCTGTATGGGCTCGTAGCCTCTTGTGGAAGCAGCCACGCCGAGAGGGAGCAGTTCTTCGGGGGGCATCCGTCCCCACAACCGTCCATCACAGATGATCAATCGCCTGGGATCAACCTCTCTGATTTCATCCACAATATGGGCTGTGACTTTATAATGTTTTTCGGCTGAGACAGCACCGGGTTCGTTGAAAAGATTGAAACTGAGACGCTCGTTGGGAATACCTGCATAACGTTTTGCAAAAGTCTTCCAATGCAGAGCGCAGGCGTCCAGGGCTTCTTTGTCTTTCCAGAGTGTCAGTTTTTCGGCCGGTTGGGCAACGGTGTAACCGGGAGCACGATGAAAATTCAGACAGACGTGAATTTTGTATTTGTCGCCGAAGGCAATGGCCTCATCAATTTCTTTGAGCACGTCCTCTTTGAAATCTGTCCAGTTGTCCGGGTCCACCCAGTGACGATAATCCATGGGAAGCCGCACAAAATTGAAACCCAGCTCCTGAATCAAGATGAAGTCTTTTTCCTGAAAAGGCCCGCAATAGGGCATCATGAATTTTTCCAGCAGGTTGAAGCCGTACCACTTGGGCAAAGCCGGAGCTGTCGGCTCATGGGCTTCGGTATCGGCCCGGGCCGGGCTGACGGCCCAGGTCAGGGCGGCGGTTGAGAGTCCCAGGAAATTTCGGCGGGAAAGAGCAGAAGTAAAACTATTCATGATGACACCCTGTGATAAGCAGTGAATATTCAAAAAGTTGTTTACGTCGAAATGTAAAATTCCGCCCCTTAGTATGATTGTTTTTCGGGTATAAAACAAAATCTTTATATTGAGAGGGAGGAGAATAGTTTAATCGGGTCAAGGACTGAACGCAGGGAACAGCATAGCCGCAATTAAATTAGCCTTTCTCTTTTAACCACGAAGTCACGAAGGTACGAAGATTCACGAAGAAAATGAGAGGAAGAGACATATATGTTTCTCCGGAGTCTCTTCTGTATCCCAAGACATGCCTACGCCCCTCGCAGATCCGTCCGATCCGACTGATCCGACCGATCCGACTGATTCCCCCGAGATGTCTGATCCCTTCAAGCCCCTTATTTTGCCTCAAGGCCAACCCCGCCGTCTGCCAATGGGGACATTGGCGCTCCCAGGATACGACCTTCACCGCCGGAAAGTTTTCTCAGTAACGGATTTGTTTGAAAAAAAGAGATATCATGCCGCAATCAGATCTAAAACTTCTCCGGGTCATCATACACTGTCTGCCAATGTGGAAATTGGCGTTCCCAGGAGTGAATCTCAAGGTCTTTCAGGGTTTCCAAAGGCATTATTTGTTCGTGATTATCTGAAGATGCCTTGCAGAATCGAGGCTCTTATAATATCTTGAACTTAAATGATTTGCAGAGCCAACAACATAAACTTCTTCGAAAAAACAGTGGAAGATGATGGATAGTAAGGCGGAACCCGTACAGTAAAGCATAGAAAGATCCATAGCCTTGACAGGTTCACTCCGCCCACTTTGTCCATTGACTTGCCATCATAATTCTGGTTCCAGGCCAAATGATCTTTAAAAGGCTTTTCGATCTTTCGTCCCCGGTTGCATATACTACGGGTATAAGGTCATAATGAAGTATCAATCAGTTTTTCAGCTTGAGTGTAAACAGAACGACGCTACAGCTGTTGTAGTCAATGAACATAGGATTGCAAAGAACGAGGAGATCATATCCATGCGTAAAAAAAGTATCGTTGCGCCAGACTGGTGGGATTATACAACTCTGGATGATGAGCTGTTGACAGACGTTGCGAGGCTGTCGGAACAGGATCTGTTTCAGCTGTCCCGTGAAGGGTTCAAAGTTGTTTTTCATGAGACGCTTGAATCCTTTTATCTTGCGGAAGCTCTTCAGTATATTGAGGCCTGGCAGGCATCGACACCGGATAACCCTGTGGGCGTATGCGGTCCCATCGGGCCCACGGAGCAATTGCCTCTGGTCGCCATGCTTGTGAACGAGCTGAACATCAATCTGTCGAAACTCGGTGCTCAGTTCTGGGGCATGGATGAGTGGGTGAAAGATGGCAAGACCTTGCCAGCCGAGCATCCTCTGTCCTTTCAGAAGGCCAATCTGGATCTTTGCTTCAATCTGATGCAAGCTGAGCTGCGCCCCGCTCCCGATGCGCTGCATTATCCCATCGGTGATTTCGAAGCCTTTTCCAGCTCTTTTGATTCCATACGCTGTGCCGTTATGCAGGGTGGTCAGGGCGATGTCAAACACTGGGCCTTCAATGATCCCATGAAACGGGAAGGGGAATGGGCTGATGCTCCGCCTTCTCCTGAAGAATACCTGAAACTGGGTACCCGTGTCGTGGATCTGCATCCCATGACGATCATGCAGAATTCCCGCACTTCCGGTGGTGGCCGTCTCTCGGAAATCCCCACACAGGCGACTACGGTGGGTCCTGTGGAAACCTGGAAATCGGAGAAGGTCTCCATCTGGCAGGCCGGTAACCATGACAACCCCTTCGGCATGCGTCTGACGGCTTTCATGATCAGCAAAGGTCTTCCCGATTCAGCGGTTCCCATGAGTCTTCTGGCCCTGCACCCCAATGTGGAATTCCACTATTATCGTCCGGCCATCGGCAGCTGCTCCATTGAGATGCACTGACGGAATTTCCGATGCAATTGATTGATGTACACTGTCATCTTGACAGTCCGGTTTTTTCGGGCCGTCTTCACGATCTGCTGGAGACGGCCCGTTCAGCCGGGGTTTGTGGATGGATTACCTCGGCCATCCATCCTTCCAATTGGAAAGCAGTGGCGGAACTTTCCCGACAGCATGCCGGAGTCTATCATGCGGTTGGGGTCCATCCCTGGTATTGTTCCGATGACAGCCAGCCCCTGTTGCCTTCTCTGGCCGATTATGCGGATGAGGCCGTTGCCATTGGTGAGATCGGTCTGGACAGCAAAAAGATGCCCTTCCCCATGGAACGTCAGTTGGAAGTGTTCACAGTGCAACTGGGCATTGCCCGGGAATTGGGGCGGCCGGTGATTATCCACTGTCGGGGCGCTTTCAATGAGATGATGCATATTTTCCGTAAAGAAGGCGCACCGCCGGGAGGCGTGGTTCACAATTTTTCAGGCGGGCCGGAACTGGCCAAAGCCTTTATGGATTTCGGTTTGTCCTTCAGTCTGGGCGGCGTCCTCACGTGGCGGAACAGCGCCCGGCGCACCCGTCTTTTAAAAGATATTTATCCTCATGATTTTCTTCTGGAAACGGATGCTCCCGACATTACGCCTGTTGAAGCCCGGGGAACGGTGAATTCTCCCGCAAATATCCTATACAATCTGAAGGCGGCTGCTGATATTCTGGAAGAGCCGGCGGAAGCCATTGCCGCAGCCAGCACGGCCAATGCTGTACGTATTTTCGGCCTCCAAATCGAAAGGGACTTCTCATGACTCTGATGACATTACTGCTCACAGCGATAACAGCAGCGGGACAACTTTCCTCTCCTTTTCCGGGTCCGCCCAATCATGGCCTTGTTTATGTGATTGCTCACCGTGGTGTTCATGAGGGTATTCCGGAGAACACCCTGGCGGCCTATGCAAAAGCCATAGAACTGAATGTGGACTTTGTGGAGATTGATGTACGGGAAACCCGGGACGGTCATTTTGTAAGTATCCACAACGCCACGGTGGATGCCTATACGGACGACGCTCAGGGACCGGTCAAAGATTTCACGCTTGCCGAGTTGCAGGCTCTGGATATCGGCAGCCGGGTCGGGCCTGAATGGAAAGAGGAATCCATCCCCACCTTTGATTCCATTCTGGAACTGTGCAACGGAAAAGTGAAGATCTATCTCGATTTCAAACAGGCACCTCTGGAAGCGGTTGTGGACAGGTTGCGCGCAGCCGGTCTGGCGGAAAGCACCGTGTGGTATGCGGGCAGCGGTCCTCTGCGGACGTTAAGCAAGATCTGTCCTGAATGCCTTCCCATGCCTGAGGTCGGTTCCGGAGCCAGCCTGGACAGAATCCTGAAACATCATGCGCCCCGGGTTGTGGCTTCCACCTGGGCTTCGGCTACGGAGGAAATGGTGAAGGCCTGTCATGAAGAAGGGATTCTCGTCTTTGTCGATGACGGCGGGCCCGAAACCTGGCAGACACTCTTTGAGTGGGGTGTGGACGGGATCCAGACAGACCACGTATCCGGACTCATTGAAGCGGTGAAGGCCTATTCCGAAGAGGCGGCCCGGGAGACGGTGACGGATCAGGCTGTTGGAGTGCCATGAAGCCGCAGCTTTCAGTGATAATTCCTTCCTTTGAGCCTGACAGACTGCTCCTGCAAAAACTTCATGACTCTCTGTGCGCACAGGAGTTCAGAGATTTTGAAATCGTCATTGCAGATGATGGCTCTTCCGATATGTCTGTCTATGATGTGTTCACTGATGAACGAACGCGTATCCTCCGTCAGGAAAAGAATCAGGGGCCGGCGGTTGCGAGAAACCGTGGAGCCCTGGAAGCCCTGGCTTCCAAGTTATTTTTCACTGATACGGACTGTGAACTGGCACCACAGACCCTGTCAAAAGTTGTTGAGGTCTTGGAACAAGAAGAAATAGTCACCGGCAACACCCATACCCGTGTCAAGAGCGCATTGGGTCGTGCCATTGCCTTGCTGGGTTTTCCCGGCGGCGGAATACTCGGTTTCGATAAGGTCTGGCGTGTGGATCCGGCCGGATACGCCCGAAGCTTCAGCAGCTGCAATCTCGCCATGAGCCGTAAAGCCTTTGACGCACTGGGCGGCTTTGACGAGACCTTCCCTCTGGCTGGAGGGGAGGATACGGTTCTGGCTGCTCGGGCCGTTTCTGAGGGATATGCGATCCGCTATGTTCCGGAAGTGCTTGTCTATCACATCGAAAAAAGCAGCCTCATCAGTTTCATGCGCTGGCAGCTCGTGCGTGGCCGGGGCAACTGGCATATCAAAAGGCGGGTTCCTTCCGTAAGTGGATATTTGCGTCTTCGTGTCTGGACATTCACCAACAGTATGAGGAAGGCCGGGATTTTATACGGGCTGCCTGTTTTTGTTTTGATATGCCTGTCTGTTCTGTTGCAGCTGGTCGGTATGCTGCGGGAAAGCCGTCGCATGAAAAAAGAAGAGGCATCATAAGATATAATAGAGTCCGGCTCTTTGGAAAGTGCAGGTTGTTTTTTAAAAGTGACTGGTAAAGTAAGTTGCCCATGAAAAAATACTTTTTGCTTTTTGTCTTTTGCATTGCGCTGATGGCTTTCGTGACAGCGGATGCCGCCCCGGCTGCCAAATCGCCGACGATCCGCTGGCCAGCCGTAGCGGGGGCGAATTATTCTTCCGATCCGGAGATGCTTCTGGCAACCTTGGTCAATTTCCGTGTTCAGGCGGAAGTACCGGAAGTGGGCAATAAACTCATTGCCCTTATCGCCTCTCCGGCACCCTATGGCCTGGCCGGCAGGACAACGGCCCATGCTTTCAAATCACTCCAGCCCGGGCAATATGATCGTGTGGTGATTCTGGCACCCGGTCACGGCCCTTCCTTTGAAAACTGTTCTGTCCCGGCTGTGGATGTTTTCATGACACCTCTGGGCCCTGTGCCTCTGGATGGTTCGGCCATTCGCACGCTCATGTACTCGCCCCTGTTTCAGATGCATCAGCTCCGCTATGACGGCGTGAAACCTCATGAACGCATTCACGAATATGAGTTTGCCATAGAATCCTTGCTGCCTTATCTGCAGGAACGTCTTTTTGAATTCAAACTTGTTCCTGTTCTGGTCGGTGATTTGAAAGATCCGAAAGGCAACACGACAGAAAATACCATGACCGCCTTTGCCAATGCCATCAAGCCTGTTATTGATGAGCGGACGCTGGTTGTCGTGGCCAGCAGTTTCACGCACTATGGCGAAGAGTATAAAAACACGCCCTTTACGGAAGAGATAGAAGAGAATATCGCCCATCTTGATCGCCTCGCCTTCGAACAGATACTGGGATTGAACCTGAGCGGTTTCCGTTCTTATATGAAGCGCAGTAAAAATGTGATTGACGGTGAGAACTGTATCCAGATTCTCCTGCAATTGCTCCCTGTTCATACCCAGGCACGGCTGCTGGCTTATACCACTTCCGGCACAGTGAGTGGCCATTGGGATAACTCAGTGAGCTACGGGAGCTTTGTCTTTCATGATCTCGATGCGCCGGCTCTTTCCGCCCGTCCGGATCTCGTGCGGCCACTGGTTCTGCGCAAGCCTGAACAGACAGCAAGTCCGTCCCAACCGACGTCTCCCGTGGTGAAGGAAGGCGAAAAAGAGAAGAGTGAAAATCCGCAGTAAGATGACAAGAGACAGACAGAGGGACTAGTCTGTCGGAGCTTCCAGCCTCTGGCCCATCCACTCCACAATGCTATCCATGAAGGCCTCTTTATCCAGATCGTTGTAGACTTCATGATAGCCTTCTTCAAAGCTTTTCAGTGTTTTGTCTTCGGCGCCGGCATGCTCATGGAGGAGGAGGCTGCCTGAAGGAGACACCACACGATCACACTTGCCGTGTATGGTCAGCATGGGCAATGTGATCTTGTCCAGTTCCCGGCGGATGAGACCGATGATACGATAGAACTCACCGGCCGTATGAGCGGTGACACGCCCCTGATATCCCAGTGGATCGTTATCGGCAATACGTACAATCTCCGGATCACGGCTGAGCCCTCTATTATCGACTTTGCTCACCGGTGCCCAGGGCGCGAGTCTGGCAACCAGAGGCGTAAGGGTAATGAGTATGGCGGGCACCTCATCAGGGAATGCCAGGAAGGGACTGCTGAAAATGAGGCCTGTGAGATGAGGCTTCCGGGTCTGAGCCCAGCGGGCCAGAACCATTCCGCCCATACTGTGGCCCATGACAAAGAGAGGCAAGGTGTCGTCACTTTCCTCACGGACATGCTTCAGAAAGAGATCCAGATCGTCCAATAATTCTTCAAAGCGCACAATATAGCCGCGTTTACCTGGTGAACGACCATGTCCCCGTTGGTCATAGGTATAGCTTGCCATTCCGGCTTTTTGAAATTCTTCCATGACCCAGCTGTAACGGGTGCAATGATCGCCGTATCCATGAAGGATGATCACTCTTCCCCGGGGAGCGGTAGCGGGTAAGAGACGACGTTCGAAGAGTTTCAGACCGGGTGCGATTTCAAACCATTTTTCCTCAAACATGTTTTTTCCTTTCCATGATACGGGGAGATCGTCGGTATTACTCAGGAGCCGGGCCTATTCAGACAGAGGGTGAGAGGCTCTGGAACAACGTATTTTTTGAAGATGCCAACGATCTCGTGTCGGCCGATACCCGGTTCAATTGTGAAGTGGTATGTGCCACGACGGGAAAGCAGGAGTCCGGCATGTGTGTGCCACCCTGCAAAACTGTATTGCGAATCACTCTGATACGCTTTTAAAGTTACCTTCATGTGTTCCGCCAGACGATAAGTGCCCGGTGGTGGATCAATCCTTCCCACTTCGACACTGTCAAGAAGAAGGGTGAGAACAGAACCAGCCTGCGCCGTTCGCATGCCTACGGTTTTGTCTTCATCCAGAAGCAGAGCCTTATCCTTATAGACAATATCTTTTTCTATCTGACCTGTCCAGCCGCCGAAGAAGGCATTGTCGGCAAGAACCGCTGTGAGATGGATGAGTGCATTTCTGGAGAAAAGGTAGCTTCCCGCTTCCATATTCCGGATATGGCTGGAAGTCGTTGCGTCCGTCGGCAAGAGGGTGAGCCGGACACAGTCTGTTTCTTCCTTCCGGGCGAAACAGGCGGTCAGTGTGATGTCTTCATCCGGAGTGAGCATATGGTCGGGATGAATACTGTTGAGGTCTCCTGTCCATCCAGTAAAAACAAAGTCGCTGTTCACGGGCGGCATGGCCAGCAGGGATATCCCTGTTCCTTTGAGGTAACCATGTGTTCCCGGGTCGGGCATGAGCTTCGGATTTTCCATATCTTCAGGACCCTGCAGCTGAAGATGGAGCTGTACCTCGGCCGGAATAAAACGCGCCATAATCCGGCTGTCTTTGTCCATGGTCAGGCTGATCTTGGGTTGAGAAGGCTGGGCATTGGCGGGCAGATCGCCTTCCCATTCCAGAAAAACGGAATCAGGATCGGGTCGGGCCTGCAACTCAATAACAGACCCCTCTTCCACCCTATCGAATTGTTCCTGATTGCTTTCAACCTTTCCACGGCCTTCAATGGAAAGATCAAGTCTGTGGAGAGGACGGCCGAAGACAGCCTGGAAGCTGTCGTCTTCTGTAAGGGTAGTCCGGAAGAAAGCTTCAGTGGAAAGGATACCCTTTTCAGCAGAGAGCCAATGATGAAAGGCCAGGCCTTTCGGAGTCTCAGCACGGAGATCGATCATGGTTCCCGGAGCCAGAAGATAGTCACCGGGAGAGGGTGTGATTTTTCCTTCAGGGTGAGAGGATACCAGAGCAATATGACAGTTGGTCTGAGCGAAGAAGGCTGTGACATGAAGATTTTCTTCAATCTTCAGAGGATGCTGAGGGGTGATCGCTGTCTGTTTCAGCCCTTCTGTATTGTGAATTCTCCATCCCCCGAAACTGCGTCCCAGTTCCGGAAGAGCCTGTAAAATAATTTCTGAACCTGGTGCCATTGCATAGGATCCCGGAGGAGGCACGAGCTTTCCCCGGGCACCTTCAGACTTTTCAACAGTGAGTGTACACAGATTCAGCCGGGTGAAGCATGCGCGAATTTTGCGGTCGGCTTCCATGGACAGAACAAGTTGTCGATCTGCGGGATTGATATCCCCGGGCAGATCACCCTCCCAATGGCTGAAGGCCATGTCTCTGTCTGTCAGGAGCGGTGCCTCCAAAAGAGCTCTGGACAATGCTGTCCCGGTAAAGCCGTGACGTCCGGGAGCGAGCGAAAGGCTCTCCGGCGGCAGAGTGGCCGCTTCGCCGTCTATGACTGCTTCGAGATCGAGAAAGCTTATGGCTGGAACAAAATGAGCGGTCAGTTCCGTATCATCTTCCACGGTGAAACTGAGAGAGGGGTCACAGGTCGGTTCTTGCAGGCTCTCGCCGGACCACCCAGCGAAAGCGCTGGCACTGTTCAGTGGTTCAGCCTGCAGGTTCAACGTTGTTCCATAATCGGCTTGCAGCGTGGAGGTACAGGGGGAATCATTGAAAAGGATTTGTCCTGATACAGGATCTGCGGCATCTATGGTAAGACGGATGTGTTTTTCCAGAGGTTTGAAAATGGCGCGATACCTTTTGTCTTCCGTGACCCGAATAGAAAAGGTTCCGGCTCTGTGACTTGTGGAAAGAGAAACAAGCTCATCCTTTTCATCTCGTATACCGTCCAGATACCAACCATCGGCGGCACCTGCACTTACGAGCATTTCTGTGCCTGCGGCCAGGACATGAGAGCCTTCAGGCAAGTTGAACCAACCATTTCCTTCCTTCTCCAGAGTAATGATTCCGCCTTTCTTATGGAACCAGGCAACAGCAGTGAGGTTCTTTCCGGGAGGAAGTGTATAGGGCGGCAAAAGTTCCGTGGTGCTTGTTGTCTGGTCCTCATCTTCACCATCTTCAAAAAAAATCTGCCAGCCTCCGAAAAAATGTCCCTCGGCCGGAAGGGCAAGAAATGTTTCTTCCACATCGGTGCGAAAGACCCAATCTCCCGGCGGCGGATCCGTGGTTCCACATCCCGGGCCGGCACATTGGATGGTGACATACTGAAAAGAAGTGCCTGGAGCGGGCTCATCGGAAAAGACAGCGGTGATCATCCGCGATCTGTTATTCAGGTAGACGACAGCTTCCGGGAGGGTGGTGGTGATTGTGCCCTTCCATTCCCGGAATCCCTGTCCTGTATCGGGTAAAGGTCGAGCCAAAAGACGGGCTGGCTCATTACGGTAGAATAAAGGGAGAAGTTCATCGGGAAGGACCTGGCCTTTTCCTTCAATCCAGTAAAAAAGAATAAGCTCCTCATTGATAAACAAGAGAAAGACAGCAATGAAGACAGTCAGAAATATTGTCAGTTTTACAGCGCGTACGAGAAATCGCCGGGTCTTTTTTTTAATGGGAGTTTCCATACAGAGAGTCGGTTTCCAATCTGCAGACATGAAAGATCTGTGTACACATTGTACTTGACTATTGTCCACTATTGCCGAAGGAAAAGTCTATTCTCAGGATGATGGTTTGTTTGTGAGAAAAATCCGCAGTCAGGGAAGAGGGTATGGCGTGGACTGTGAATCATGATTTTTGCGGTGAAAGAAAAGCGGTAGCGGATTTTTTTGAATGGCAAGGCGGCTTTCAAATTTCGGTCTGCTGTTCAACAGGCTTTTTTTTGAGTCCGGCCTCTTCCAGATTCAGAAAACGTGTTTTCCAGGAAAGACCGTAATAGTAACCGCCCAGTGTTCCCGTGGAACTGACTATGCGATGACAGGGGACAACGAGACAAATGGGGTTGACACCCAGAGCTGTGCCTGTGGCCCGGGCGGCGCCGGGATGTTTGATGCGCCGGGCCAGTTCGCCATAGGTGGCTGTCTTTCCATAGGGGATACGATAGCATCCTTTCCAGACCTTCTGCTGAAAGGGGGTGCCTCCAGTCATGTCCAGAGGGATGGCGTCAAAACTGACTGTCCGTGCACAGAAGTATTCGCTGAGGAGGCCATGCAATGTTTTGTCCCAGCCGGCTGCGGGAGCCTTCGAAAGCCGGGCGGGTATTCGTTCCCCTTCCGGTACCAGTGTGAGACGCTTGAGCCCCAAATCAGAAAAGAATCCGTAAAAGGCGCCTCCCTCAAAACGAAAACAGAAGTTCACATCCTGTTCGTGCATGATACAGCTCCTGAGCGGTAAAAAAAGAAGCGGGCCTGTAAGCCGGGTTCTGTCCGAAACGCCTGAGCGCCTCTGAACGGTCATTCATCTGGGACGCATGTCACCATACGCCTCTAGCATCCTACCCGGGACCGGTGCGGGCAACACCATAGGTCCTCTATTTGGACTTGCTCCGGACGGGGTTTGGCAAGCCGCCATGTCACCATGACGCTGGTGCGCTCTTACCGCACCTTTTCACCATTGCCTCTGAAGAGGCTGTGTATTTTCTGTTCCACTTTCCGTCGGATCACTCCGCCTTCGCGTTACGAAGCGTCCAGCCCTGTGGAGCCCGGACTTTCCTCGACACAGCCTGAGCCATGCCGCGACCGTTCGGCCCGCTTATGTCTGTAGTGTACCCCAGGCCTTGGTAAAAAGTCCAGTATTTTGGGAGGTGGGGATGGGGTTTGGAGATATAAGATACTTGAAGGGATCAGTGGTCTCTGGGGAATCGGTCGGATCGGTCGGATCGGACGGATCGGACGGATGTGGGAGGGGCGGAAGCATGTCTTGGGATCATCCTTGTCCCAATTAGCTTTTCTTGGACAGGCCAATGCAACGACCAGTTAGCCTGATTCTGGAAAGCGCAAGTGTTGAATTATTTTTTCTTCCACGAAGTCACACTAAGAAACACGAAGGGAAGAAAAGAAAAGGAA
>JAAYJV010000066.1 GCA_012522755.1 Candidatus Hydrogenedens sp.
GGCCCAACACGTCATTCCGATTTTTTCGTGCTGACATCTCTGTACAAAGACGTTTACTCTGACAACACGAACAATACCGGAATCCAGAAGAAAGCCCGGACTAATGGCGATAAGAGAAAAGTAAGCAAACAAGACACCCGGGGAATCGGTCGGATCGGTCGGATCGGTCGGAGCGGTCGGATCTGCGAGGGATTCATATTGGGGTTGGGGCTGAAATGGGCACGGCATGCCGTGCCCCTACCTGAACCACGTTCCGCTGTATCCCCTATTCCCTATTCCCTATTCCCTATCCCCTATTCCCTATCCTGCGATATTTCTACCAGCATTTCAGGGATGCTGAAGACCTGCATCCAGTTCCCGGAGCAACTGACGGGCCAGCGAAGTCATGTCCCGGCTGTAGCGTTCCTGATCAGTAATATGAAAGCATTGCATTTCCCGGCCTTCAGGATGGGGACAGTGTTCCACCGCATCTTCATCGAGCCACACCCGCACAGGGGTATAGGTGAAAGGAAAGGTGAGTTCATCGCCGGGTTGCATCTCTTCGAGAGGCAGGGCCAGACACTCTCCCCCACGACGGATATAGCGCCTGTCCGCTGCATGGGGAAAGATGGAACAGCACCAGAGATTACGTTCGCCCTCCAAAAAACGGGCCGCCTCTGTTTCATCCACCGTTTCAAAAAGAGCGGCCACAGGATCACTGCTCTTTTTCTGTTCAATCATATACAAGAAGAAATTGAGCAAAGGCGCCGACAGTCCTTCCATAAGCGCTTTATGAGAAGAAACCCAATAGGAGGCACGACCGTTATTTTCCCAGAGTCCTCCATCAAAGCAGGGAGTCCAATACAGGGGCAGTTCCGCTGTCATGATGCAACGGTAGGCGTTCACATCGAGATTCACATTGTACTCGCGAAAACCACCGCTCGTGTTGCCGATGAAACTGTAGAGTCTTTTCACTTTCTTGTGGAAAAGCGCAGGCTCTCTGTTGAAGGCCGCGGCAACATCACGCAGACTGCCTACGGTAATGATCGTCACCGCTTCGGAGCTGTCACGCAGGATGCGGAGAATGGTTTCAATGCCTTCTTGCGCACTGGCCGGCTGCTTGTCGCCTGTATCTGTCATGGAGGCCAGGGGCTCCTCCAGCCCGGTGACGACAGGGACTGTTTTTCCTGTGAGTGCGATCATCTGACTGATGGGAATCGCCCCCGGCTGTTCTCTCTGGCGCGCGCCCTGATCAAGGACAATGGCTTGCAGATCAAATTCGGGGATGGCGTAAATACAAGCCAGGTCAACATGATCATCGGGATCGTCGTGGGGATGAAAGAGATCGGTACAGTAAATCAGCGGTACGCGGGCATAAACCGGCGACAGGACAAGCATTGTGCCGAGCAAGATGAGAAGAAAGCCTTTGTTCATGGGGATCTCCGGGGAAAGGTTGTGACTGGAGGCTATTATAGGTTTCTGAGGCTTAAAAAGAAAAGAGGGACGAGGTGATAGGTGATAGGTGATAGGTGATAGGGAGGAGGGACGAGGGCAGGTAGGAGCACGGCATGCCGTGCCCACAAATTCTACGGGGAATAATGAATAGCTGGAAGACATATGGAACTTCAGGCTTGTTATCCAACTGGGCACGGCATGCCGTGCCCCTACCTGAACCACGTCCCACGGTATCTCCTATCCTCGCCGTCATTCCGGTTTTTTCGTGCTGAGGACGCTGTACAAAGACGATTGCCCCGACAACACGAAAAAGACGGTCATCCAGGATAAGACCCTGACAAATGGCGAGAAGAGCAAGGAATGAGAATCAGGGATATATAAGAGACTCGAAGGGATCTGTTATCTCAGGGGAGGCGGACGGATGTGCGAGAGTCGAGGCTGAAATGGGCACGGCATGCCGTTCCCTTACCTGAACCATGTCTCACTGTATTCCCCTCGTCCCTCGATCTTTGTTTGTCGAAATTACTGTGGCTGTGCTACCATTCGGGTATTCAATCCCCCCGAAAAAGTGAGTTTCCATGAATTCTTCCACAAAACCCGTATTGCCCATCGCCATTCGAGACCGCACAGAACCCCAGTCGTCCTGGGCGTCCTATTTTCGTCTGGTCGGTCTTGCCTGGCATTTCAAATACAGACTGCTCCTGTCCCTCTTTTTCTCCCTCATCATTGCGGCATCCTTCGGCGCCATGCTCGTGAGCGTGGGCACCATCATCCGGGTTACCTTTTATGAGGCCCCGGCTCTTGTGGAAGGCGAAGCGCTTCCCGTCGATGCCGACCCGGCTGTGAAGCTCTCCCAGGACATACGCAGTGTCACCGATACGATGAAAGGTGTCATCGGCGTAGCTCCCTCCTCCCTGCCTGATAAAGTCCTCACACTCGCCTATGGAATGCGTGAGAACAAGATGAAGGCCGTTACTTTCGCATCCGGTCTCGCACTCTTTCTCACACTGCTCATGAGTTCGGCACGCTTTTTACAGGAGTATCTCGCCGGCAGTATCGGCACTTTTGTCACCACCGGTCTGGGTGAGGCCATGTATGCCAATCTCATGCGCCAGTCCGTGGGCTTTTTCGAACGGAAAAGTTCCGGCGAAATCCTGGCCAGGTTCACCAATGATATTTTCATGGTAAACAGCGGCCTGCAAGGTGTCTTTGTGAAACTCATGCGGGAACCCATCAAAGTACTCGTCTTTCTGGCCGTTGCGCTCCATGTGGACTGGCAGCTGACCCTCATCGGCATCGGCGTATTGCCTCTGGTTCTCTATCTGCTGGTGAGCATCGGCAAGAAAATGCGTACCAGCGTGAAGCGTTCCCTCCAGAAAATCGCCGGGCTGGCAACAGTGGTCAATGAAACCATCAAAGGCATTGCCATTGTCAAAAGCTTCACCATGGAAGAGTATGAAGTGGGGCGCGTGGGCGGGGAAATTTCACGGCTGCGCAAATTTCTGCTGCGCATGATCACGCTCCATGCGGCAACAGGCCCCCTCACGGAACTGGCTCTGGTACTGGGGATCATCGGCTTTGTACTGGTGAGCGGCCATCGTGTTGAGGCAGGTCATCTGGATGCGGGCGATCTCGTCCAGCTCTATTTCGCTCTGGCCATGATGCTCGATCCCGTACGGAAACTCTCGGATGTGAACAACATGATCCAGACGAGTATCGCCAGTGCAGACCGCTGTTTTGAATTCATCGATATGGTGCCCGACATTGTGGAAAACACCGATGCGGTGGAACTGCCGACCTTGAGGGACAGTATCCGTTTTGAAAACGTGACCTTCAGTTATGACGGGAAAAAGAATGCCCTGGACAATGTGTCCATTGAAATCAAACGGGGCGAAATGATCGCGCTGGTCGGTGCGAGCGGTTCCGGCAAAAGCACTTTTGTGAAACTGCTCCCCCGCTTTTATGATCCCACCTCAGGCTGTATCCGCTTTGATGGTCAAGACATCCGTGAAGTGAGTTTCCAGAGTCTGCGCGAACAAATCAGCTATGTGACGCAGGACATCATTCTTTTTGCTGAGAGCATCCGCTCCAACATCGCTTTCGGTCGTGATTGTTATTCTGATGAGCGGGTCCGTGCAGCGGCTGAGGCGGCTCACGCAGACCTCTTCATTGACGAGCTGCCCGAAGGATTCGACACCGTCATCGGTGAATCAGGCTCCTCTCTCTCAGGGGGCCAGCGCCAGCGCCTGGCCATTGCCCGGGCCATCATCAAGGACCCGGCACTGCTCATTCTCGACGAGGCGACCTCAAGCCTGGACTCGGAAAGTGAACGGCTCATTCAGGAGGCGCTGGATCATTTTGTGAAAGGTCGGACCACCATCGTTATCGCCCACCGCCTCTCCACCATTCAGCAGGCGGACCGCATCTTTGTTCTTGATGAGGGAAGAATCATCGAGCAGGGATCGCTGGACGAGTTGATGGCTCTGGACGGTGCCTACAAGCGGCTCCATGACACGCAGTTCAATCTTTCAAAGGGAGACCAGTGATCAGCCTTCTCTTCCAGAAGATGGCCGGACAGGGGCGGTACATTCCGTCGTCAGGACGCTTCTTCCCTTTCCTCATGATCCTCGGGACAAGCCTGCTGTGTCTGGGCTTTTCAAGCGGCTGCAGCTGTGAAAAAAAGGACAGCAGCCCTCCGCCAACGACTGCTTCAAAACCTGCTGAAAAAACTCCCGCCAAAAAAGAAGCCCCGGCCCTCTTTCATGCGCCTGTGAAAGTGGTGAACCGCGAAGGCGATCCCTTGCCGGGTATTGTACCCATTGCCACCCGCTCGGCCAATGCCTTTGACAGCCCTCTGGCCGAGGGCCGTCCCACGGGTCCTGACGGACTCAGCGGGATACGGCTCTCACTGACGGAAAAGATCGCTATCCGCGCCTGGGATCCTTCCCTCTTCTTTTTTCCGAACAACTTCTATGATGTTCTGCCGGGCTCGGGCAATCCGCAGAAACCTCTGGTCATCACCATGGTGGAGGCGGCTGCTGTGGAAGCGGAGCTCATCCTGCCCGATGGCCGTCCGGCTGCTCATGAGAATACGGGCCTCATGATGTTTCACCCTGTCCACGGGCCCTGGTGGCCTGCTGACGGGGAAAGCAATGAAAAGGGCGAAGTCATCTTCCGCAAGGTTCCGCCGGGCAGTTTCATCCTGCGGCTGAAGGTGGCCTCGGGCCCCACACTGGAAACAGGCGAACAGTTCATCGCCCCCGGTGAGCACACCCATCTGGGCCGGCTCCAGCTCATGCCCGAGCAAAAGCCTGTCTCCGCCCCGGATACATCACCCGCCGATCCGGAAGATAACACTACAGCTTCTTGACTCTGGCACCGTCGGGCGTATCTTCCACCACCCAGCCCGCCGCAGCCAGTTCGTCACGGATGGCATCGGAAGCTGCAAAATCTTTTTCACGACGTGCTTTCTGGCGGGCGTCCACAAGATCCAGAATGTTTTGCGGCACTTCCATCTCACGGGCACCGGCGAACAACCCCGTAACCGTATTGAGTCTGTCCAGCAGTGCCAGGGCATTCTTCGCCCCTTCCGCACCCACGGAGCCCTGATCAGCCAGGCGGTTCACCTCACGGATGAAAGTGAAGACCGCTCCCAGGGCACCGGAGATATTGAGGTCATCATCCATTTCCTCAATAAATTCTCGTTCGCAAGCGGCACATTCCTCCGTCAGATCACAGCCGTCACCCCGGATCTCTTCGAGGCGTGTACGGAAATCGGCGATACGGCGGAGGGACTGGCTGGCTGCTTCCAGGGCATCGAAGGCGAAGTTGCTGGGCTGGCGATAATGGGTCGCCACGAGCACCCAGCGGATCGCCAGAGGATCAATGCCTTTGTCCATGAGATCGCGGAGAGTATAGAAATTGCCCAGTGATTTGGACATCTTCTTCCCTTCCACCACCAGATGGGCACAGTGAAGCCAGTAATTCACGAAGTCTTCGCCTGTGCAGCAGCGCGACTGGGCAATCTCGTTTTCATGGTGCGGGAACATGTTGTCGATGCCGCCGCAGTGAATATCAAAATGGGCGCCGAGATATTTCATGCTCATGGCGGAACATTCTATGTGCCAGCCGGGACGTCCTTTGCCCAGTTCCGTTTCCCAGAATACATCGCCGTCCTCTTCATCCCAGGCTTTCCACAGAGCGAAGTCCCGGGCCTCTTCCGCTTCATATTCATCGGCCTGAACACGGCCACTGGCACCGGCCTGCAATTCCTCCAGATTGATCCTGCTCAGCTTTCCGTAGTCTTCGAAGCTGCTCAGTCTGAAATAAATGCTGCCGTCCACTTCATAGGTATGCCCTTTATCCCGGAGCGTCTTGATCATCTCCACCACTTCAGGGATATGTTCCGTCGCCGCGGGATATTCATCGGCCGGGAGGATATCCAGCGTTTTGATATCCTGAAAAAAGGCCTCGGCAAAATAACTGGTGATCTCCGACAGAGCCTTGCCTGTTTCACGACAGCTGCGGATAAGCTTGTCTTCCACATCAGTGAGATTCATGATATGGCGCACTTTGTATCCTTTGAAAAGGAGGTAGCGCTTGAGCAGATCCTCAAACATGTAGGCGCGGAAATTACCGATATGGGCATAATTGTAAATGGTGGGCCCGCAGGTATACATATCCGCTTCGCCCTCTGTAATGGGGACGAAAGCTTCTTTTTTTCTACCCAGAGAATTATAAAGAACCAGAGCCATTGTGAATACTCCATTGGTCTCCCGCAGAAGGCGGGGTTGGTGAAATCAGCGGTATACAGAACCGCTCATCACGGAAATGATACTAAAAGACAGGCGCCGTACCCAAAAGATTCTTTATTTCTCTTCTGGCGGCAAGCTGCTTTTCCCGAAGAAAATACGCAATTCGTCGGCCAGCCGCATCACCTGCACGCGCAACTCTTCCAGGCTCCCGTTGTTGAAAAGAACCCAATCGGCCAGGGCTTTTTTCTTTTCAGGATCGGTCTGACGGATCATGCGCTGCTCAATTTCCTCCACACTCATCTGACGCTGTTCCTGAAGACGGCGTATGCGCACTTCACGGGTGGCACTCACGAGAATCAGCCCGTGAAGCCAATCTTCCCTGCGCAGGTCTTCCGCGAAAAGAGCCGCTTCAATGAGCACGAATTCATGGCCCTCTTCTTCCAGTCCGGCACAGCGTCGCAGCGCTTCTCTGGCTATGGCGGGATGGATCAAGGCATTCAGGTGATTGAGTGCTTCCGGGTCCTGAAAGACCCGGGCTCCGATCTTTTCCCGGGAGAGCTCCTGTCCTTCCAGCATCTCTGATCCGAAGAGTTGCAAAATCCCTTGCCGCACTTCCTCATCCCGGAGGAGCAGATCATGTCCTACTGTGTCCATGGAAATGAGTGGGAACGCGGCTTCCTGGAAAAAAGCCGCCGCCTGAGACTTGCCGGAGCCTATGCCGCCGGTCAGTCCTATGCGCCTTATCCGCCCTTCGTTCTCATGTCCTGATATGTGAAACATCGGCTGTCTTCCCGAACACTTTAAAAGGAACGGCCACGAAGCACATAAAAGGCCTTGCGGCTTCTGTCCATGAGAACAACATCCGGAAAGCCGTCCTTATTCAGATCGGCTGCAAGAATTTTGGAAATCCCGGGACGGACACTGAAGTTATTCACCCCTTCAAAGCCCAGATCGCCTCCACGGCTGAAACGCAGGTAAAAAGATCCCCCATCGTTTGTGCAGAGCATATCCATCTTGCCATCTTTGCGCACATCAGCAAAGACGAGATCCTGAGGAGCTATGCCCATGGAAAAGCGCTTCCCGGCTGTAAAATTACCATTGGCGCCGCCTCTCAGCAGATAGAGGCTGTTATCACCGGGATGAATGGTTGCACAGTCGAGACTTCCATTGCCCGTGTAATCGCCCAGGCGCAGGGCCCGGGGTGCGGATCCGGTACTGATACGGATGTGACTGTCTTCATGGAAAGTCCCGTCACCCAGGCCAAACCAGCGGCACACACGGGGGTCCGCACCATCGGTGGCCACATCGGGATCGTTTCTGCTGAGAAACACAAGATCCAGCTTCTGATCACGGTTTGTATCAACCAGATGAATATCCCGGGGATAATTATCCACTTTGGTTGTTTTCGCCGCTTCAAAAGTGCCATCGCCTCGATTCAACAACACGGAAACAGAATCAATCTTGCTGTTTGCCGTCACAATGTCCGGATGACCATCGCCGTCCACATCACCCAGTGCAATGGAAAGCACCTGGGGCAGCACTTTCCGGTCTCCGGAGAGAACACTCACACGCCGGGCCGGCTGAAATTGTCCGCCTCCGGAATTCATGAAAACCAACAGATCATACTGCTGATGCAAAGACACGACGAGATCCATCCGGCCATCGTTATTCAGATCGCCAGCAGCCAATGCCAGCGCCTGGGCACCCAGACTCAAAGTCCGGCTGTGAATGAAAGAGCCGTCACCCTGATTGGCAAACAAATACAAGAGGTTGCTTTTCCTCCCCGATATGACAAGGTCGGGCAAACCTTTCTGAATAAAATCAGCCAGAAGCATTTCGCCGGGCTCATCGGTCATATAATGATGCCGTTCCGTTTCAAAGCTGCCGTTGCCCCGGTTGTAAATCAGAGATACACTGTTGGTGCTCAGGTCTCCCGTGACCAGATCAACATATCCGTCACGGTTCATATCCTCAGCCAGCAGTGCATTGGAACCCCATCCCGTACCGTAGAGGCCTGCGGATTTGAAATTACCGGAAAGGTCACCCTGCATCACTTCAAAGGTACCGGAAGGCTGCAGATTCTCCCGGCTGTCTCCGAAAAGCAGGGCTACAATATCGGGTATGGCATCGGAGGTGAAATCATCAACAACAAAACGTGAAACGGGTCCGCTGAAGGTTACTTCATCCTGCACGAAAGTACCCTGCAGGGTTCCGTAAAAGATGGCCAGATTCCTGGAAAACTCACGGGACACCAGAAGATCGGGAACACCGTCCCGGTTCATATCGGCATACTGTACCCGTCGTGGCCGGGAGGAACAGGGAAGCACGGTTGTTTCTTCGTAGCCCCTCTCGGTGAAGGATATAATGGACAGCGTATCATCCAGGCTGTTCGCCACGATGATCTCAGGGATTCTGTCCCGGTCCAGGTCAACGGCACAAAGCCCCACAGGCCCTTTCCCCACGGGAATGTGTGCAGGCTCATAAAAGAACTTGTCGCCCTGACTGAGAATAATGGAAACCGTATTGCTCTCCGTATGGGAAACAGCAAGGTCTGCAATGCCGTCCAGATTGAAATCAGCAGCCGTCATGGCAATGGGTCCGGAACCTGTCGTCAATGGAATGATACCCGATTCCGGGAATTGACCCTGTCCGTTGCCGAAAAGTACGGTGATCTGTTCCAGTTCCTCGCTGAGTACGGCAATGGACAGATATCCGTCCGAGGTCAGCGGAGCAATGACACCAGCCCGGGGTGTGGGTCCCACGGGATAACTGACCCGGGGCTTGAAGCCTTCCACATCACCAAGAAGAACGCTCACCGTTTCGCTGTTCCAATCCAGGGTCACAAGATCAACAATCCCGTCACGGTTCAGATCCGCCGAGAGCACTTCATAAGGAGACTCACCCACGGAAATGGCTACACGGTTTTCAAAAGCACGGATAATGGGATTGCTCGCCGGGGTGACCGGATTCTCTTCAAAAATACTGTCACATCCGGACAAGAGGGACATGGCCGCCAGCAAGATGAGGGCGCAGGCGAAAAAAGACGGAATCAATCTGAACACGGCATCAGTACTCCAGAGCTTGCAGGAAAGAGTCCTGCCTGTTATTCATTGCCAAAAACCCTTATAACTATACCATTGAAGGGCTCTTTTGATACAGTATACGCCATGGGGAAGGAAGGGTGAACATGCGTTTACCCGATGCCCTGTGATAAACTCTTGCATTAAACGGACGGATAAACTATGGATAAAACAATACGCACGATCATAGCCGGGGCCCTGCAGGAAGATGTGGGCCTCGAAGATATAACCACCAGTCTCACTGTGGATCCCGACATACGCTGTCAGGTGCGCCTCATTTCCAAAGACGAAGGTATTTTAAGCGGCATGAAAGCTTTCCGCTGTGCCTTTGATCTTCTCGATGCGGACATACAGGACTGGCGGGCCGAAAGTGATGGATGCGCTTTTTCACGGGGCCATATCCTCGCAAGCTTCACCGGAACAGCACGGGCCGTCCTCACAGCGGAACGGACAGCCTTGAATTTCCTGCAGCGGCTCTCCGGTGTGGCCACCCTCACACGCCAGTTTGTGCAGGCCGTGGACGGCTTGCCCTGCAGGATCTGCGGAACCCGGAAAACCGGTCCCTATATACGGCATCTGGAAAAACAGGCCATCGTGCACGGAGGCGGCGCCACCCATCGACACAGCCTTTTCGACGGGATTCTCATCAAAGACAATCATATCACCATGGCCGGCGGTGTTGTTCCGGCTCTGAAACGGGCCAGAGAAGGAGCTCATCACCTCTTGCGTGTAGCCATCGAAGCGGCGACCCTGGCGGAATTTGATGAGGCACTGGCGGCGGGTGCAGATGTGATCCTGCTGGACAATATGGATCTGGAGACCCTGGCCGAAGCGGTAAGACGCGCCCGCGCTTCCTCTGTCATTCTCGAAGCAAGCGGAAACATGACACTGGACCGGGTCCGCGCCGTTGCGGAAACAGGTGTTCATTATATTTCAGCCGGAGCTTTGACACACTCCGCCGCTGCATTGGATTTATCATTGCTTGTTGAGCGTTTTTAAGGTGGAGACAGCATGTTACTCGTTGTTGATGCGGGCAATTCACAAACCGAACTGGGATTATTCGATGCGGAAAAAATCATCGGTCAGTGGCGTGTTGTAACGACCAACTACCGGACCCGCGACGAACTGCATATCCTTCTGACCATGTTGCTACACAGCATCAAGGTATCCCGTGAGGATATACGGGGCTGCTGCATCGCCAGTGTGGTGCCTCATCTGAACAGTGCTTTGCAACAAGCCTGCGAGCATACTTTCGGGATTCAGCCGCTCATGGTGGAACCGGGCGTTAAAACAGGAATCATATTGCAGTGCGACAATCCCAAAGAGGTGGGTGCTGACCGTATCGCCAATGCGGCCGGTGCCAGAGCACAGTGCAGCGATGCCATGATCATCATTGATTTCGGAACAGCCACAACCTTTGACGTCATGACGGAAAAAGCGGAGTGGCTCGGAGGACTCATTGTCCCCGGCATACAACTCTCCGCCGATGCCCTCTTTGAAAATTGCGCCCGACTGCCCCGGGTACCCATCAAAGCTCCGCGCAGCGTCATCGGGCGGGATACCGTCACGAATATTCAATCCGGGCTCACCTACGGCTATGCGGATATGGTGGATGGTCTGGTGGTCCGGATCACCAAAGAAATGGGCATCCCCATGAAAGTCATCGCCACAGGCGGACTCTCCCGGGCCATCAGCGCCGTGGCGAGCCAGATCGATCTCGTCGATCCGCTGCTGACTTTGAAAGGGCTCTGTGCTGTTTATGAACGCAATCTGGGCAAAATAAAATGAGAAGAGGCCTGCTGTCATTCCTTTTACCGGCGCTCCTTCTTCTGCTGGAGGCATGCAGTGCCCCGGCACCGGAGCAGCCAGCCGGAGATGACATGGCCGCGGAGGCCGTCAGCAAAGAAGGTCTCCTCGATACGGGCATGGTCATGGAAGGCATCAACCTGTACATGCACAGACCCGATGAACAGGAAGGCGTGCCCAGCCGCCCGGAATTATGGGTTCAGGCGGAATCCTTCACCATTGGCGAAGACAAAGTCTATGCCTTTACGGAGGCAACAGCCGTGCTCTATGGCAAAGGAGAAGAAGACCCCATTACCCTGCATGCCATGCGTGGTGTCTTTAAACAGGATCATTATGCCAAAATGGATGGTGATATCCAGATGAGAGCCGGGACGATGAAAATGTTTCTTCTTGAATTGCAATGGGACAGACCTGCGGAAGGTGCAACGGCTGTCGTTCATTCCGACCAGTCTGTCATTATAGATGATCCCGATCTGCAGCTTACCGCCTCTTCCATGAGGCTCTTTCCCGATATGAAAGAATTTGAGATGGACAACGTCACCGGCGTTGTTCGCTTTGGAAAGGATATGTCATGAGACCTGGTCTCCTCGCCCTTTTACTGCTTTGCTTCGTTTCCACTGCAGGAGCGCAAATGTCCATGGGCGGTTATTCCTCCATGGAAATCGAAGCGGGACGCATGAAAGGGAATTTTGCCACAGGCTCCATTGATGAGATGACGGGCGGTGTACGGCTGAAACTGCTCTCCGACGATCCGGCCACGAAGCCCCTGCCCGTATCAGCGGGGAGCATGAAATTCACCTGGAAAGAGGGGCAGACCACACCCTCCACCATTCTCATGGAACAGGATGTGAAGGTGGATCATCCCCAGGCATCCATCAGCGCCCAACGTGCCGAATGGAATTTTGAAACGGGAGATCTTGTTTTTTCTGGCAGCCCCGTAGTGAACAGCGAACAGCTCAAAGGGCTCCGGGGCGAGAAGATGCTGCTCAATCTGCACAACAATACTTTTGAGGTGTTGCAGGTGCGGGCTGATGAAGTACCTCTGAAAGCCTCGGAAGGGGCCGGAGCCAACGGAGCGGCTCCTTCTCAGCAATTGACCGGCCGTGAAATCAAGGACTGGGCCGGACTCATTGATGCCATCAAAAAAGAGGCCGCCCAGGACCAGCCTTCCCCGGGCAAACAGGTGATGAAACAAATGAACGCACAAAACCAGCAGCTGCTCATGAAAATGGATACGGCCATGCTGCTGGAAAGAAAAGAGGATCTTCTGCGGCTCATCAACGGTGTGCTGGTCAAGCCGGATTTCTATTCGGCCGACGCCTGGCTGGGTATCGCCCTTCCGGAAACGGTGCAGGCATCACTGGCTGCGGAGAATCAGTCCCGGGAAGAACTGGTGGCTATGAACAAGGCCCTGTTGAAAGCGGCCTATCCTTTTGCTTTTAATGAATAACAGAAAGTGCCGATGTGTCTGATCAGAAAGCGCTGCTTTATACGGACGGCATATACAAGTCCTTCAAAAAACGGACTGTCGTGCGGGATGTCTCCATCTGTCTGAATGCCGGTGAGGTGGTGGGATTGCTGGAGCCCAATGGCGCCGGAAAAACCACCTCCTTCAGCATGATTGTGGGATTGCTCAAACCCGACCGGGGCCGTATCCTCTTTCAGGGTGCGGACGTGACGCCCATGGCCATGTACAAGCGGGCCAGGGCGGGCCTGGCCTATCTGCCTCAGGAAGCTTCCGTCTTTCAGCAGCTCACCGTGCGGCAGAACCTGCAGGCTGTGCTGGAAAACCAGAAGATCAGCCGCAAAGAGGTGAAGGAGCGCATTGATCAGCTCCTCTCTGATATGAATATAACGCATCTGAGCGACAGCCCGGCCTATACCCTCTCGGGGGGAGAACGACGGCGTACGGAAATCGCCCGGGCACTGGCCATCCAACCCAAAGTCTTTCTGCTCGATGAACCTTTCGCCGGTATTGATCCCATTGCCGTGGCGGATCTGCAACAGATCGTCCGCAACCTCAAGCAACTGGGTATCGGCGTGCTGATTACCGATCACAATGTCCGGGACACACTGGAAATTACCGACCGGGCCTATATAATTAACGAAGGATCTGTACTGGCTACGGGCTGTCCCCGTGAAATTGCGGACAATCCCGTGGTACGTCAGATTTATCTCGGCGAACATTTCAGGCTGGACAGCCAGTCCTGAATCTCGCGAAAGCCGGAAATCGCTTCTCCTCATCTCCAGGAAAAGCACAACACATTCACAGCAGCTTATGTCCATTTCAAAACATGCACCGGAACTCGATCCAATTTACGCTCCCGTTCAGGAGTCTCTGGACCAGGTGCGGGAAATCCTCAGCCATTTGTGGAATGATGTGCTCTGTCTGGTACAGCCGCCAGCACCGGGCACTCCACCGCAACAGGCGCAAGGGAAATTGCTCCGACCGGCGGCATGCCTTCTGGGAGCGGGCACCCTTCAGCCCTCAGCATTGCCGCAGCTCATCAAACTGGCCGCTTCTTATGAGGCCATGCATCTGGCATCGCTGGTTCACGACGACATTGTGGACCAGGCCGCTCTGCGCCGGGGCCAGTCTTCCCTCCACAAATACTGGAACGAGCATGCGGCCATTCTCGGCGGTGATTATCTCGTTGCCCGGGCGCTGCAACTCATGGTCGATTATGAGAATACACAACTCATCGCCGGTATTTTATCGGCCGTCCGTGACATGTCGGAAGGGGAGCTTCTCTTTCTGGAAAAATCCTGGTCAGCTATCACTGAAGAGGACTGCCTGAATCTGGCAAAAGCGAAAACAGCCAGCCTCTTCGCGGCATCCTGCGCAGGAAGTGCCGTATTGCTCGCACCGGATCATTACAAGACGCTGGACAATTATGGCGTCAATGCGGGCATCGCCTTTCAGCTCACCGATGACATGCTGGATCTCACGCAACCTTTTACAACCCTGGGCAAACAGCCTTGCGGTGATATCAGTGAGAAGAAGAAAACACTGCCCATCTTTCTGCTGCGCAACCGGATGAATGCAGCCGATCTGAAGACCCTCAAGAGTCTTGGCGGAAAAGCCCTCTCAGAAGAAGAGTGCGTCTGGATCAAAAAACAAATTGATGAGCACGACGTGGAAACCACGGTGGATGCTCTTGTGGATCGTTATATTCAACAGGGAATCGAATGTCTGGCGGCTCTTCCCCCGTCGTCATACAGAGACAGCCTGGAAGCACTGGCGCACTATATTCCCCGTCGGGTAACCTGAGTACTACGGAAATCATTGTGGAATCTGATCGCAGACACAAACTTCATTATATTCTTCTCGCAGCCTTTCTGATTGTGGCGGCTCTTCTGCGTGGATGGTTCATGGCCGAGATCAAAAGCGCCCCTGATTTCCGTCAGCTGCGGCAGGATATGTCTGTTCAGGATTACCAGGCCCGGGCCATGCTCTCCGGTGACTGGACGCCTCCGGAGGGACGCTCCGATCCGGAAATCGCCTCCACCCCCTATTACCGCCCGCCGGGATACTGTTATCTGCTGGCCGGCATTTATTATCTCTCCGGCGGAAGTTATCTGGCGCCCCGGCTTTTCAATGTTGTCCTGGGGCTCATGGCCATAGCTCTCATGTATCAGCTGAGCCTGCTTCTCTGGAATCGCCGGACGGCACTCATCACCGTTTTCCTCATGGCAACTTATTGGGGATTTATTTTTTACGAAGGGGAAGTGAACGATCCGGCTATTTTCGTCTTTCTCATTCCCTGTCTGCTGCTGGCTCTCTACAAATGGCAACAGTCCTTTCAAGTGCGCTGGATTCTACTCACAGGCATGATCACGGGCTGTTACGCCCTCATGCGGCCCAATATCCTTCTTTTCGGGCCTTTCATGGCCGCCTGGATCCTCTGGACAGGATTCAAAAAAACAACATACCCGCGCATTGCAGCCGCCTGGATCGTATTGGCGCTCTCCACTTTTCTCATCATCACTCCCGTCACAATAAGGAACTATGTGGTGTCGGGAGAATTCGTTCCCGTCTCCACTTATTTCGGCGAAAACCTTTATATCGGCAACTGTGATGATGCCGACGGCTACACCTCCTGGACGCCTTATCTGCAGGAACTCATCGGCACAGGCGAGTTCTCCGTTTGGGAATATGCAAAGATCGTTCAGGGGCTCGGTCGTGCTGTCGGCAAACCTGACCTGACCCATTCCGAAGCCTCCACGATCTTCGCCCGTATGGCTGTGGACTGGATCCGGGAAAAGCCCGTTGAAGCGGCCCGGATCACCCTGAAAAAAGCCGTCCTCTTCTGGTCACCCAAAGAAATCACGGAGAACAAGGTCGTTCATTATGAAAAAGCCTGGTATGGGCCCCTGAAGTTTCTGCCCGGCTTCCCCTATGTGCTCACGCTTTTTCTGCTGGGCCTGGCCATTCTCACGGGAGATAGTTTTCAACAGCTGCGCAAAAAAGAAGCAAGTGAAGAATCAGACTGCAAAAACATTCCGCTGCTGGTCCTTGTCCTGAGTTTCATCGTCATTTACTGGTTTTCCTTTCTGCCTTTTTTTGTCAATGCCCGGGCCAGACATCCCATTGTGGGGCTCCTCTTTCTCATAGCCGCTTACGGACTGCAGCGCTTCTTTCAGACAGCCCGGAAAGGCGCCTGGAAAAAGACTGTTGCCCTGGTCGTCATCACAGTGCTTTTGTTTGCAGCAGCCCACTGGGAACCCTATCCCTATACCCCTGATAAAGCACGGTGGCATTATGCACGGGCCGAGTCCTGGCTCTGGGATGGCCAGGTGGAACCGGCTGTTGAGGAAGCGGCGCTGCTCATGGCCGAAGACTACTCCTACTACATGCCTTACCGCATCGGTCATGCCATGGCGAAAAAACAGCGTCATGATGTGGCGGAATATCTCTTGCAAGGTGCCTTGAGTCCCGACCCTGAGGAACAGCCCCGGCCCTATCGGCAGGATCTGTACTTCCATATAGGCGCGGCACAGGCTGCTCAGGGGAAAAACGAGGAAGCCGCAGAATCTTTTCAACAGGCGCTGACACTCAACCCTGCAGATGCCCGGGCACACAATGATCTGGGAGTCCTTCTGGAAAAGGAAGACAGGCTCCTGGAGGCTCTGGCCGCTTATGAAAAAGCCGTGGAATGCAACCCGGACTTTGCTCTGGCACAAAGCAACCGGGGCCATCTGCTGGGCCTCTTCCACAGACACCACGAAGCCATTGAAGCTTTTCAGATCGCGGCGGATCTGGCTCCGGAAAATCCCGAACATCTCTACAATCTGGCTATACATCATGTGGCTGCGCAGCAGCCTGAAGCAGCCCGGAAAGCCTATGAACAGACTTTGCAGCTGGCGCCGAAACATCCCCGGGCCTTGAACAATCTGGCGCTCCTCGATGTTGCTGAAGGAAAAGAGGAAGCAGCCTTTGAAAAGCTGCGACAGGCCATCACGATCGATCCCGCCTTTCTCCTGCCCCGGGCCAACCTCGGGAATTTGCTCATTGACGCAGGTCGTTATGAAGAAGGCCTGGAAGTCTATGAAGAGACCTTGCGGCTCTTTCCGGAACATGTGGAGCTCTATAATAAAATAGGCCTGTATACGGCAAAGCACGGTGATCTGCACCGCGCCGAAGCCTTCTATTCCCGGGCACTGGCTCTGGATCCGGAGAATAAAACAGCGCAACATAATCTTGCGGCACTGCGACTTGGAAACACTGTGGATGAAGAAAAAGACGAGGAAACAAGTGCACCAGATTCATAACGGAAATCATTTCTGACAGGAGGGCTGAATCATGACCAAAGAATATTTCGTACCGAAAGCCATATTGATCACTGGTGGCGGACGACGACTGGGCGCGGCCATTGCCAAAGGACTGGCAAAAAACAACTGTGCCATCGCCCTCCATTACAACCAGTCGGAAGAGGCCGTGGAGAGCCTCGCTGAACACCTGCGCGACAAAGGCTGCGAGACTGTCTGCATTCAGGCCGATCTCAGTGATGTCGCCCAGGTGGAGCGACTTTTCGCCACGGCTCATGAAACACTGGGGCCTTTCGATGTGCTCGTGAACAATGCGTCCATCTTTGATCTTTGCGGCTTCGCCGATACGACGAAAGAGGCCATTCAGGACAATATGGATCTCCATGTCATTGCACCCCTGGTGCTGCGCCGTGCCTTCGCAGCGCAAAACAACGGCGGGGTCATCATCAACATGCTCGATGCGCGCATGGTTGATTATGACAAAAACCATCTGCCCTATCATCTGAGCAAGCGCATCCTGGCCGACCTCACCCGTATCATGGCTGTGGAGTTTGCCCCCGCCATCCGGGTCAATGCCATCGCCCCCGGGCTTATCATGCCGCCCTATGGCGAAGATCAGGCCTATCTGGAAAGTCTGGCCCATACAACCCTTCTGAATACACACGGTACAGCCTGGGATATCGCTCAGGCGGCCCTCTATCTCGTTCATGCCGCTTTTGTCACCGGTCAGACCATCTTCGTGGATGGAGGCCGAAATCTCCGAGGAAGAATGTATGAATAACCCCTCTCTGGACAGAATTTATATCCGTGATCTGACGGCCCGCTGCATTCTCGGGATCTTTCCCGAAGAACGCACGAAAGCGCAGGAGGTGCTCATCAATATCACCCTCTTCAGCGATACGCGCCGGGCGGGCAAAACCGATTGCATTGAAGATACGGTGGACTATAAAAACATCAAGAATGAGATCCTGACACTCGTGGAAAGCTCCTCGTTCTTCCTGGTGGAAAAACTTGCCCGGGAGATTGCCCGATGCTGTCTCCGGGCCGAGGGTGTGGAAGAAGTGCTGGTGACCGTGGACAAGCCCGGCGCCTTGCGATTTGCACGCAGTGTGGCTGTTGAAATCTTCAGGAAAAAAAGCGACATGTAATCATGGCTCAATCAAAGACGGTACAGGCCTGGATCGCACTGGGGTCCAATATTGATCCCCGGAGAAATATCGAAGAGGCACTGGACCGGCTCAAGCGCTTCTGCACGCTCAAAGCCCTCTCAGACTTTTACCGTTCCCAGCCCTTCAACCGTCCCGATCAGCCCGATTTTATCAACGGTGTTGTCCGTCTGGAAACAGATTGCCCTCCTTTTGAGTTAAAATATGGCTCATCCGGTTTTTGCGTACTTGATGTTTCTATCCGACGAGTTTGATTTTTGCTTCGTGTAACGCAAGTATTTTTAATTTAAAGAACTCCATATCTCGAAATCCATAGGCTCGGCGTTGCAACA
>JAAYJV010000067.1 GCA_012522755.1 Candidatus Hydrogenedens sp.
GAGATATCATGCCGCAATCAGGTTTATAACTTCTCCGGATCATCATACGCTGTCGGCCAATGTGGAAATTGGCGTTCCCAGGAGTGACTCTCAACGGCTTGCGGAGTTTTTCCAGTAATGGATTTGTTTGGGAAAATAGAGATATCATGCCGCAATCAGGTTTATAACGTCTCCGGATCATCATACGCTGTCGGCCAATGTGGAAATTGGCGTTCCCAGGAGTGACTCTCAACGGCTTGCGGGGTTTTTCCAGTAATGGATTTGTTTGGGAAAATAGAGATATCATGCCGCAATCAGGTTTATAACGTCTCCGGATCATAATACGCTGTCTGCCAATGTGGAAATTGGCGTTCCCAGGAGTGACTCTCAACGGCTTGCGGGGTTCCCTCAGGCATTATTTGTCCGTGGTTATAAGAAATTTTTGCGGGCACGGCATGCCGTTTCCCTGCACAAAGAGCACTTGACGATTGTTCCTTTGCGGGTGTGGATCCTCTCCTTTAAATCTATATAGAGTCATCGTTTGGATTTTGGTCACAGCAGGTAGTACTATGAAATGACTTGAGGCGATATCAACATATATTCCTTCGAAAACAACAGAAGACAACGGATAGCAATAGAGATGAATATTCTGGTTCTGGCGCCCAACTGGCTGGGGGATGCGGCAATGGCCACCCCCGCTATGCGCGTACTCAAACAACACTATCCGGATTCATGTCTGACCGTGGCCGGTCCAGCCGGTGTATGTGCGCTTCTGGAAGATGCGCCCTGGATCGATGCCCTGCATCCCATACCTGCAAAGGCCGGATTTTCCGCATTACGACGTGAAGCCTCCTTACTGAAAGATGCCGGAGGTGATCTTGTTGTTGTCTTGCCCCATTCTTTTCGAGCGGCTCTCTTCGCCCGTTTGATCGGTGGCAAAGAACGGCTGGGCTATAAACGCAATGGCCGCTCTTTTCTGCTTACACGGGCTGTTGAGCCTTATCGTGAAAACGGGCATATCACGCCTGTTTACATGAGTCGTGAATATCTGGATCTTGTAGCGCAAACAGGAGCTGTGGACGACCGGAAAGGTCTGGAACTGGGCGTTCCGGTTGAGCTGCTGGAAAAAGTCCGTGTGGAACTTCAGGGAGAAGGCCCGCTCATCGCCCTGGCTCCCGGTGCGGCTTTCGGGCCAAGCAAACAATGGATGCCCCGGGCCTTCGCTGAAACAGCTGATCTGCTGGCTGAAGCGAAAGGGGCCCGCTGTCTGTTGATCACCGGTCCCGGCGAAGAAGCGCTGGATAAGGAAATCCGCGAGTTGGCGCGGACTCCGTTGCTTCCCATACCCTGTAAAGAAGCGGGACTGGCCAGTCTCAAAGCGGTGATCGCTTCTCTGGATCTGCTGATCTGCAATGACAGCGGGCCCAGGCATATGGCTGTTGCTTTTCAGACCCCCGTTCTGTGCATCATGGGCTCCACCTCACCGCGCTACACGGACAGCCCCTATGAGAAAGGGCTTGTCATCCGGGAGCCTCTCCCCTGCAGCCCCTGCCAGAAACCTGTCTGTCCGCTGGGACATCACCTTTGCATGCGGCTCATTACTCCGGCGAGAGTGAGCCGTGCAGCAGAGGAGCTTCTCGCCTGATGAAATATCAGATCCGAAACAGCCGGGACAAGATCATTGACGTTTCACTTGCTTTCATGGATAATAGAGCCATTCCGCCCCGGTTTACAGTGAGTATTTGAGGCCTCAGAGAGGCGTAGCCCATACGTTAAGGAGTGACAGTGAAAACAGTTTATGTAGTAACCATGTGGTCCGGCGGCCGTCCGGCGAAGAAATGGAAAACCGAAAGCGCCCCGGAGCTTCTGGCCCAAGGCACGGGCATTTCTTTCATCAATGCCGGAACCAGGATGCAGGTGTCGGTCATTGGCAGCATTTCCGTTGAAGAATATGAATCCGGCAAAGAAGAGTTGGAAATGGGCATCAATCCGACACCAGATATTACGCCGGAGCCTAGCCAGAAAAAACCGGATAATTACGAATCCCTCTCGGACTACAGACGGTCGAAGAAAAACATTTTCACGGATAGTCCTGAAAAATAAGAAATGCTTTTCCCGGCGTATTTTCTCGTCCTCTTGCAGTGTCATTCTCTCTTTCTCTGAACAGCTCCAGCGAGGAATTCCAGCCTGAATGGGCATCAATACAGAGAAACAAGCTTTTGAATCTTTACCGCGCCAGGTCGCCCGACGGCATTGGCTGCTCTTTCTCTGTGGTCAATCGGCTGGAATTCTCACAGCCCTTCAATGGCCCGGAAAAGGGCTGTTCTTCGCTTTGCTCGCTCTGGCCATCGGAGGTTGCATTTATGCATATCCCCGACTCCTCACCCATCGCCAGACCCTCGTCTGGGCCTTGTTTTTCTTCGCTTTCGGAAACCTGCTTGTCGTCGCACACGGCCTCCCCCGCAAGCCCGACGCCCTGCATCAACTGGCGCTCAGCTATCCTTATGGGCCCCTCTGCTTCGAGGGCGTTGTTTCAGAGACAAAACCGCTCTGTGAAGGAAGCAGTTACAGCAGTTTTGTGCTCCATATAGACACGGTCATCCAGGGGGAGGAACGCCGTCCTTTATCAGGCAAAGCACAGGTCGGCTGGAGTGATCCGCTCCATCCGCTTTTTCACGGTTCCCGCATCCGTATCAAAGGCCGGCTATCCCCACATCTGAGTACGGTCAATCACGGCATTTCTGACAGGGAACTGCAACGGCGGAGTCAGGGCATTTTTTCCAGTATCCGTTGCTTCGGCCGGGACCTGGAGCTGCTTGCCGAGCCCCGTTTTTCTTTGCCCTACTGGACTTCCCGCCTGCGCCAGAATCAGGCGGAGCATCTTGCAAAAGCCGTACCGTCCCGGGCCTTTCCGTTGGTTCTCGGTGTCTGGCTCGGGGATCGTTCGCTTATCACAGACGAGACTTACGACACCTTTTCTTTTTCAGGGACAGCCCATGTACTGGCTGTATCGGGGCTCCATGTGGGCATCATCGTTTTGAGTTTTCCTTTTTTGTGCATGCTTCTGAGGGTCCCGAAACGGTACACCCTTCCGGGCTCCATGGCTGGTGTGATTGTCTTCGCATTCATGACGGGCGCTCATATCAGTGTCATACGCTCCACCCTCATGGTCTTGCTTTATCAAATCTATCAACTCTTCCGCCGGGAACCGGACACCGTCTCCGTGCTCAGCCTGTCGGGCGTGGCCTTTCTGACGGTGCAGCCTGAAGTGATTCGAGAGATCGCTTTTCTGCTGAGCTTCGGAAGCGTGGCATCCATCCTCCTTTTTTATCCCGGTATTGTGTCATACCTGAAAAAACTTCCCCGCTTTCTCAGCAGCACCCTGGCCGTTACCCTGGCTTCTCAGCTTGTCACCCTGCCTCTTGTTGCCTGGTATTTTTTCAATGTTTCCATTACGGCTGTTCTGGCCAATCTGCTGGTGGTTCCTCTGC
>JAAYJV010000068.1 GCA_012522755.1 Candidatus Hydrogenedens sp.
AGCAACTCAGACCGTAGGCACTCCATCGGTAGGGGCGAAAAATCTTTCGCCCGAAACCTCCTTCGGTCATTCCTTCGAAAGGAGGAATCTTGACGCGCAGCCACAGCCTTTTTTATACAAGTGCCTGACTTACGCAAGTCAGACCATAAATACACCATCGGTAGGGGCGAAAAATCTTTCGCCCGAAACTTTCCCACTATTGTCCTGACACCCACCCCCCGCCGTCATGCCGGTTTTTTTGCGATCCGGCCCGCCTATCAAAGTATTCAGCCACAACAACGCAAAAATAGACGGTTATCCAGATTGGGAGACTGTGCGGGGCATGACCGCCCTTTTCAGTGCTTTGTGTTGCCTTTGCGTTATTGTACCTTCTCGACACAGGCATCAAGCCGTCAGGTATTTACTTGGGAACGCCAATTTCCACATTGGCAGGACTCCCGGGAAAGGATCGTGGCTCATGTAAGCATTTGACGGGAAAACAAAATCTCGGAGCACACAACTTTTATTTAATTCGTGGCCAGTAAAAGGTCCGTTGACGAATTACTGTGTACAAAATATCAATGTCTTAACTCGCTGTCTGCCAATGTGGAAATTGGCGTTCCCAGGAGTGAATCTCAACATCTTTTACGGTTCCCCAAGGCATTCTTTGTTTGTAATTATCAGAAAACACCTTGCCGAATCGAGACTCATTTAATATCCTGAAAAACAAATGATTTGCTGAGTCAGCGACACAAGCTTCTTCGAAAGAATAACGGAAGTTGACGGGTAGCAATATAAAGAAATATGGGATCAAAAAAGAGACATTGTCGCCGCTACCAAGTCAATATATTCTCCAGGTCATCACTCGCTGTGTGCCAATGGGGACATTGGCGCTCCCGGAATATGAACTCATACCAAAAGACACACCAAAAGCATCCACAACGTTGCATCCCTCTTCAACACTCTTCAGCATCAACAAAATTCTTCCCGATTCCAGGCAAAAAGAAAACCCCGTATTCATGGGCTGAAATGCCTGTAAACACGGGGGATTGTATTTTAAAAAATGGAGCCGGCGAAGGGAATCGAACCCCCGACCTGCTGATTACAAGTCAGCTGCTCTACCATCTGAGCTACACCGGCCCACATACCAAAATCATTGAACTATGATAATTATATCCCACAGATAGCCAAAAAAGCAAAGAATCCTCTTTCTCTCCAGAGGATTTTTGAGCATCAAAAATGTCAGTAGGGGCGAGGGGCGGGGATATATAAGAGACTTGAAGGGTTTCGTGGTCTCCAGGGGAATCGGACGGATCGGTCGGATCAGTCGGATCGGACGGATCTGGGAGGGCTGAATGTATGTTGTGAGGTTTTGACAGTGGGTTAGTGGACAGAGTGGACCCGTCCCACGGCCCTATTACCTCGTCCCTATCCCCTGATTGTGAATACTTTCATGGTTAATGTTATTATATAGACAAGACATCAGGGCTCTTTTATGAGCATAAAGGAGACGAACCATGGCTATTTACGAGTATCATGCGATACGCGCTGAAGGGGACGAGGAAAAGTCCTTCATCGGCGGAATAGTCGTGGCGAGAGATCGCAGCGAAGCCAAGAGCAAATTGCGGGAGCACGGGTTGAAAGCGACCCGGCTGAAACGTGCCCGGGGTATCATGGCCGTTATCAAATGGCTTGATGCGGATATCCGCTGATTCTGCTTCATGCATCGCTGATCCCTTCTGTCTGAACTGTCCACAAAGGGCTGTTGCGGAATTTTTCCGGACAGAAACTTGTAACCACGCTGAAGAAACCATCCTTTCCAACTTTTACCTACAGGAGCTTCGTACACTATGGCACTGGTCCTGGCTGAAATACCCGAACTGAAAAATGACCTGCCCTACAAGGTGGCCGACATGAGTCTGGTCGAATGGGGCCGTAAAGAAATTGAAATCGCTGAGCAGGAAATGCCCGGGCTCATGGCTGTCCGCCGTCAATATGCCGAGGCACAGCCCCTGAAGGGCGCCCGGATCATGGGTTCTCTGCATATGACCATCCAGACAGCGGTGCTCATTGAAACACTGGTTGCTCTGGGTGCCGATGTGCGCTGGGCGAGCTGCAATATTTATTCCACCCAGGATCATGCCGCAGCAGCCATCGCAGAGACGGGCGTTCCTGTTTTCGCCTGGAAAGGGGAAACGCTGGAAGAATACTGGTGGTGTACCTGGCAGGCCATGAACTTCCCCCAGGGCGAAACACTGAACATGGTCGTTGACGACGGTGGCGATGCCACGCTGCTCATTCACCGGGGCTGCCATTTCGAAAAGACCTTCGAAGAAACAGGCTCTCTGCCGCCGGTGTGTCGCGACAACAAAGAAATTGAAGTGGTGGATTCGCTGCTTTATAAAGTACACGAGCAGGACCCGGAGTATTGGCGGCGTATCGCGAAAAACTGGATCGGCGTGTCCGAAGAAACCACCACGGGCGTTCACCGTCTGTATCATATGATGCGCGACGGCACGCTCCTTACCCGGGCCATGAATGTCAATGACAGCGTGACCAAGTCCAAGTTCGACAATCTCTATGGCTGTCGTGAATCTGTGGCCGACGGCATCAAACGGGCCACCGACGTGATGGTCGCCGGCAAGGTGGCTGTTATCGCCGGTTATGGCGACGTGGGCAAAGGCTGCGCCGATGCCATGAAAGGCCTGGGCGCCCGTGTGATCGTCACAGAGATAGATCCCATCTGCGCACTCCAGGCCGCCATGGAAGGCTATCAGGTCATGACCATGGACGAGGCTGCGACGCAGGGCGATATCTTCGTCACGGCCACAGGCTGTTGCGATGTCATTGCGGGCGTACACATGGAGAAGATGAAAGACCAGGCCATCATATGCAATATCGGTCACTTTGATTCGGAGATTGAAGTATCCTGGCTCGAAAACAACCCGGCTGTGACGGAAGTGAATATCAAGCCGCAGGTGGACAAATTCGTCTTCCCCGACGGACGCGCCATATTCCTGCTGGCCCGGGGACGCCTGGTCAATCTGGGCTGTGCAACAGGACACCCTTCCTTTGTCATGTCCACCTCCTTCACGAACCAGATGCTGGCGCAGATCGCCTTTTTCACGGAGCCCGACAACTATGAGGTCGGCAAGGTCTACACCCTCCCGAAGAAGCTGGATGAGGAAGTGGCCCGCCTCCACCTGGACAAACTGAGTGTGAAGCTCGATGTACTCAACGAGACCCAGGCCGCCTATCTGGGTGTTCCCATTGAGGGCCCGTACAAAGCGGATACCTACCGCTACTGATTTTTTCGCCTGTTGATTTTTCCGTGTTTTTTTCCGGGGTTGCCCCGTATGCAGCGTTTTTCAGCTGTCTTCGGCGCAGCCCCCTCTTATGCTCACTCCCGACGTGGGGAGCGGGCTTTTATCTGTCTCGCGTCATTTAATACAGGGATTGATTTCATGAGCAAAAAACATGTGATCCATGTGATTTCCAATACACACTGGGACCGGGAATGGCTGAATAATTTTCAGGAAACGCGGATGATGCTGGTCGAGTTTTTTGATCTGCTTCTCGAAGTCATGGAAGGCGATCCCGCCTATGCTTCCTATGTGCTCGACTCCCAATCCGTGCCTCTGGAGGATTATCTGGAGTTCCGTCCTGAAAACCGGGAACGGCTGGAAAAGCTCATCGCAGAGCAAAGGCTTCTGGTCGGGCCCTGGTATACCTGCCCGGAAGGCTTTGAAGTGAACGGCGAATCCCTCGTCCGCAATCTGCTCATGGGCCATCGGGTAGCCGGTGAATTCGGCCATGTCATGAAAGTGGGTCACACGCCTTTCTCCTATGGACAGAATTCTCAGATGCCCCAGATCTATTCCGGATTCGGTATTGATACCATGCTCTTCTATCATGGCGTGAGCCATCAGGAAGTGGCCAATGAATGGATCTTTGAAGGAGCCGACGGCACGCGTATTCTCGGTTCACAGATGAGCAGCGGCGCACGGTACAATTTTTATCACGGTGTCTATCGTCCCGCCGTCATCGGCCGCACCGTCGCCGAACGGGAACACGAATGGCATGAAGGCGGCGTTCCCTTCCACCGTGCTTCGCCGGAACATGCCCTCAGCCATCACCTGCTCCTGCAGCCGCCCCGGTCCATCAACAGAGAACGGCTCTTCGAATGTGTACGCGCACTGAAGGAAGCGGAACTGAAAGTCGCCACAACCCGGCATCTCTGTTTCATGATGGGCCACGACAGCAGCGTCACCGATCCGCTGGAGCCGGAAATGATCCGGCTGACACAGGAAGCATTGCCTGAGGACGAGGTGATCCACGGCAATTATGAAGAACTCATCAAAGCGATCCGCGAAGAAGTGGACTGGGACAATCTCACGGTGTTGAAGGGCGAACGGCGTGTGCCCAAGCCCATGCCCATTACTCTGCATCTCTACAGCGATGTGCTCTCCAGCCGTACACGCATGAAAAAGCGCAGTTCCCAGGCGGAATATACACTCCAGCGCCGGGTGGAGCCTTTCCTCCTGGCCGCCGCACAGACGGGAGCGCTCTGGCCCACAGCCATGGTCGACTACGCCTGGAAAGCCATGCTGCGCTGCCATGCCCACGACAGTATCAGCGGAAGCGGCGTCGATGCCATTGAAGAAGATATGATGAATCGGCTCCGGCAGGTTCTCGACCTGAGCAACAGCCTCACTTCCCGGGCACTGGCTCATATGCAGGAAGGAATCGACGGCTCCTCACTGCCTTCGGACAGCACCTTGCTGACTGTCTATAATCCTGCGCCGAGAGAACGCACGGAAGTGGTGACAGCCGCTCTGGATCTGCCCTGGGAAGGGCCCCGGCCCCGCGGACAGTTCACCCTTCGTGATGCGGAAACCGGTGAACAGATCCCTGTGCAGTGTGCGGCGAGAAAACCGCACTGGGCCGTCATGAACCACGCTTTCGATGCGCCCAACCTCATGAAGAGTGAGCACTTCACGATTCATATGGAAGCCGACAACTTGCCCGCTCTGGGCTATGCCACCTATGTGGTGGATCGGTCGGGAAGCTTTGATACCGGTACACTCGTGACAGCCACCAACACACTGGAAAACGACTGGCTCCGTGCGAAAATCAATACCGATGGGACCATTACCCTTCTGGACAAAAAGACGGACGTCCGCTATGACAATCTCCATTACTTTGTGGACGATGGGGAAGGCGGACATGGCTGGATGCACGTGCGCCCGGCCTATGATCAGCCCATTGACAGCCGTGGTTTCCCCGTCATCGTGTCGCTGGAAGAGGACGGCCCCCTCCTGGCCCGCTTCCGTATCGAATACCGTATGCGCATCCCCTCGGGCATTGAAGACAACGGCGGTGATCCCTGGCAGCGTCTCGACGGTGTGGGCAACCAGGCCTCGCGTGGCAAAGAAGAAAAAGAGATGACCGTCGTCTCTATTGTCACCCTTCGCAAAACAGGGCGGAGCCTGGAAGTGCAGACCTCTTTTGACAACCAGGCTCAATGCCACCGTCTGCGGGTCATGCTTCCCACAGGACGCGACACCCGATACTGTCATGCGGAAAGCGCCTTTGATGTGGTGAAACGGGAAATCTCTTTTGACGAGAACAGTGTCTGGCGGGGTGCCAAAGGGGTCACCTTCCCCATGCAGCGCTTTGTCGATGTGAGTGATGACAAAGGAGGCCTCGCCTTCATCAGCGAGAGCCTGCGCGAATATGAAGTCACGGATACGGAAGATCGTGTCATCGCCGTGACGCTCCTGCGCGCCTATGAAATCAATCTGGCTACCGTAAGCTGCCGCTGGGAAACCCATCCCGAAATGATCCTTTCCCAGAGTCCGGGACATCATGAATTTTCCTACAGAATCTTCCCTCATGGCGGTGACTATGCCGCTGGCGGCGTGCTGGAAGAGGCCGATGCGCTCGTGGCGACTCTGGAACCCGTGCAGGCCGGTGTCAGCAATGGCGACCAGCCTTTCCGTCAGGGTTTCCTGAAAATCGAACCGGAAGGACTGCTCCTTTCCGCGGTGAAACAGGCCGAAAGCGGACAGGGCTGGGTGCTCCGTCTGTACAATCCCACGGAAGACATTTTGCAGGGAACCATCTCCGCACCGCCTTCCGTTACGGCTGCGGCACTGCTCACTCTGGAAGAAAAAGAAATCAATTCATTGCCCTTTGCCCAGGGGAAGATCAGTCTGGAAGTACAGCCCAGAAAGATCATCACGCTTCTCTTGAAATAAGCCTTTCCGGGAATCTGTTCGTCAGCTTCCATTATTTTTTCGAAGAAGTTTATTTATGTAGGGGCACGGCATGCCGTGCCCATTTCTCTTAAAGCCTTTACGCATTCTCATGACTGGGAAAACTTTCCCGCGCAGGGACTTGCCAGGTGGGAACGCCAATTTCCACATTGGCAGACAGCGTGTTATGACCCGAAGAATATATTGACCGGATTGCGGCATGACGGAGGCGGGGGCATGTCTTGGGGCAAATAAGAGACTTGAGGGAATCAGACGTCTCCGGGGAGTCGGACGGATCGGTCGGATCGGACGGATGTGGGAGGATGTATTATAGATGATAGGTGATAGGACATTCGTGACTCGACCTTCCTTCGTGGTAAAACCGTTCCATTTCTCGGTGGTTCTCTGTGTCCCATTGTGCCCATTGTGGTGAAAAAAGAAATGACACTTTGGATTACGGCTTGTGCCGCGCTGTGAATCTGTTCTTCCTCATGGTATACTTTTCGGGTGGGCATACCTGCCGGTGCAATGCAACAAGTGCGCAGGTCAGCCCACAGCCAGCTCAGGTTATATGAATGGAGAGGATATGAGCAGAATCATGAATGCTTTTCTTTTCAGAATTTCGGCTATGGCGATTGTGTGCTCTCTGGCTCTGGCCGGGGTGGGAATGAGTGCGGACGCATCAGAAAAAGGATATGAGTCTATGGGTGGCCCTTATGCCGATGATCCCCGGCTGGTTCAGCAGTATCGACTTGACAACGGGCTGGAAGTGTATCTGGCCGTATGCCCCGATGAGCCCCGCTTCTATGCTGAGATTGCTGTACGCGCCGGAAGTAAAAATGATCCTCCCGATGCGACGGGACTCGCCCATTACATGGAACATCTCCTCTTCAAAGGTTCGCAAAAACTCGGCACCCTGAATTATGAGGCGGAGAAAGCGCATCTGGAACGCATCACTGAATTGTATGAACGCCACTTCCACGCCACGGATCCCGAGGAACGGAAGGCCATCTATCAGGAGATCACGGAAGAATCCACCCGGGCGGCCGTCCACACCGTACCCAACGAACTGGACCGCATTTATTCAGCTCTCGGCGCCAAGGGACTCAATGCCCATACCTGGGTGGAAGAAGTGGTCTACAAGGTGGATCTGCCCGCCAACTGTCTGGAACAGTGGGCGAAGATTGAATCGGACCGTTTTTCCGATCCCGTGTTCCGACTTTTTCAGACGGAGCTGGAAACGGTGTACGAAGAAATGAACCGTGCCCAGGACAATAAAGACCGGATCATTATCGAAGCTGTTGCCGACCGGGTCTTCAAGGTCCATCCCTATGGCCAGCAGACCACACTGGGAAAAGTGGAACATCTGAAATCGCCTTCCCTGAAGAAGCTGGAAGACTTCTACCAGACCTGGTATGTGCCCAACAACATGGCCATTTTCATTGCCGGTGATATTGATCCTGACGAGACCATGGAGATTATCAACCGTCACTTCTCCCACTGGGAAGCCAAAGCCCTGCCCGAGCCGCAGCATTGGGAAGAAGAGCCTTTGCAAGGTCGCGAAGCGGTCACTGTCTCCTATGAAGGGGAAGAATATGTCCTCCTCGCTTTCCGCACTGTCCCCCATCTGCATCCCGACCGCCATGCCCTGCTCATGGTGGATATGATTCTCGACAATTCCGAGGCGGGCCTGATCAACCTGAATCTGAACAAAAAACAGCGGGTCCAGAAGTCCGGCGCTTATCCCCTCTTCTACAATGATTACGGCCTCCAATATCTTTATGGCGTTCCCAAAGAAGGGCAGAGCAAGGAAGAAGTGGAGCAGCTTCTTCTTGACCAGCTTCGCCAGATCAGGGAAGGGGATTTCCCGGACTGGCTCATTCCCGCCATCATCAACTATTTTCAAAAGGAAGAAAAGCAGAAGCTGGAAAGCTACAACTCCTATGTGTCGGTCATGCGCAATGCCTGGCTCGCCTATGAGCCCTGGAAAGAAGCCTGCCGTTTCATCGATCGCATGGCCGAGGTGACCCGGGAAGATGTGATCCGTGTCGCCAATGAATATTTCGGTGATGATTATGTGGCCGGCTACCGCATCGATGCGCCTCATGAGCCGCCCCTCGTTGAGAAGCCGCCTTTGCCGGAGATTGTCATTGATGCGGCCGCCCAGTCCGACTTCGCCAGAGAAGTGTTACAGATGCCTCAGCCCGCCATCGATCCTGTATTCGTTTCTGAAAACAAAGATTTTCAACGGGTAACAGACGAACGGGGCGTAACACTCATTCATACGCCCAACCCCTTCAATGATCTCTTCAGTCTTTCCTTTGTCGTCGGCTATGGCAATCGTCAGGACAAGAAGATGGCCGCCGCCACAGCCCTTTTTCAAAAGACAGGCACGGAAAGCAAGAGTCCTGATGAACTCCAGATTGAATGGTTCAAGCGCGCCTCCACCTTCAAGATCATCCCAATGGAAAATGAAGTGCTCATCACCCTTTCAGGGCTGGATAACATGCTTGAAGAAAGCCTGGCGCTCCTCAAGGAAATGCTGGACAAGCCTCAGGTGGACGAAGAGACGCTGACGAATCTGAAGAGCGTCATTCTGAAAAGTCAGGCCGATCAGCGCAAAGATCCCTCAGGGCTCATGGCGGCTTTATCGGCTTACAACGCTTATGGCGATGAGTCTTCCGCACTCCAGCGCCTGCCTTCCGAAGAGCTCATGCTGCTCACAACCGAAGAACTGCAGGAGGTCATGAGAAAGCTGCTCAGCTTCAAGCATCATGTTCTGTATACGGGCTCCTTGCCTGTAGCGGCCGTACAGGAGCATCTGAACAAATTTTATGACTGTGATGCAGTGCTCAGTGATCCGCCCCCCTACCGTTTGCCCGTCATCCGTACGCCCGAGGAAAATGAGATCTATCTCAGCTTGCGCGAAATGGGACAGGCCCATATCATGATTCAATTTCCCGGGGTACTCTACGATCCGGCACTCATGGCTCAGGTGAATCTCTTTAATGATTACCTCTCCGGCGGCATGTCGGGGCTCGTCTTTCAGGAGCTGCGGGAAGTGCGTGCTCTGGCCTATGCCGTCTATGCCTGGTATATACCCGGTCAGCGGCGGACAGACCAGAACTCCCTGATGGGCGTCATCCAGACCCAGGCCGATAAAGCCCTGGATGCGCTGAAAGCCTTTAACGAACTCATTGATGAGATGCCCCTTTCTCCGCAGCGTTTCGCAAACAGCCGGGAAACCATCTTGAAAGATTTCGCTTTCACCCGGACACGCTTCCGGGATGTTCCCTCGCTGGTACTGAGCTGGGAGCGGAAAAATATCAGCCCTGATCCGCGCGAGGCCGTGTACAGGAATATTCAGGCCATGGACTCCATTGACAGTCTGGCTGAGTTTCATAAGCAGCACATTGCCGGCAAGGCCAAACTCATATCCATTGTGGGCGATCCCCAGCGTCTGGACCTGGAGGCTCTGGCCGCTTTTGCCAAAATGCGCACCCTGGAGGCCGATACGCTTTTTGCTGACTGACCGGCTGACTCAGGGAGAAAGTGAAGTCCGCTACGCCGGGCCGGGAGATAATTGTGCCGGAGAAGACGCATACAGAATTGAAAGAGAAAGGCTTTAAACCAAGCCCCTTCCCCGCTCTGTCTCCTCTGGAAAGGATGGGCCGGGAAAGACGGCTGGCTCTCCTCTTTCTCAATGCACTGCTCCTCCTGGCCGCCCTCTTTCATCTTCTTTCCTGGAGTATCACTGAGCAAGCTCCTCCCGACCTGAATCCTCCCGCCGTGCAGGAGAGCCTGTTGTGAGGAAGATCCGGACAACTTACAGTCCCCACTGGGCCGCTCTGTCTCTGGCACTGCTCGCTCTGACCCTGCCTCTGGGATATTGGGATCGGCTGCTCTACATCTTTCATCTCCATCATCTGGCGCTCATCCCTCTGATTCTGGTGACGGGGTATTATTGGAAGAAATATCAGCGTATCAGCACACCCTTTGAATTGTGGTTTCCCGCCACGCTCCTGATCCTTTTCGCTCTCTTGCCCGCCTCTCCCCAGCCTCCATTACATCTGGCAATGGCGGCCGCACTCTTTGTTCTCACTTATCATGTCTGTGACAGCAGCGCACTTGTTTTCAAGACTCTTCAGTTTTCTCTGCTGGGCAACAGCCTGGCTCTTCTGCTGAACAGTGCCGCCCGATGGGAATGGATTTATCCGACTTTTTTTGATCCCGCCTCCGCCCTTTCTCTTGCAGGACCCACAAAACCCGAGAGCTGTCTCACTTCCCTTGTCCTGGTCATCATCATTCCCTTCGCTCTGGAAAGCGCACGCCGGACCGGGATGCACCGAAGCGGAACTTTCATCACCTGGCTGGAAAGAGCCGCCCTTTTATTGCCACCCTTCTTCTTCTTTTCACCCGAGACTCTCTCACTGAAGCTCTTCGCCCAGGGCGGCCAGATCTTTTTACCCGCTGCCTTGCCCCTTACTCTTACAGCCTTATGGTTCATTGCCCGCATAGCCGCCAAACTGAAAATTGCTTCCAGTCATTTGCCGGAGATTCTGGCCAGGACTTTTGCCGGTCTTGTACTCATCGCCGCCGCATGCTTTCTCCTCGCCGGGATTCTTCCCGATAATAACGGGGTTCTGGTGCTGGCCCTGCTTGCAGCTGTGGCGAAGCCAGCACTCCTCCACCATGAAAAAACTGTGGGAAAGGGTTACGCCCTGCTTCTGGCACCGGTGCTCCTCCTTCTGACTCTGAATATACTCATCATCCGCAGTGATGATCCCCGCAATTATGAGTATCGGGCCCAGCGCGCTTTGCAACACAACGACTTGGACGGTCTGCAGGAACATCTGGACTTTGTGCAGGAACGTTGTCCTGGTGAACGACGGGCCGACTATTATGAGGCGCGCCTTCTCGTGGCTCTGGACAATCTGGATGGAGCGCGAAAGTCTTTTGAACTCTCTCTGCAACCGGGGCGGAACATCCTTCTTCCCCCGCCCGGTGAAAAGGAGATAGAACTTTTTCTCGAAGAGATCAGAGACCGCAGTTCCGCCCAGCCCGAGTCCCTCCGGGGCATCGCTTATGAACAGGCTCTGCTCGCAGCCGGACGGGAACGGCATGCCCTCTCCCTGTTGGAAATCCGTGGTCGTACACCGCCTCAGGAAAATACCGATGCAACACCCCTGGCCGGGGCACTGGCCTCCTTTCTGGAAGCACCGGAATTGGAGGAACAATTCGCCCGTTGGGATGCTGCGCTGCTCGCTGATATTCTCCAATCCGTCACGCCCTTCAGCGAGATTCAACAGGCTCCTCCCGCTTTCCCGCCAGCTCTGCTCCCTTTTGTGGCTTCTATCCGCCCTGACTTCGACAGTCTGGAAGGCATGCTCTTCACACCTTCTTTCCGGGGAGGCGGCACCGTGATGCTCTCCTCTCTTCAGAGTGACAGTATCATGCCTTCTTTCGAGCCCGGAATCTGGGATCTTCTGCGGGAAGACAGTAATCAACACTGGTATCTGGACTTTTCAGACAGGTTCACGATCCGTCTTTCACCGGAAGCAGACTTCCAATTTCACCGGCGCATCCCCCTCGAAGATACGCTCATAGAAGGGATGCCCCATCTCATGATTTATATGCCTCACTGGGAGGATTCTCATGACGGCTTCTGATTCTGAAAAAAAACTGCTCGCACAAATCCGGGAAGCACTCTCAGAGAAAATCTCTCTGCCCGCCCATACCCCCGTGCTGGTCGCTGTATCGGGAGGACAGGATTCCATGGTACTCCTCCACCTTCTCCGGAAACTGGATATTCCCATCGTGGTCGCTTCTTTTGATCACGGTACCCGCGCCGGAGCAAGCACAGAGGACACGGCTTTTGTACAAGCCTTTTGTGAGGAAGAGCAGATCCCCTTCAGAGGCGGCCGGGCCTCACTGGAAACAGAAGCGGACCTGTCCGGAAAAAACTTTGAAGCCCTGGCCCGCAAAAAACGTTATGAATTTCTTTTGGATACAGCCAGGCAGGAAAAGATCGCCTTCATCGCCACTGGCCATCATTTGGATGATCAGGTGGAGACGATCTGTCTGGGCGCTTTGGGTCTGGCAAGCAGCTTCGGCGCGCTGGGTATGGACTGGAGCCGCCCGCTGGAAGAGCTGCAACTCATCCGGCCCATGCTGCACAGCAAGAAAGAAGAGATTGACCGTTACGCCCGGGAGGCGGCCGTGCCCTGGCGGGAAGACAGTTCCAATCCCTCCCCGGACTACAGACGCAACAGACTACGGCTGGAACTGCTCCCTCTCTTGCAGAGCTATGGCCAGCACTGCAAAAGCCACCTGGCTGATCTGGCCGAGATGCGACGTGAACAGATCCGTTATCTGGATGAACAGGGAGCCGCCTGGCTTGAGGCATGCAGCCTCGATAATGACAGTTCTGATATGCTCCTGACTTTGGATCATGAACGTTTTTCTCAAGGCCATCCCGTCCTCTGTCTTCATGGACTGCGTGTGCTCATTCAACGTCTCGCTATCAGTCTTTCCCGGGAAGGACTGGAAAGACTCCGGCTGATGCTTTCTGATGAGAGTTCAGGTGGTACCCACGATCTCGCTCAAGGAATCCGCTTCTACAAAAAACACAACAAGACCTCTTTTTTCAGGCCAGTGCCTGAGACTTCTCCCCTCCTTCTGGAAGTACTGTTGCCCGTGCCCGGAGAAATCCGATGTGAGAGCTGTCTTGTAAAATGCAGCTTGCTGACCGCTCCCCTTCCTGAAGATCTGGATATGGTCGCCGCAGCTGAAGAAGGCGTATTTTATTTTGACTGGCAAGCGATCCAGCCTCCCCTTCACTTCCGCACAGTCCGACCGGGCGAGACCATGTCCCTTCCCGGCGGCACAGGCAAGAAAGAGATCCGACGCTTTCTCGCTGAAGCCGCTATGCCCCCCGAGAAACGCCGCACCGCTCTTGTTCTCTGTGATGCAGAAAATAATCTGTTGCTCAGCACGGGACAACGGAGCGGCATAGCACTGGTTACAAAAGACACACAAGACATTCTGGAAGTTGTTCTTGGTTGGAACTGCTGAATGGACCAAGTGTCCACGTTCCAACACCCTGCCCCTGATTGAACAGCGTACCTTATCCTTGATAAAGTGCTTGGAACTCCTTTGTCTCTCCAATACAGCCCCAACCAAGGATCTTCCCATGTTCAACCGTCTCGGCATTCTCGTCACTGTCCTCGCTTTGCTCCCTCTTCTCCCCGTCCAGGCCGAACTGCCCGATTACACCTGTTTTCAGGAAGCAGGTCCCTGGCAGCCTTCCATCGATCTCGGTGCGGACATGGCCGTGGTCTATGGTCACACCAACAACTTCGAAGAGCGTGTCCGACAATGGCGGGAAAAAGGCTACACCATCGGCATGATGACAGGTATCTCGTGGGGAAGTTATACGGAGTATTACGAGCGCGATGAGGATTTCAAAATAGGCGAGATCCAAACCCGGAAATCCGGCCGCCGATACATGCATGGCGACAGTACCATTGATGGCTATAACGTACCCACGGAGAGCTACGTTGATTTCATTAAAGACATCGTAAATCCGGCCGTGGATCTGGGTGTTCAGGCCATCTTCCTGGAAGAGCCGGAATACTGGGCCGAAGCGGGCTGGAGCGAAACTTTCAAAGATGAGTGGCTGCGCTTTTACGGCGAGCCCTGGCAGGAGCCTGATTCCAGTCCTGACGCACAATATCGTGCCAGCCTGCTGAAATATGAATTGTATTTTGAGGCCCTGAAAGAGGTCTTCGCCCACATCAAAGAGCGGGCCGCCGCTCAGGGAAAAACAATCGAATGCCACGTGCCCACGCACAGCCTCAACAACTATGCACAATGGCGCATTGTCAGTCCCATGTCCCATCTCATGGACCTGAAGGAAATGGACGGTTACATCGCCCAGGTCTGGACGGGCACGGCACGGACACCCAACCGCTATCAGGGCATCCGCAAAGAGCGTACCTTTGAAACGGGATTCCTCGAATACAGTCAGATGATCTCCATGGTGAAACCTACGGGACGGAAACTCTGGCTGCTGGCCGATCCCATTGAAGACAATCCGAATTACAGCTGGCGCAATTACAAAGAAAATTATGAATGTACCGTCATCTCTTCGCTCCTCTGGCCGGAGAACCACCGCTTTGAGATCATGCCCTGGCCAACGCGCATCTTCACAGGTACCTATCCCAAAATCGATCTGGACACCAAGTCCACAGACCGTGAAGGCATTCCCGCTGATTACGCCACGGAACTCATGACTGTCACCAATGCCCTGAACCATATGAACCAGGAAGTGGTGGAATATGACATGGGCACCCGTGGTGTGGGTGTCCTCGTTTCCGATACGCTCATGTTTCAACGGGCTGCGCCTCATGGCAGTGATGGCGATCTCAACAACCTCTTCGGCCTGGCCATGCCTCTGGTGAAACACGGCATGCCCGCCCAGCTCGTACAGATGGAAAATCTCCTGCATCCCGATACGCTTGATGATATTCATCTGCTGCTCATGAGCTATGAAGGGCAAAAACCGTTGAAAGCCGCCTATCATGAAGTACTGGATCAGTGGGTACGCCAAGGCGGTGCGCTCCTCTTCGTGGACGACGGCTCTGATCCCTATAACCATGTGCGGGAATGGTGGAACGATGAAGGGAAGACTGACGCCATTCCCCAGGATGACCTCTTTGAACGACTGGGCATTCAGGATGCTCCCGAGGGAACGCGTATCCCTGGCGGCCAAGGCTGGGTCTGTTATATGAAAAAGCGACCTGCAAAACTGGCCAATAAAAAGAATGGTGCTGAACAGCTCATGCAGGCTGTCAGGCTCATGCTCGAAGCGAAAGAAGTCGCCTTTGAAACGCAGAATTATCTGAAGCTGCGCCGGGGACCTTATATCATCGCCTCTGTCATGGATGAATCCGTCTCCGAGGAAGCCCTGATTCTCAAAGGCTCTTTTGTGGATCTCCTTGACCCCGCATTACCCATCGTTTCAGAGAAGACACTGCAGCCCAATGAAAGAACGCTGCTCTATGATCTCCACTGGGCGTCTCAACACCGGCCTGTTGCAGAAGTGGCCGCAGCCGCATCCCGGGTACGTGATGAAGTCCTGAGCGATAGGCAGTTCTCCTTTGTCACCCGAGGCCCGGAGCATGTTCGTGCGCGCATGCGTGTGCGCCTGCCTCAGGAACCCGCACAAATCACAACGCTCCCCGAGAACCTGGAAAAAGAATCACGCTGGGATCCCGAAAGCGGTACCCTCTGGCTGGACTTTGATAACCAGGCAAAGGATATTGCTTTTACGCTGGCGTGGTAAGCATAAAAAGAGTTAAACAGGTCGTCAGGTCGAGCACAGCGCAGCACAGCCGAAACTAAATGAACTTTTCTTTTTTGTTCACCAGGTCAATCACAGAACACACGGAAAAGATACAGGCGGCATAAAAAGATCTATAGTTTCACACGTCCACCTGGTCCACTTGGTCCACTGATTCACCATAAATTCCATGACCTCCATTCCCCAATAAAAAAAACAGCAGACGAAGTTTTTCACTCCGTCTGCTGCACAATCAATCGTACTATGGAAAACCCATCAGTCTGTAATCTTCAATTCCTCCACCGATGGCAGTGCCGGGAAGCTTGCGTGAGGCTCAAGCTGATACCAGTAGCTCACGGCGCCCAGATCATCCTGCAGGGGCAGATAGCGTCCTTCGCTCTGCCAGCCCAGACTCTGGAGGGTGATCCGCAAATCTTTTTTGAAATGGACAGGGTCTGTTATGTGCCAGCGATACTGACCGAAGCGGCGCTGTTCGCCTTCATGGGGCACATGATAAAAACCGGCATAAGGCGTGCAAAAGCTTGAGTAGCTGTAGTTGCCTTCCTCGTCCCTGTGTTCATTGTAGCTGTAGGATCCGCAGAAATAATCTTCTTCACCTGTTCCGCAGATGGTGGGGAATTCTGTATCGCCGTCAATGAAAAATTTGATCTCCCCTTCGCCCCACCATCCGCCGCTGTTCGCACCGTGGGTCACATAGGTGCCCACATACTGGCCGCGCCCTTTGATCCCGTCCACAATGGTGAAGACTTCTTTTTCCGGCAGAGGATTCACACGGCGGAACTGTGCATGGAAATAAGGCGTGTTTTTCTTCACCTTCTCCAGCGTATAGTCGATCTGATAATAGACGGTGGCTTTTTTCTCGCCCAGATTTTCCATGGTGATTTTGAAGCCCTTGCGGAAAGGCATCTGCCAGTAAGAGTTGAATCCGCTCTTGGGATTCACACAAATGGCCAGCGAAGAAAGTTGGGGTTCCTTGCCGATGCCCCATCCGGCTGCAAAGAAATCGCCTACAGGCACTTCCACAGAGGGCTCTTCTTCGCCATCCCAGTAGAAGCGGAAGATCATGAGCCGGTAATCGCCCACTGGCGTCATCCAGATATGGTTGATCACGCCGGAATCCTGCACTTCACCCAGAACAAAAGTTTCGCCCGGCTCAATATGCACATAGGGATTCACTTTCCAGCCCTGGCCCAGCTCCCGCGCCGCCCGATGCGCCGTTCCTTCTTCCAGGGTGGCCATGCCGCCTTTGCCCTTTTCGCCGGTGAAATTCTCCGGGCTGATGGACCGGCTTTCGGCATCTTTCAACTGATATAACTGTGCCAGTCCGGGCATCTGTGCGGCCAGGGGCAGGGCGATCACAGTGAGGATCAACAGGGACAAGAGGACTTTTTTCATGAGCATCTCCTTCAAGTTTCGCAACGCTTGGGGGGGAATATTACAACCCGCTCTTTCCGGTAAGCTGACAATAGGCTTCCAGATATTTTTCACGGGTCTTTTCAATCACATAATCAGGCAGAGGCGGCGGCGGCGAATTCTTATCCCAACCGACCTCTTCCAGATAATCACGGACAAACTGTTTGTCATAACTTGGCTGAGCCTGGCCCGGCACATAGTGATCGGCCGGCCAGAAGCGTGAGGAATCGGGCGTGAGCACCTCATCCGCCAGAATCAATTCACCATCCAGAAGACCGAATTCGAACTTGGTGTCGCAGAGGATGATGCCTTTCGTTGCAGCAATCTCCCGGCCCCGCCTGTAAATGGCCATGGCCGTATCAGAAACCTTTTTGTTCATGGCCTCGCCGATGATACGACCTGCTTCCTCAGGACTGATATTGATATCATGACCGTCAGTCGCCTTCGTAGCCGGCGTATAAATGGGTTCTTCCAGCCGATCCGCCTCCACCAGTCCCGCTGGCAGAGGAATACCGCAGACTGTTCCTTTTTCCGCATATTCTTTCAACCCGCTTCCCGCAAGATAGCCCCGGATCACAAATTCCACGGGAAACATCTCACATTTTCTGACGAGCATGGAACGCCCTTCAAACATGGCGGCCCGTTCCTGAAAAGGTTCCGGAAAATCAGCCACATCAGCCGACACAAGATGGTTCCTGCAAAGGTCTTCCATCTGTTCAAACCAGAAAAGGGAGATCTGTGTCAGAATTTTTCCCTTATCCGGCACGCCCACGGGATTCACCCAGTCGAAGGCCGAAATACGATCCGTGGCAACGAGCAGGAGCCGGTCGCCCAGATCATAAATATCACGAACCTTGCCCGAAATATCCGGCTTGCGATCAGCGAGAGAGGTCTCACATACAACAGTGCTGCTCATAGAACGCGTCCTTATGATCTGTAAAGAGAGTTATCAGAAAAAGGTGCCCTGAAGCCAGGGTTTGTTGATTTCAAGAAGTTCATCCAGGAGAGGAACACACATACCCGCATTGGGCATGAGCGGATGAAGGAGCATGGCCTCATAAGCGGCTTCCTGATCGCCCTTCACAGCCGCTTCCACGGTAAGCGTTTCATAGGCTTTGATCAGCTGCATGAGCCCGCGGATGGAGGGAGCCGGTGCCTCCTGCTGAATGGCACGAGCGCCGTCCTTGCCGATAATGGCCGATACTTCCACGGCCACATCATCATCAAAGGTGGGAATGGCACCGTTGTTCCGGCAACAGACCACCTGTCTGCTCTGCCGGTCGTTTTCAATGGCATCCACCAGATGAAACGCCGCTGTGGAATAGTGGGCACCGCCACGCTTGCTCAGCTCTTCCGGTTTTTCCGAGAGGGATTCATCCTGATATTTTTCGAAGAGGGCATTTTCCACTTCAACAACTTCTTCACCGCGCGTACGGGTCTTGCTCTGAATGGTTTTCAGAACCGTGTCCGTGCTGTAGAAATACTGGAGATAATAGTTGCAGAACATGCCCAGCCGTTTAATGGCTTCGATCATGTTCAGGCGCGTGTCTTCCTCTTCCCATTCCAGGCGGGCATGTTCGACAAACTTGGCTAGCACCGCATCGGTCACATCTTCGCCCCGGTAATAAAAATGGCGCACCCAGGAAAGATGATTGAGCCCCACATAATCCATGGTCAGTTCCGAAGGATCATAATCCAGATGCTTGGAAGCGTCCATGATCATGCCGATGGGCACATTGCACAGACCCACCGTCTTGATCTTGCTGTGCTTGATCACCGCTTCCGTGTTGATCCCGGCCGGATTCGTGAAGTTGATCAGATAGGCCTCGGGACACACTTCTTCCATGAGATGAGCAATTTCCAGAATACGGGGGATGGTACGCAGGGCACAGGCGAATCCGCCGACACCCGTGGTCTCCTGACCGACAATACCGTATTTCAGTCCGAGTTTTTCATCAGCGATACGGGCGTTCATCTGACCCACGCGAATCTGGGTGATGGCGTATTTCGCATCACGAAGCGCCTCACGAAGATCTGTGGTCACATGGACGGAACAGGGAACACCCCGGTGTTTGATCATACGCCGCGCAAAGGCCGCATTGATGTTCAAACGCTTTTCATCATGATCCATGAGCCAGACCTCGCTCACGGGAATCTGATCCAGACGTACAAACAAACCATCCAGCAGTTCAGGAGAATAAGAACTGCCTCCTCCGATAATCGCTAATTTCATGGAAATATCTTTCTATTTTGCGTAAAGAGAAGCCCCGCTGTGCCGCATGCCGACAGATGGAATCCCGGATACAAAAACAGGGGGGCGCATTCATTCAGCCATATGGGGATTCCGCTGCCCCTCATGATACCGCCAGAGAGCTTCAAAGTCAATTTTCAAGCGTCAACACCGGAACAAAGGGGCTCTATTCCAGTGTTTATCAATATGCCGTCTATCATGGAAATGTTCAACCTCCCAGCGGTCGGACAAAGAAATTATGATAGAATAGAAAGGTACCCTTTCAACTCACAAGGAGCATGAACATGATAAAACATTGCCTTTTCTTTCTTTCTCTGGCTGTTTTCTGCCTGAGCCAGCCTCTTCACGCTGAAGAAGGACAATACAGCGGTGGCGAAGGCACAGAAGACAATCCCTACAGCATCGCCACAGCCCAGGATTGGGCCGCCTTGAGCAAAGCACCTCACCACTGGTCGCTTCATTTCACTCTGGCAAATGACATTGATTTTAAAAACGCAAACTTGAAACCCATAGGCGCCGATCCGCAAAAGAGTCCTTTTACAGGCTTTTTTGATGGAAAAGGACACACGCTGCAAAATGTAAAAATAAACAGTAACGACAAGTCAGGAACAGGCCTTTTCGGTGAAGTCGGTGAAGGAGGCACCATCAAAAACCTCTCGTTGGAAGACTTTTCTGTCAAGGGACAGGACAATGTGGGTGCCCTGGTCGGAAATCTTCAGAAAGGGACTGTGGAAAATTGCAGCAGTAACGGGGAAGTATCGGGACGCATGAATGTGGGCGGACTCATCGGGCGGCAGGAACTCGCAACGATCACTGAGTGCAGTTCCTCCGGTAAAGTGACAGGCATCAGTGCTGTCACAGGCGGGCTCATTGGTCTCTCCGGAGGCAGCAGCTGGACTTCTGGCGGCACCATATCTCATTGCCAGTCCGCAGCCGATGTAGAGGGCACACGCTTTGTCGGCGGCTTTATCGGCTCTTTGCAGGACGGAAGCGTCTCCCAGTGTTCCGCCACAGGAAAAATAAAAGGAGACAACCATGTGGGCGGTTTTGCCGGAGCTTCCAAAGCGAATATTACAGCTTCTTTCGCCACAGGTCAGGTAAACAGTGATGGCGCCTCTACAGGCGGATTTGTCGGTGCTTCAGGCGCAACCATCAACCAGTGCTTTGCCACGGGAAAAGTCAGCGGAGAGCGGAGCACAGGCGGACTGGTCGGTACGGCAAGCGGTAAGATCGTCAATTGCTATGCCACAGGCGATGCCGAATCATCACAGGATTATACGGGTGCTCTCGTCGGACAGCTCGTCAAAGGTTCCGTGGAAAATTGCTATGCCATCGGAAATGTGAAAGGCAATCTGCACTCACAGGGCCTCGCAGGCAAGGGCGAAGAGAAAGATATCCGCTTCTCTTACTGGCTCGCTGAGGGAGACGCCGGAGCAGACAAAAATGCCCGCACAGAAGAAGAACTGACCCGCGCCCAGAGCGAAAATACATTTGAAAAATGGGACTTCAATCAGATCTGGACCAGAGACAAAGACAAAAAAGTCAACCAGGGATATCCCTGGCTCAAAAATATTCAGCAATAATTTACACTCTGAAAAATGACTCCAAAATCAAAAAAAGAGAAAGGGACAGCAATCCGATTGCTGTCCCTTAGAGTGAGGTTTCCAAAGGAGTGGTTATGTCAAAGACACATCATGGGGATGATGTCGTAAATTCGCTTCCACCTGAGACCAGTTCACCACATTCCACCAGGCCTCAACATAATCTGCACGCTTGTTCTGATACTTCAGATAGTAGGCATGTTCCCACACGTCGATTCCCAGTATGGGCAGGCTTTCCCAACCTGTCAGCTTATGCTGGTTCTCCGCCTGAGAAACAATGAGGCGACCATCGGAGGGACGATGCAGCAAGAGTCCCCAGCCGCTGCCCTCAACCTGAACAGCCGCAGCCGAAAACTGCTTTTTAAAATTATCGAAACTGCCGAAATCACGGTCGATGGCGTCCCGCAACACACCGGAAGGCTCACCGCCTCCCCCTTTACCAGCAGGTGCCATCACTTTCCAGAAAAGGCTGTGCAGAAAATGACCGCCCCCGTTGAAGGCCGCCCGTTTCGTATACAGCTGGACAAGATCAAAATTGCCGTCGCCTCGCGCCTTCGCCAGAGCAGCCTCCGCCGCATTCAAACCGCTCACATAGGCCGCATGATGCTTGCTGTGATGCAGTTCCATGGTCTGGGCGTCAATAAAAGGTTCCAGCGCATCATAGGCATAGGGCAGATCAGGCAGGATATGCTCCGTGAGCTCACCAGCCGAAGCCTGCGCCTGCGCTGAAGCGGACAGGCCTGTCAAAACGGTTCCGGCTGCAGCAATGCCACCGGCTGTTTTCAAAAAGTCGCGTCTTGAGTTATTCATGATTTTCCTCCGTTGTGTGTCTGCATTATTTTGCGTATATGCAAGTAAACATCACAGCCTTGTTATGTATTCCTGAACATTTGATCATCATGATTAACAATGGGGGTTTTGCATAACCGCAACTAAATGATTCTTTTATTTTTTAACCACGAAGGCACGGAACACACGGAAAAATACATCTTGACCGAAGAGATGACACTGATACGACGCCCCTTAGAACCACAGATTAACACTGATAAATTAAATACCTTGGGTCGCGCAACCTGGGAACGCCAATTTCCACATTGGCAGACTACGCATGATGACTTCAACAAGCTATTGACTCAGTCACGACATGAGGTCTCCTTCTACAATTACAAAGCTCAGACTGACTCACAACTGGGAAAACTTTCCGGCAGAGAATACACGCAACGTGGGAGCGCCAATGTCCCCATTGGCACAGGGCGAAAAAGTGCTATAACATCACCCCGCCATGGATTCGGTGTGATGACCTTCAGTTCCACAAGAATTATCACTTGAACGTAAATCTCTCTACTTTTTTTGATAGACAACAAGTCTCATGCCGCATCACAACCCACGGTGTTCTCAAGGACTGATCCCGCTGTGTGCCAACAGGGACGTTGGCGCTCCCACGATACGACCTTCACCGCCGGAAAGTTTTCCCAGTGATGAGAATGCGTAAAGACTTTAAGAAAAATGGGCACGGCATGCCGTTCCCCTACACAAATAAACTTCTTCGAAAAAATGACAGAAGTCAACGGGTAGTAGCACGGAAAAATACAATGCGGCATAAAAAAGATCTATAGTTTCACATGTCCACTTGGCTCACTGGTTTCTGATAATGTCCCGTCCCGGATTATTGCCCCTCCCACATCCGTCCGATCCGACTGATCCGTCCGATCCGACCGATTCCCCTGAGACTACTGATCCCTTCAAGCCCCTTATTTTGCCCCAGGACATACCCCCGCCTCCGTCATTCCGGTTTTTTTGCGATCCGGCCCGCCTATCAAAGTATTCAGCCATAACAACGCAAAAAAATACGGTCATCCAGGTTGGGAAAACTTTAAGGAGAATGACCACTTTCTTCAGTGTTTTTTACCACATAGACTTTTAGAACCACAGATGAACACTGATAAATTAAATACCTTGGGTCGCGCAACCTGGGAACGCCAATTTCCACATTGGCAG
>JAAYJV010000069.1 GCA_012522755.1 Candidatus Hydrogenedens sp.
CAATGCAACGATCAGTCAACCTGATCCTGGAAATCGGGAAAATGAAGACAAAATCTGCCCAAAATACCAATGAATTCAACTGTGTGGATTCGATGGTGTCCTTAATTTGGACACCAGTGAATAAAAATCATTTTTTTTAAAATAATAATGTCTTCTTTCGTTTATATAAGTAGAACGCCATGAGGTGAATGCTGGTGCGCTTACAGCGTTGGTCGATACAGCTTCAACAACCATGTTCTAAAAAGTCAAAGGTGTTTCGAAGATCTGACAAAACCAAAGAGGAGAAAGAAGTCATGTTCAAGTATCGAATTTACAGTCTTATGCTGACAGCTGTGGCACTCGTCGTTTGGTGCGGGTGTTACAATCCACTTACAATCGAAATAGAAGGACAGGGAAAAGTAGTTTTGGATCCTCCCGGAACAAAATTCGATCAGGAAATGATTGTCCAGGTGACAGCTTATCCAGATCCGGGTTGGTATCTGCATCATTGGGTCTTTGATACTGAGATTGAAACAACTCCAGTAGAAAATGTCGGCGTTAATGAGTCTGACTGCTCGCGTTTATCCTATTCAGTAGCAATGAAGAAAGCTGTCCATGTTTTGGCTGTTTTTAAGAAAGAAGGGACGGGTAACCCGCAAATTGTATTTGATGAAATACCACTTTGGGGCGGCAGGACTCATCTCAAAGGGCATGTGTGGCATGTTGCACCAGCCGACTACCGTGTAGCAGTGATCATCAAAACCTCCAACCACTTCAATAAGCCCACCTGGAAGGACAAAACGGTTCCCATTAACCCCGACGGCACATGGAGCGCAAATATTACGACAGGATATGGTGACGAGAAGGCAACTAAAATATTCGCTGCTTTGGTAAAGGCGGACTATGAACCTCCAACCTTGAACAATGCTCCTGAAATTCCTCAGGAAGTCTTTGATAACGCCTATGCGACTTGTCAGGTTGCACGAGACCCTGAGGGTGTCACACGGATGATACACTTTTCCGGTCATGAGTGGTACGTCCGTAAAAGCGAGCAACCCGAGGGACCACCTTCCGGCGACGATGAATATCCCGATCCGGGTAATTTGTTTTCCGACAGTATACAGAGTGCATGGATAGATGCTCAGGGGCACCTGCATATGATCATCAGAGAAGAAGAGGATTTGTGGAAATGTGCTGAGATTGTGTGCGCCTCCAGCCTGGGTTATGGAACCTACAGTTTTACTGTCAGGACAAATCCTATGGATTTGGATTTCAATGCAGTGGCCGGGTTTTTTCTCTGGAGCGATGATCCGGAATACTGCCATCGTGAAATAGATATTGAATTTGCCCGATGGGGACTTCCTTATGGTTTTAATATGCAGTATGCAGTTCAGCCCTGGTATGTTGATAACCATCGCTTGCAATTCGATTGTGATACCCACGGCCTGCCTTTTACCTATTCATTCAACTGGACACCTGAGTCGGTGCTTTTTACCACTGAATACAATGGCAATATTCAACATGTTTGGGAATTCGCGGAACAGGATATTCCAGTTCCGGGAGATGAACAACCGCGCATCAATTTGTGGCTGTGTGATGGTTACACAACCCCTCCTTCCGATGGTCAGGTCGTGGAGTTGGTGGTTGAATCTTTCGACTTTTCCCCCTTGCGATAACAGTTTATGTGCCCGGATCGGTTTTCTCTACACAGATTACCTTTCATTATTTGCCGTGTTTTCAGGCATGACAGATCTGGTATCCGGTGAGTTCGGGCGTGGTGTCAATAGTACACCACGCCTCTCACAGCTTCATCCAAGGCTGTTCCCGCTAATAATCCCTTCAGCCGAATATTCTCCAGCTCCTGTTCTTTGCAAGTTTTGACCTCCTTGCCCCCACTTTACAGATTGCGCCGCTGTTGAAAAAGATGCTCCCGGCCAGTATTCAGCGAAACATCACCTCCCAACTCGGACCAGCCATAGTTTCGTTTTCTTATCTTGAGGTAAAACAGCCAATTTTTAGATTCTTTTAAAATAACAACGTCTTCTTCCGTTTATATAAGTAGAACGCAGTGAAGTGAATGCTGGAACGCTTACAGCGTTGGTCGATACAGCTTCAATAACCGCGTTCTGAACAGTCAAGAATGTTTCGAAGATGTAACAGAAATCAAAAGGAGAAAGAAATCATGTCAAAGTATCGAATTTACAGTCTTATGCTGACAGCTGTGGCTCTGGTCATTTTGTGTGCATGCCATAATGACAATGAGCCTGAAGTTGAATATGAACTTTCAATCGACATCGAAGGACAGGGTAAAGTCGTTGCGAATCCCTTTGGTGGGAGTTACGCGCCTGGAACGACAGTCACACTGACGGCTTATGCAGCTCCGGGATGGTATCTGCGTGAGTGGGTCTTTGATGTTGAAAAAGAAAACAAGCAAAAGGAAAATACCAGTATGAAGGCATCAGCGGATGCTGGTGCAACCTGTAAAGTAGTATTGTCAACAGATATCCACATGTTGGCTGTATTTCAGAAAGAGGAGAATGTTATTGAGCCAGAACTTCGATATGAACTTACAATCGATATAGAAGGACAGGGAAAAGTCATTGCGAATCCCTCGGGCGGCACTTACTCACCTGGAACGACAGTCACACTGACGGCTTATCCAGATCCGGGTTGGTATCTGCATCAGTGGGTTTTTGATGCTGAAAAGGACAATGCCAATGTGAATGTGTCCGCCGCAGCTGATTTAACCCGTAAAGTGATAATGACTGCAGATAAACGTGTGTTGGCTGTGTTTCAGGAAGAGGAGGATGACATTGAGCCTGAGCTTCAATATGAACTTTCAATCGAGACAGAAGGCCAGGGGAAAGTCATTTCAAATCCTCGTGGCGACAGTTACTCTCAGGGAACGACGGTCACACTGACGGCTTATCCAGATCCGGGTTGGTATCTGCATCATTGGTTCCTTGATACTGAAGCAGCGGCAATAGAAGAAGACACTGACAGTGTCAGTGAGTTTGACTTTTCAGGTTTAACCTGTGAAGTGGTAATGAGGGAAGATATCCAGGTTCTGGCTGTTTTTAAGAAAGAAGGGACGGGTAACCCGCAAATTGTATTTGATGAAATTCCACCTTGGGGCGGCAGGACTTATCTCAAGGGGCATGTGTGGCATGTTGCACCAGCCGACTATCGTGTAGCAGTGATCATCAAAACCTCCAACCACTTCAATAAGCCCACCTGGAAGGACAAAACGGTTCCCATTAACCCCGACGGCACATGGAGCGCAAATATTACGACTGGAACTGGTGACGAGAAGGCAACTGAAATATTCGCTGCTTTGGTAAAGGCGGACTATGAACCTCCAACCTTGAACAATGCTCCTGAAATTCCCCAGGAAGTCTTTGATAACGCCTATGCGATCTGTCAGGTTCTACGAGACCCTGAAGGTGTGACCTGGGTCATACATTTTTCCGGTTATGAGTGGCACATTCGTAAAAGCGAGCAACCCGAGGGACCACCTTCCGACGATGATGGATACCCCCATCCGGGAAATTATTTTTCCGACAACATACGAAGTGTGTGGGTAGATGCACAGGGCCGCCTGCATATGATCATCAGAAAAGAACAGGGTTTGTGGAAATGTGCTGAAATTGTGTGCGCCTCCAGCCTGGGTTATGGAACCTACAGCTTTACTGTCAAGACGAATCCAAAGGATCTGGATTTCAATGCTGTAGCTGGTTTTTTTCTCTGGAGTAATGCTCCGGAATACAATCATCGCGAAATAGATATTGAATTTGCCCGATGGGGACTTCCTTATGGCTTTAATGTCCAGTATGCAGTTCAGCCCTGGTATGTTGACAACCATCGTTTGCAATTCGATTGTGATACCCATGGCTTGCCTTTTACCCATTCATTCAACTGGACGCCCGAATCGGTGCTTTTTACCAGTGAATATAAGGGCTATATTCAACAATTTTGGGAATTTTCGGATCAGGATATTCCAGTTCCGGGAGATGAACAACCACGCATCAATTTGTGGCTGTGTGACGGTTACACAACCCCTCCATCCGATGGTCAGGTCGTGGAGTTGGTGGTTGAATCATTTCATTTTTCTAAAATGTGATAACGGTTCAGAAGCGGCTGAGAGAAAGCATGATTTTTGCCTGTAGAGCCTTGTGATATTGTGTTGAGATCCATAATTTTACAAAGCTTAAAGAGGCCCAATATAAAGCCGCAGCTCGGAAGGCTTATTAGAATGAAGGGCGCCCTCATGCTTGCCCTGAATATTGAATCCAGAAAGAATTTGTCACGTTTTGCCTGGCGGGTTGTTCCACCTCGCTGCACTCGGTTTCATAACCCGTCAGGCAAGACTGTCTGGAGACTCAGATGTGAAAGTCCTGAACTCCCCTGAGATTCGGGTCAAATTTGGAGTTTGACAGTTCTCTAAGGATTTCTCGTGAAGAGGCACGGAGACTTGGAAGACCATAGTATTTGTCTGGCACAGGTCTGATAGTGGAAAATAGTATAAAGCTTGTGGCGAAGCCTGATAAGGGCGAAACAGCGAGTCGGGAGTTCAAGGGGCTATAACAGTTCAAATGAATACAGATAAGCAATAAGGAAGCTCAGGATGAAGGAAGCACAGTTTCATTTCCCCGAAATGTATTCCATGGGACGGATACTGGAATGGGATGAATTTTCTGAAGACTGGGTTAACGTTGACTCTGCTCAGGGAATGATTTCTTACGACCCGGACAGGCACTATCGTCTGGAGTTATATATTGACCGGATGGAAGATCCAGGTTGCCCGTTGCCGCCCTTCTGGATGGTTGCTTTGCTCAATTGCTCCGGTGATGAGGATGTGGAAACCTTTTCACGTCTTCCGAACTTTCAATCCATCAGGGAACTGCAAATCAGGGGAAAGGTGAGCGACAGATGTATTCTTCATCTGGCACAATTGACGAATCTTGAAACACTTGATTTGAGTTATAACGACAGTATTACAGGCTGCACATTGAAAGCACTTGCAAATGCTGTCAATCTGGACACACTGGATTTGGAGGGCTGCAAGAGGATAAGCAAAAGTACTCTGGAATCCATTGCCCATTTGAAAACGCTTAAAAGACTCAGTCTCCGCAACACCTTCATAGATGATGATATTCTCTCTTCCTTGACCTCCCTGTCTCAACTGGAATCCCTGATGGTTGGAAGAACCAGCCTGGGAAATGCAGACCTCAAAGTTATTTCCCGGATGGAGCATTTGCTGCAATTGGATCTGAGTCATACAGATATTGATGATTCCGCAATCCCTTATCTGAAAAGCCTTCCAAATCTACAATACCTGGATCTGAGTGGCACAACTGTCACAGATGTGGGGGCAAGTTCCTTGGGCGAGGTGAAAAATCTCAAATCTCTTGCTCTCCGGTCTACTCATATTTCAGTGGAAGGATTGACCGCATTGACGTCACTGTCTGAACTGGAGGAATTTTATATTGACTCTTTTGAAGGAACAAGCCTGGGACTTCTGACTCGCTTTCCAAAATTGAAAGTAATGAGTATAGGCTGTTTCCGGAAAGGATTTGTCAGTCTCAAACATACAGAGAGCTTGTCGGAGCGGCAAAAACTGTATATCTCAGGTGTACGTTTCAGCCAGGATGATATCCATTGCTTGAAAGAGCAGACTGCTTTACGTCATCTCTGTTTATATAGTACGAATATCACTGACTCCGACCTGGTTTTTCTGGAAGCGCTGACGGAGCTCACTCATCTGGATCTGTCTTATACGCATATTACTGATTCCGGCCTGATTCATTTGAAGAGTCTTGCAAAGCTCCTTGCACTTGAACTGAGTGGCACAGACCTGAGCGGGGAAGGCCTCGTGCATCTCGCCGGGTTGAGCAGGCTTGAGTACCTCGATCTCGGGGACACAAAGGTTAATGACACGGGTCTGAAGCCTGTTGGCCGGCTCGTTAATCTCAGAACTTTAGACCTGATGGGTGCGCAGATCAGCGATGCGGGGTTGATCCATCTGAAGAAACTTACCAGTCTTCGCGAGCTCAACATGCCCTTCACAGCCCTCACCGGCGAAGGGATGGTATACCTGACGGGGATGAGCAAACTTGACAGCCTCGATCTCCGTTGTACAGAGCTTGACAGATTCGCCTTGAAACATATTGGCAAGCTGACTGATCTCAGATGGTTATGTTTACCCAAAATGAAAATCAGCGATGAAGATCTGATCGATTCTCAGGCAACAAAATTCCTCTGCTCCCTGGAGTCTGAAACACTGAATGAAGATTATGGGACATATACGCTCTCTGATGTCAGACAATGTATAAGTGTGGACTGGTATGATTCATCACTGAATGATAATGCTTTGAGGGCATTGAAAAAGCTAAAATGCCTTGAATATCTGGATCTCAGCACTGCTTTCATAGGTGATGCCGCTATGGAGCACCTCTCCTCTCTGATCTATCTTACCACGTTGAATCTTTCATTCACAGAGCTTAGCAGCCAGGGGCTAGCGAAGCTGAAAGCGCTGAAAAAACTTGACAGCCTTGATCTCGCCTCTACAGGAATTGACAACTCCGGGCTTAAACATATCAGAGAGCTGATTAATCTCAGGAATTTAGACTTGGACGGAACAAAGATCAGCAATGCCGGTCTGAAACATATCAGCGGGCTGGATAATCTACGGAGTTTAAACTTGTCTCAAACGAAGATCCGTGATGCCGGACTGAAACATATCAGCGGGCTGGATAATCTGCGGAGTTTAAACTTGTCTCAAACGAAGATCAGTGACGCCGGATTGATCCACTTGCGGAGTCTTGCAAATCTTGAAGATCTTGCTCTTTCAAAGACGCGTATAACCGGCGAAGGCTTGTCGCACTTGACGCTGTTGAATACCCTCAAGGGACTTTATCTCGAAAATACAGCGATTGACGACTCCAGTCTGGAATATATTGGCGTATTCGTTAATCTCTCAGCTCTGTTTTTGTCCGGAACCAGGATTACCGATGCAGGACTGATTCACTTGAAGAATCTTAAAAAACTGCTGTTATTTGACTTGGGTGAAGCCTGTTCAATTGAGGGACGTGAGATGCTGCTTGAGGCAATTCCCGGATCAGAATACTGGGAGAGTTTGTTTTAGAAGATTCATGTCTTGTTCTCTCAGGCTTGCTGTTCTGGAATCAAAGAGTTCTGGCAAGACGAAATCCGAAAATATTGTAACATTGGGATGGGTCCGACATCTGCCGGTTAGCCGTCCGACAAGCCTCTTTATGGAGATACCAGCAGCCGCCACGAAGCACGCGAGCCTGGCTGTGAGGCGGCCCCGTGGGATTATCTATGGGACTATTCGAATAGTATCCTTCCGCATAGCGGTCATGGCACCATTCAAAGACATTGCCACTCATGTCATAAGCACCCACGGGGCTTTTGGCATCAATGGTCTTGTGATATGCATGCCTGAGCTGGGCCCGATTCTCGCCGTTATACCAGCCGACTGGAGAAGTAAAAGGAAGTGCTTCCAATCCTACGGGGTTTGCAACGTCAATTATTTCTTTGCCTTCCCGTTGCACAAAATTAGCACGGTCAAAGTGATTCTGATCACTCAACATTCCATAGCGCCAGTGCTTTATTCCATCCCAGGCAGCCGCACGCTCCCACTCCGCCTCCGTTGGAAGTCTGTATCCGTTACGCAAGGGCTCAAAGCGTTCCCATGTTCCGGTGTCATAGACAACTTCCATTCCTTCTTTCTCACTGAGCCAGTTACAGTAACAGACTGCACCATACCAATTGACCGATATTACGGGATGCTCAGCCATGGAAAAGATCGCACCTTTGAAGCCTGGTCGACTCCGAACCCGGAAAATGTTATTTTCAAAGAAAATCTCTGATTCCTCCGCCGATGCATCCGTCTCGACCAGCGCCCGGTTACAGGCATGAACAACACCGCCCTTATAGGATGCTCCATACTTATCTTTCAGATAACCACGCTTCTGAGCCCAGTTCAAAACTGAAACAAACTCCTCATTGCTTACCGGATATTTTCCTATCAGATAATAATCCAGATATACAGTGTGCACAGGCCGTTCATCCTCGTAGCCCATTCCCGTGTAAGGGCGACCCATCTGAAACTCGCCGGCTGAAACAGGAAGCATTATGTTTCGCCCCTCCCGGTCCTTTGTTTCGGCCCGCGGGAAGGGAATTATTTTGGGGGATCTGGCAAGTGTTTCCTCCGATGGCAAAAGCGAAAGTTCGTGACAAATCGCTTCCATGGACGAGAAGCGGCTGTAAGGATCGAAGGAGGTTGCTGTTTCAACAATTCCATCCCAAACCGTGGGGATATCCGTATTGACTTCACTCGGCAATGCCCAACGGCCTGTGGGCCAACGTCCTGTCAGTAAACGATAAATGAGGACTCCCAGAGAATATATATCTCCTTGCACAGTCCATTCACAGCCTCTGATCACTTCGGGAGGCATATAGTGAAAAGTACCCACGAGCCCCTCCCCTTTGGTATCACTCCCGGCTACGCAAGTCCCTTCACAGCCTAAAGTGGCGTCAGCATGGCTGGTGCCTCTGACAGTCCCTTCCATTCCCAGAGATGCACAGAAACTTTGAAGCATAAAGTCACGGCCAGCCATGGTGGCCAGACCGAAGTCAGATACTTTTGCTGAACCATCCTGATCCAGAAGCACATTGGAGAGTTTCAGATCTCTGTGAATGATGCCTTGAGCATGAGCGTGGGACATGGCCAGACAAATATTTGTTATCAGGGGCCTCACATCCTGCCACAGCAGAGAGCCGCCTTTTTCCATCATAAGCTGATCCAGAGAGCAGGAAGTTTCACCGTCTCGCGATACAAAATCCATCACAAGAAAAAAGGTCTCTTCCTCCTGACCCACTTCGTGAAGCTGAACAATATAAGGGCTTTTCAATTCATGAAGAACTCGAGCTTCATTCAAAAAACGCTCTTTAAAACCAGGTGATGCAACAAGATTCTGGTGAGGTACCTTTATCGCACAGTGAAGATCCAGACAGTCATGTTTCCCGAGAAAAACCTCGCCCATGGTCCCGCTTCCAAGGCTGTATAACAGATTGAAATTGCCTAATTTCTCCTTCATGGTATTCCTTTTTCTACGGATATCCGCTCTTGAAACGAGGGCTTTATAAAATAAATGAACACAGCCAAAGAATCATGACTGGCAAGCAAAGCGAAGAAAACTTACTCTGTACTTTCTTCATCCTTTTCAATGTTTTTCGAGTCTTCAATCAACCTGTCCAGCAATTTGTCGGATAACTCATTGTCATTTCCATTCAGACGAGAATTCGACCAAGAGGGTGGGAGATGGAGCGAGTCGAAAATTTTCTTATACAACTCGAAGTCTGAGCTCTGTACTTGATCTTGCAAGGGATTTTTCTTGAGACCGGAGATATCGAGGAGTTTGAGATCCAGTTGTTCAAGCTTTCTGTATTTTTCCAGCTGTGAAATCCCTAATCTGTTGCGCTGCTGGCGTAACCGCTCGAACAGGTTGAACTTCTCGGTTTTCTGAAGGGGATTTTCAGGAAGAGATGATTTCTCCTCCACTTCTTCAGTCACTACAGGATCTTCCTCAACAGGATTCTCAGCTGATGACAAATCCCGGGCCTCTTCTTCTTTCTCCTGAACACCTGATGCCCAGGCGTCTCGGACTGAAATGTCCGGGAAAAGAAAAATTCCAGCCAAAAGCGTTGCAAGAAATAATGCAACTTCCAGTTTAATCGCTTTCATGGCAACTCTCCTTTTTGGAGCATGAGGCACCTGAATATAACAGTGTACATGCTCTCCTTTGTAAAACACACTATTTTATTTTTACAAATCCACTCTTCCAGCGCTCTTTGTTTCTTTCACTTATATAAACAGCTTTTTGGTTCTTTTTTTTATTATTTCCTCAAAAGAATAAAAATAGTGACTCCCTCCGGTATAACAGGCTCTGAAAAAAAAAGATTAAGCCCTTGTAAAACAGGGCTATTATGCTTGGCTGCGACAAATTATTTTTGACAAAACAAGCGCAAAAGAACACATTGGCGGTGCAAAAATATCATGGACTGGCCCAAGTCATTGGAACTTGATTTTTTTTAAAATCAGGCTCCGACTCAAGCCCCATGAGGACTCAGCATTATGATTTCAAAGTCTTTTAAAAATATTCAGCATTTATTAAAAATAATTGTGTTATTGCCGTTTATACATTATAGAGAAGCGAGAGTCGCTTTCAGCGCTCCGCCAAACAAGCTTCCGTCATGAGAGACGGAGTGAAATTAAAAATATAATTAATACTTTGTTCCTGAAAAATTCAACCATGGGAGTTATTCATCATGAAACTGGAAGAACGTTTGAAAACCTATCTGAAACATTTAACCGACGAAGGGTATAGCCCCGAGATTCAAAAAGATGGAGCGATTCACTTCAAGTTCGAAGGTGGCAACTACCTGATTATCCTGGACGAAGAGGACGAGGAGTATTTCTGCCTCCTCTACCCCAATTTCTACTCAGTAGAAACGGATAAAGAAAAAATACTTGTGATGCAGGCAATGTCTCATGTCACATGTAAAACCAAATATGTCAAATTGTTTTTGATGAGCGACAAGCTTTGTGCCACGGTTGAACATGCCTTCTCCTCGCCGGAATCTTTCTTTATCTATTTTAAAGAGTCCTTGAAACGATTGCAGACTGGAGTGCACCTTTTTGGCGCAACCATGTACTTTCAGCTAAATATGGAAAACAGAACTACCGGGCATGCACTCAATTAAGATGCCATATTCTTGAATGACGGTCCTTGAGATCTTCACAACATTGCATATGGAACATTTTTCAGTATTAGTATATATGCAGATAAAGATGGGCAATTGCCATAGTGCGCAGGAGATAAGTTGAAGCATGTAAACTGCGACTGTACCGTGGTGGATCGTCTTATGAGCTTGTGTTGTTTTAACTTTTTATGTGTTGACGAACTTGAAAAGAAAGGAATTATGTCATGACCCCAAAAATAGCGGCCGTTACCGCAGGCGGTCCTATCTCCGTATTTCATGCCGCATTTTACAGCATGCATGATACTCTGGAAGAAATAGCGCCCGGCAAGTATGAACTCTTTGGTGCCGTTGGAGGCTTGAAAGGCTTGGAAGCGGGTGAGTTGATGCCCATCCGAAAGGAGCATATACGCCCCGATCGAGCCGGATCCATGATCGGCTCAGACCGCCATATCAGTGATTCCAGCAAAATAAAACAAATCATTCAAGAGAAAAACGTGCACGCCGTCATTATGATGGGAGGCGACAATCATCTGAAAGAAGCCTATAAATTGTTCAAAGACCAGAAAATTAAGGTCGTCGGATACCCCAAAACAATGGACGGGGACCTCTCTACACCGATCACTCTGGGTTGGGAATCGGCTGTGACTGTTGGTGCCGAAGCTGTACGTATGCATCATCACACCGCCATGACCTGTGAGAGGGTCTTTTTCGTAGGGCTTTTCGGACGGGATACAGACTGGATCACCGCAGGAGTCACCGCTTATGGTGGAGGTGACTTCGGTCTGCCATGTGAAAAGGAATACACCTGGTCTGAAGTGCTGGAGAAAATAAAAGCTGCTCTTGAATATAACAAAGCAAACTTCGGTAAAGCCTTTGCCGTGATTCCCTATTCCGAGGGTGCCAGAATCGAAGGCGCTCAGCCGCCGCCGGAAGGGCATAGAAGCTTTGATGAGCACAAATTGCCTAAACTGCAGCCCGAGTGGCTGGGATTGGAGCTGGTACGCTTATGTAAAGATGCGAAGATACCCGCCTCTTTCCAGACGCATACCTACTCCATGCGCGATTATCCACCCACTGAAACCGACAAAAAACTCTCCGCCATGGCTGGACGCAAATGCATGGAAATGGTCTTGAACGGAGATTTTGGAAAAGTAGCCGTTTTCAAAGCTGATGCTGATTTCTATGCCACGGATATGGCTGAATTGGAACCTACCGCCGAGCAGCGTAAAGTATCTGATACTGATTATTTCAACTATGAAACTTTACAGACCAATGAGTCTTTTATCAGAGATTACGGCAATCTCTTCCGGCCTTCCTTGGGTGAACCTCCGGCCAAAAAAGACCTCGTTTATCCGTCCATGCTGGAAAAATTTTAAAGGCTGGAAATAGCATTGGAATTTGAAGCAAAAGCAGTCTGAAAAGTATTGGGAACAATAGCGTGCAGAACCAATGCCCCGACACCGCTGATGGCCGTGCTGTCAGCGGTGTCCATCAATCTGATATTTAAAATAAAAACACGCTGGTGTCCAAATTAAGGCTATCATCAAATCCACATAGTTGAATTCATTGGTATTTTGGGCAGGTTTTGTCTTCATTTTCCCTGTTTCCAGGATCAGGTTGACTGATCGTTGTATTTGCCTGTCCAAGAAAAGCTCATTTGGACAAGGATGAAGAATTTTTATAGTCTGCCTTTTCTTTTCTTCCACGAAGTTACACGAAGTCACACTAAAGGAAAGACGATGCAAATATAAAGG
>JAAYJV010000070.1 GCA_012522755.1 Candidatus Hydrogenedens sp.
ATAGGTTCCTCTTGGACATTGCGGAACCCTCCGGCGGAGCAGCACCTACCAGTTTTTATCCCTACAACATATGAATTTTTCGGATTGGAGAAAATAACAACATGAATACATCAAGCACGAATATTGACATTGGCAATCCACGGGAAGGGCGACGGCGCACGGCTCGAACCGATAAAGTCATAGCAACACGGGCTCAGGCGATGGAGGCACGGGCGAAGGGCGCCACCTATAAGCAGATTGCTGAACAATTGGGTATCTCTGAAAGCTCAGCACATGGACACGTTACCAAGGCCTTGCAGGAAGCGGCGGCACGTACAGCGGACATTGCTCATGACTACCGCCAACAACAGATTGACAGACTGGAAGGGCTCTACAGCGACGCCGACGCCATCGACAAGACAGAAGTGCGCATCAAAACAAAAGCCATCTTGATTGACAGGCTGAACAAACTGCACGGCCTCGATGCGCCAACAAAGCACGTTCACACCAACGGCCTTGATGAGCTGGCGTTCAGCAACGCAACCGACGGCGAAGCACTCGACAGACTCCGAAAAGCCCGGGCTGAACTTGCGGAAATCGATTTAATGGAGCGGCGTAAACAGCTTGTTCCGATGGAAACCGTTCAGGCAAGCTTTGACATTATCAAGCGACATCTTGACAGATTTGGCGACAACCTGCGCCGTTACGGCAACACGTCAATCCCTGCGCCGGAACTACTGGACAAACATAACGAAATGATTAGAGCGATTATGGCGGATTCAGAAAGGCTGAAAAAATGATTAGAGCTCTAAACAAAGAGGCAAAAGAATCATGAAATTCTTCACCGTAAAAACAGACATTGACGATGAGCAACGTTCACGCATCGAGGCGGGCGAAAACCCGGCCAAAGTACTATATGCTCAAGATTGGTTCATCTGGCTCCCACTTCCTCAGGGCGGGCACACGGCGCAACCCCTGGTTACCTACTTGACGGATGAGGCCGTTAATGCCATCTTTGAACTTCCAGAGGATGAACCGGGCGAATGGTTTATAAATATCGGCGATGGACTGAACCCGGCAATTGCCTTCACGGCTTCGGGCGCCATCTTCGGCGAAGACGAACCCAACCCGAACGAATGCATACAGCTTGATGAAAGCCAGTGGCTGATATTGAGTTGTATTCCTGTATCATGAGCTTAAATTTCCCGGCCTAATTACCCGGGAAAGCGTCCCTGTCCGTCATGGTTGCTTTTGTTTTTTGTCCTTGCCACGGCGGCCAGGGGCGCACCAACCAACAAAGGACAAAAGACTATGACAGACAAGAAGAAAAAACGACAGGCGAAGGCGAAGGCACCCGGTAAGAAAGAGGCACCGGCGACAACCGACGCACAACGCATGTCCTTTGAAGAATGGGTTGCTCTTGGTGACAAGAATCTCCCGGCTCAGCACGTCAGCAGGAGCGGCGAAACAAAAGAAGTCCGACAAATGGGAATGCTCTCTTTTGTTGTCAATGCCGCCACAAGAGCAATTAATTTAGAGGGTTGGGGATTCCCGGGTTACGGAAAGTTGGTTTTAAAGTGGCTTGACGCAACCCGAAAAGATAAACCTGATTACCAGAAAAACAAGGAGCGATGCGAGGCGCAAAACGAGCGAGATTTGATTGTTGTAAGAATGAGCCTTGCACAAGTTGCCGACGTTCGGGCATGCCTGGCACCAGTCAAGATGTATAAAGACTTTGCACTGCAAGAGCCAATAGAATTCATGGAGGCGGCGCCAAAGTACTTTCCCGGGCACGCTGTGGCCGAAGCCATCCGCACGGGCGCACTCAGCAAGGACTTTGACAGGCTCGAGCTTTGCCAATGGGCACGCTCCAGGGCCTTTGAGCTCACCGACACCGGAAACAATGTTTTATTGCAGGATGAAGCAGTCAAAGCGATAACACAGATTGCCGGAAGTAATCACCCTGACACTGTTCGGGAAATTGTAAAAGAGGAAATCAGTAAGAAAGAGGCGAAGGCGGCATCCGTCTTTACTACGGCCCGGCTTACTACGGCCCGGCTTACTCCGCAACAGATAGCAGAGGCGGAAGGCATCCAGGGCGACAAGAAAGCTGTGGATGCACTCCGTCAAAGGCTGAGGGATGCACGGAAGCAAGTTGAGCTTATAAAAGATGATAAGACGTTGACGCCAGACGAAAGAAAAAAAGAGTATCAGAGGCGGAAATTCTGGACGATTGAACCAACAGAAAAACGGCCGAAAAAAGGACAGATTCATTATGACTACAAACACCCGGACACACTCAAAGCGATAAAAGGTAAAGATGCCAACCGATAAACACCCTATAGCATCTCCATTAGTTACGGAGACTCAAAACGCAAAACGTCTTACATTACTGGAATATTATGCAAGTTGCTGTAATGCATTTCTCCATAGTTACGGAGACTGTTCAAATCCTTTGAAATTTTCTGCACAGTTGCGCAAAACTGAAGCCAGCCAGGCAATAGGGCCTGATTGTAAAACAAGGGATTCAGTTATGACGACAAACACCAGAGAAAACCAGTTGCTCACCGTGAAGGAAGTTGCCGCCAAGATTGGGCTTTCCGTTCGTAGCGTCTGGAACGCACGGGACGCCGGGGCGATTCCGGCACCAGTCCGAATTATGGGCTCCACCAGGTGGCGGGCTTCCGACATTCAAGCCTGGATTGATGACGGCTGTCCGAATGTCCGCCGCACCCGATGGGAGGCGAAGTGATGAAGAAAACGGCAACCCTTGCGGCAACATGGCGGGGCAAGACAAAAAAGGGCACGCCATACCTTGCGCTTGGATGGAAGCTCGACACGGGAGAAGGCATCACGCAGTACCTGTATTTGACGGACAAGGCCAGGCCGTACGCCGACAGGGCATTGAAGACGCTTGCCATGACTGAGGCCGACATTCCAGAGATGAAGGCTTACACCTGGACAGATGTTATTGAATTTCCGCCGCCAATCCGGGCGACGCTCTCCATTGTTGAAGAAGAGTACCAGGGGCGCCGCTCCCTGAAAGTCAAAAACGCACAGCTTATAGAAGGAGATTCACACAATGCATAGACATAAAAAAAGCCGACAGGCGGCAACCAGTCGGCGGGCAAAAACGAGGAGAGGCGCATATTCTCTCACTGCTTCCAGTATAGCAGAACGCGCCGCCGCCGTCAAAGACTTCCTCACACCCGCCGAATACTACAGCGACAACGTTGAACGCTTCCAGGCCACCAGAGAACACGGCGAAAATAAAACCGGCCTATGTCCCTTCCACAACGACACTCACCCGGGAAGCTTTGCCATCAACATGGAATCAGGCGCTTTCTACTGCTTTTCCTGCGGCGCATCAGGCGGCGACATTATCGACTTTCACCGGCAATTGAACGGACTCAGTTTTATTGATGCCGTCGACGAACTGGAAGGGATTTACTTATGAGCACGACAACCAACAACAAGACGAAGGCGACACGGCGCATTGTTGCAGAGTATGAGTACAAGCACCCTGACGGGAAGCATTGTTGCACCGTCAACAGGCATGAGCCTAAACGATTCTCCACAACACCCACAGGGCTAAAAGGGCCTTATCCGCTTTATCGCTGTGAGAAGCTCCAGGGACTGCCACCGGAAACAGTCATTTACATTGTTGAAGGCGAAAAGGACGTTCACTCCCTGGAGGCCATGGGCCTTGTGGCCGTCACCAGCAAAGGCGGGGCAAAGAGCGCCCATCATTCCGATTGGGCCACGCTGGCACCCTTTAAAAAGCTTGTAATGCTTCCAGACAACGACGAGGCGGGCGAGGGCTACTTTAATGAAGTGCTATGCCAGCTTGCCAGCCTGGAAGGCTCAAGAGGGCTTATTGTCTGCTACCTTCCCGACGTGAAGGACGTTTCCGACTTCATCGAAGCCGGGCACAGCCTGGCCGACTTGGAGGCGGCAATCAAAGAGCATGGAGAAGTTGTCACTCTGGCCGACATACAGGATGCCAACAGGCCGGAGCACGTTCAATTATTCCAACCGCCGCCAGAGAGAGAGCCATTCCCAACCGACGCATTGGGGCCAGAACTGGCCGGGACTGTGAAACAGATTGCTCACTGCATCGGCGTTACAGAGGCCATGACGGCGCAAAGCATACTGGCCGGGCTGTCTCTTGTGGTGCAAGCTCATGCCAATGTAAAGATTGGAAGCATTGAAAAGCCGACAAGCTTATATTGCCTTACCATTGCTGAGAGCGGCTCCAGAAAGACAACCCTGGATAACTTTGTACTTCGGCCCCATCGGGAATGGGAAGCCAGGAAGCTTCTGCTTTATGAAGAGGAGATGGCCGACTATAAGCATGAGTTGAGGGCTTATAAGAAGCTGGCTGATAAAGCGACGAGCGGGGCAAATAAAACCAGAGAGGAAATAGTCGACAGGTTGAAGGAGCTTGGGCGGGAACCTGAAAAGCCACTGGCGCCGTACCTGATTATAAGCAATGCCACGACTGAAGCGCTACACTACCGGTTGAGTGAAGAGATGCCATACTGTGGCCTTTTCACCAGCGAGGGAGGAACCTTTATAGGCGGCTACTCCATGAACAGCGACAACGTCATTAGTACCATTGCGCATTTCTCGGAACTGTGGGACGGCGCCGGCGGCATCCGTCTTAGAGTTGAGAAGGGGAGCTCCAACACACGAGGCCGGCGCTTTGCGGCTCATATGATGGTACAACCCGACGTTGCCGGCGATTTGGTAGAAAGTGAGCTGATACAGAATCAGGGCTTTCTTGCAAGAATGCTTCTTATTGAAGACGAATCACTCAGAGGGCGCCGGACTGTAATTGATGAGGATATCACCACTAAACCCGAATATCAACAGTATTGCCGGCGAATGGAAAAGCTCCTGGACGGCCCGCCGAAAACCAACGACAGGGGCGATGAGTTGAAAGTCGGCACTATCACCGCCAGCCGGGAGGCGGCGGCGCTGTGGTGGGCTTATCAACAGAATATTGAACAACAGCTTTCACCCAATGGCACCCTTGAGACAATTTATCCTTGGGCAAACAAGGCCGCTGAACATGGCTTACGCATTGCCGGCAATCTGGCCATCTACGGCGACAAGGAAAACCTCTTCACAGAGAGGCACGGCGACGACATACCGCTCACGATATCTGAAGAGGTTATGGCCAGGGCTCTTTGCATTGCTGATTATTACCTGAAAGAAAACTTGCGCTTTTACGAATCGGCGAAAATTTCAGAACTTCAACAGGATGCGCAAAAACTACTGGAATTCCTGCACCAGAAAAAAGCAGAAAAGAAGGGAAGCTTTACCCGTTCATATATCCGGCAATATGGGCCTTATGCACTGCGAAAAGACTCAGAAAGAATAAGGGCGGCCTTGGGCTTCCTGAAGGGGGAGGGCTGTGTTTCAGTGGCCAGAAATGAAATAAAACTCTTCTAATGCTGAGGCTGTACCACATGACATATAAAGCATTAAAAATGTTAAAAGATTATGATTTCTTGCCTGAAAGCACTGCGAAGGTTAGCAGGAATAGCAGAGTAGCAGTCGCTCCCAACTCAAAAAACGATGGTTTTTCTCTGCAGAATTCACACTTTGAAAACTGGGAAATGACTGTTCAGGAGGCATGGCTTTCCCGTCGTTATGACTCTTTGCGAACTCCAATAATAATGGCCTTCGGCGAAGGCGCCGCCGCCACCGCTGAAGCTCTCTACCTGGACTATATACGAGACTGGCAACCATCGGAATATAACAGGCGGCCGGCCACTCCACCGAATACCCGCAACAATGAAAAGCTGTGGGTTTTATACTGGCAAAAGTTAGCAGGAATAGCAGTTGACTTATAATCCCAATTTAGGTATACTAAATATTTAGAAAGACATATACATATGAATGACACAAAAAAACACAAGACTTTGTCCGATGCTTTGCGGGAAACCATGATAGAAAGCGGCGTTTCTCTCAATCGTATTTGGCTTGATACTGGAGTAAGACTCCGGAGCTTGCAGCGATTCCGGGACGGTGATTCCATCGCATTGACTACGGCCGACAAGCTGGCCGACTACTTCGGGCTTACCCTGGTTAAAAAAGAAGAGGAGGACAAGAAATGAGTGGCAGTGTTTATTTACCTGAACGGAAACGGCCTGTTCCCAAAAGCGCAAAGATTATTGAAGGCAAGGACGGCAAGAAATACGCTTCCTGGACAAGAAAAGGAAAAGCTTATACAAGAGAAATTGTTGATGGCAAGGTAAAGGTGCCTTGTAATATTTACCGCATGAAGTGGAAAACAGAAGAGGACGAATGGGACGAAGATTCCACCAAGTGCACGACGAGGAAAGCGGCCTTGCAGGTATTGCAGGAAAAAAAGAACGAGGTGGAACGGATACGGGCGGGCATTGTTACCAGGGCTGAACTTGAGGTTGCCGACAAGTCAACGCTCACCATTGAAGAGGCGTTACAGCGATTCACCACCACGAAGCTGGGCGAAGGCCGGACAGAGAAGCACATAAAGGAAACTGTTTCAATTGTTGAACGCACCGCCGAGGCTTGCGTCTGGCGACAGCTTCGGGACATGAACACGGCAAAGGCCGGGCGATACATAAACGAGCGGGCGGCAAAGGTTGCGCCACGGACTTGCAAGAAAGAAGTTAATGCGCTCAAAGCCTTTGGTGGTTGGTGTTGCTCCACCATTCAAGGATTGTTGACTGAGAATCCATTTCAGGCGCTTCGATACGAAGGGCAACAGAAAACCGTATACAACCGCCGGCCGTTCAGAGTTGATGAGGTGCGGCGCTTGATTGAGGCGGCGAAGGTGCAACCGTTACAAGCAGTTGCCGGCCGTAACATTTCAGAGGCCACCAGGGACAAATTGGCCTGGAAGGGAGAGACAAGGGCGACAGTTTATATTCTCATGGCCGGGACAGGGCTCAGGTGGAGTGAAACCCGTACGCTCAGGATTTCAGACGTAAACTTGAAAGAGGCAAGCATATACCTTCAACCCGACAATGAGAAGAACCGTAAAGGCGCCACAATCAAGCTGAACACGGCGACAATCAATATATTGAGGGATTATATGGCTGAGAGGCTGAGGCGGCTCACGGGCGGAAATACGGCCTTCCCCGGGGCGTTTGACAAACAACCCTTCTTTGACAGCCTTCCGCAATACATGACAGAGCAGGTAAAGAAAGATTGCGCCATTGCTAAAATTGATTTATGGAATGCCGCCGGCCGAAAAGTGGATATGCATTCCTTCCGTTCCTTCTTTGGCACAGAGCTGGCCAGGGCGGGCACCCCTCTGGCCGTCTTGCAAAAGATGATGCGGCACAGCTCGCCGGCATTGACTATGAAGTATTACATTTTTCTTGACGAAGAGGACTTCTTGGAGGCGGCGGAACGGCTTCCGGATTACTTCAATGAATGTCTGGAAGTTGTGGAGGCGAATTCATGAGGTTACATCAAAGGTTACACTGGCACCGTTCACAAGGTTGGTTTTTTCTTCACTTCTTTTCACAACCGGGGAATTTCCAGAGAAAGAACAGATTGCAATATCAGCCTTTATTCATTGGTGGGCGAGGCGGGAATCGAACCCGCACCCCCTTACGGGGAACGGATTTTAAGTAAATCGGGGACATGGACAGTGTGCCGAAATACCCAGACTAGTCACCACTATTTTGCCTGCCCTGGAACAAGATATTCCACCGCTGCTTACCTCATCAGTACCTGAAAGGTCTTTGATGAGCACCACCAAAAAAGCAGAGTATTGTCCCTGTTTTCACTACCTCACGGAGCATTCCAGGAAACACCACACTCCGCCAGAGGACCGGAGGGGGACCGGAGAGTGAGCTGGATGCATCCGTGCCAGTATCCGATGTGCACCACCTATTGTGTGGATGCCTTCCCTAATTCAAGTTGGTGGGCAAAGCCCAGCCAGAGAATAAATTCTCTCAGTACCTCCTGCTGAAACCCAGACAGCCTGCATTAGATGATGGATCAATACCATCTCTGAGCCGAAAAAAAATATATCCCCACCTTATCTGCTTCCCATCCCCAGAAAAATTATTATAGAACCTATATTTCCTTGAGGAAAAGTCAAGCTTTCCAGACGAGTTTTCTGACAGTGCCAGCTCAATGGCCAGTACATATATCAGACCTTCACTATGCCCTCCAGCCAGTTTTACATCTGCAGTGCTGCTGTAACTTCTGTGAGTGAAATTTTCATTCTTACGATAAGAAAAAGCATTATAGAATCTGAATTTCTGGAACAGATGACCATATGTCCAAGATAATTCTAACTATTACATCAACTCAATGATCAGTATATGTATTAAGCCTTCATTTTGCACTCCAGTCAGTTTCTTGCCTGTCAATGTCTCCATAATTCCGTGAGTGAAATTTTCATCCCCTACCATAAGGGAAATCATCGAGGGAGCTGCTTTTTTATGAGGGAAGGTCAAATGTTATAGACAAGTCTTCTGATCGTATCAGCTAAATAATCAGTACATATATAAGATCTTTACTTCGTGCCCCTACCTGACCCATCAGTTTTCAGGCCGCCTCTGGCCGCCGTAAATCCTGCATCAGGGGAGAATACTTCGTTGCTACTCACCTTATTAGCATCTGCAACGTCTCTGGTGGACCTTACCAGAAGAGCAGAGTATTGACTCTGTTTTTACTGCAATACGTTGTATTCCAGGAAACACCACGCTGAACCAGAAAACTGGGGGATGATTGGAGACTGGGCTGTGGAGGGGCCTAAAACGTTCCGCTGCAAAGCCGGCATGATTGTGAAGGAGTCCAGGTTGGGCATCACCGAGGATAACGTACTATAGTTTCTGTAAATTAATTGGACAAACGGGGTCATCGTTTGGTTCACTCTTGGTGAATAGAAAAACCGGCCTATTGGCCTAACCAACAGGAGAGCAAACGATGACCAGTAAAGAGTATGGAAGTTTTTTAGATCAGATTCAAGAAAATAATGGACAGGATGTGTTTTTGGAGATGCTTCATCTGATGATACAGACCGTTCTTGAAGAAGGAATCGCTCGTCATCTGGGCGCCGAGCCTCATGAGCGGAGCAAAAGCCGCCGGGGCTATCGCAACGGCTACAAGCCTCGTAAAATGAAGACACGCCTGGGTGAATTATCCTTGTCCGTGCCTCAGGCGCGTGGCGTGGAACCCTTTGACGCTTATCCGCTTGTGAAGTGGCAACGTAGTGAACGGGCACTTCTTGTTGCCTGTGCAGAAATGTATTTTCAAGGGGTATCGACCCGCAAGGTAAGCCGCGTATTATCAGAGATGGGAGGCTTTGAATTATCAGCTTCTACGGTGTCGCGCGTGGCGGCAGAGCTGGACGAGCGACTTTCGGAGTTTCGTAATCGACGCGTTGACGAGCATCAGTGGCCATTTGTGATAGTGGATGCCTGTTACATCAAGGTTCGTCATCATGGCAGCATACGTAAACGGGCTGTATTGGTGGTGGCGGGCATCAACGAAGAAGGTCGCCGCGAGATCCTGACCTGGCGCATGGCCGATGTGGAATCCGAAGCGACCTGGGGAGAAGTGTTCAGCGAATTGCGCCAACGGGGCGTTCACGGGGTTCGTTGGGTGGTCAGTGATGGTCATATGGGTATTCAGGCGGCGGTTGCACAGTATTTTTACGATGCGGTGTGGCAACGCTGCTGGACTCATTTTATTCGTAATGTTCTGGCTCAGAGCTCCTATCGGGACAGGCCCGTTCTTTCTCAGGAACTGTGTGCGGCCCGGCAGATTGAGGATGTGAAACTGTGCCTTGCCGAGGCGGACCGGATTGCACAACGCTGGGCACGGAAGTATCCGCGTATAGCCAAGCAAATCCATGAACAGTTTGAAGAAACTCTTGGTGTTCATGGGCTTACCAAGGCGTCTCGCCGACGTGTTTACACGACTAACATGCTTGAACGTGTCATGCGTGAAATCAAGCGGCGCACGCGGGTGGTTGGCATCTTTCCTAATGATGATTCATGTGACCGGCTTGTTGGTGCTCACCTCATGGAAATTCATGAAGTCTGGCTCTGTGAAAAGGCTCGCTACATCACTATTGATGAAGCAGTATACAACGCAGAAGAAAACCAGCGAAGCACTAAATATTATAAAACCGCAGAACCCCTTCCCCCGGGGGAAGGGGTTCTCAAGGATAACCTCAGCATGAAAGTATAGCAACTAATAACAAGGTGTTCACCAGGAAAAGCAATTTACAGAAACTTCTTGACATAACCTCACCGAGCCAGAGATTTTTCCACGAATTTATCACGGAGATCTCAAAACTGCTTTTACTTAAATGCAAGGAGAGATATCGTCCCTGTAAGATTGCATCCAAAGCGTGATAAAGATACTCTCCGATTGATAATATATCGTATGCTTTTCTTCCCTAGCTGGCATTTCAGGGAATAATTAACCGGAGTACAAGGACATTGATATGAACACGTTTCGTTTTACGCTTCACGATTTCGATCCGCAGAAGGGGCTCAAATCCTGCTTTGATGAACCACCTATAGCCGGGCATATACGGTGGCTACGCCGTCGGCTAGTAGATATGTTGCCGCCGGTCACCTACTCCCGCCAGTTCGACGCCTATTGTGAGTGGTGGGTGAAATTGATTCACGATGAGTTGATAATCCAGCGCGAGGTGGGTTATTCAGCTCACGCCCAATTTGATCTCTCCGATGGTAGTGAGCACGATTTAGATCCATTAGATGCCACAGACGACCGAAGCGAGTGGTTGGCACATGACTTTCCATCTGATACAGAGGCGGTTATTTTCAGTACCTGGTCTGATCATCTTCTGACAACGGATGATCCGGATCCCTGGCTGAAACGACGGGACCGCCTGCCGACAGGGGAGCGACCACGCACATCGATTCGACTCCACAATCTGATAGCGGTCATGGCTTGGTGCGATATTGGTGAGGCTGTGACTATCCTTATCCAGACACCAGCATACTGCCGAGAGGCGCAGGCAATTCTCAATAACGAACGAAAAGTGGGGCTGCTGATTGCCGGAGCCACAGAACTCACAAACCGGGCAGAGCGACACTTAGCCGCTCTGCATCTGAAAAACGCCAGGCGTCGGAAGCAACGGTCGCAGAAAGAGTCTTTAGAAGCACCTGCAAAAGCCTCCCGGACAAATGCTGAAAAACGCCAGGTAGAGGAGCCAGACTTCTCTTTAACAGGAACCTCCGACTCGGAAATCAGTTTATATAAGAATTTCATTCAGATAAAGTTTGCGGGAAAAAACGTTATAATCCGCAGGAAATTGATTGGATTTCGCTACCTCTGCTGGATCCTTACTCAATCCCCCGGCTGGCCATGTGATGTTTACACTCTCGATGCGAGCTACCAGAACGCAATGAAGCGCTATGGCAATGAAGTTGGTGATGAAGAACGAAGGATTGCCGCAATAGGTGGAGTCTTAAGCGGAGAACTGAAAGTGATCCGCGGACGGTCTTCAGTAGGGGGATCATTCGGGCTGGGTAAACTGGGGAAGATACTCGAAGAGCTACAAGTTGCAAGGGAAAAAGGAGATGAACAAGAAGTAAAAAGGCTGGAAAAAAAGGTGGAAAAACTTTACCAGAAAGAGAAAGATGCCGATGAAGAGTGGGGACCTATACAGGGCGACACTCCCGAGAGAAATGCGGCTCGGAATGTAGGGAGGGCTCTAAATAGAGCGATTAAACGCATTAACGAGCAATTCCCGGAATTCGGAGAGCATCTCCACCAATATCTCTCGCACAGAATGAGTGGGGAAATAATCTATAACCCTCTGAATAAAATAAAATGGACGATTTACATGGACGTATCCTCTTGACCTGATCTTTGGTATAAAACACAAATAGCCCACAGCTTAAATGCTGTGGGCTATTTTTTTATCTATCTCCGCTCTTTGATGATCTCCAGTACTCCAAACTACTGTGATTTGGCGAAAACCCTAGGCTATTGGGCGTTCCCGCGCGTTAAAGTGCTCTGGCCCACCTCTCTGGAAGCAATATGGCAACAAGGCGGCAACACTAATAAGTAGAGGCAACAGCCGCTCCGGATCGGCCTGCTTCTCTGGTCACAACCCGTCGCTAGCCACAGGTAACAAGGTCTATCAAAAATGTGTCCGAATCACGGACTATAGCATGGCGTAAAGCCAAGAAAGAAAAAAATCATGAGTACTATCATTAAGAAAAAAATCATTCGGGAGATACCCGAAGCTAAAGCGAACCCCGATCAGAACGATCAAGCTGAAAACACTGATGTGTCTTCAATATCAGAGCAGGAAGATCAGACCCATTCACCGGAAGAGTCCTTGCAGCAAGATCAGGAGCCATCTGAGAATTCCTCCGATCCCATTGCAGCTATGGAGGCAGAGATTAATCGTATTGTAGTACGACAGGAAGATGATGCTGTCGAAGAAGAGCCCGACTTCTCACCATTGAGGGCTACATTGCCGCCGGCGACAGAAATCCCAGTACAGGCGTTTGGTCCTAAGATTCAGAGATGGGCACAGGCCATGACGACACTATCTCGGGCTCCTCTTGCCATGAGCCTGGTTACCACTCTTTCTTTCGCCAACTTAGCTGTGCAGGGTTTCGCTGACCTGATGCTTTTTGGATCGCCCACCCCCATTAGCCTCTTCATCGTGGTAGTCGGAGCCAGTGGAGTTGGAAAGAGCAGTCTCTATAGAAGGCTCAAAAGTCCCATCGATAAATTTGAGAAGGAGCTAGGGCGCGCGTATAAAGAAGCGCTGCGCAAACGGTCTGCCTCAGAAAAGTCGGGTGAAAATCTGGAGGACCCCCTGTTGCCAGACGTCTGCTTGGATGAAGCCACACCTGCTGCCTTGATTTCTACCCTGACCGGATGCAGAGGTGTTCTAGGTCTTTTCACCGACGAAGCCGCGACCTTCTTGGGTGGTCACGGTATGAGCCGTGATTCCCGACTGAGTATGATTTCAAACCTCTCGAAATTGAGTGATGCGGTATCGGTGAAAGTATTCCGCAAAGGCGACGGTAGAATTCATGTTACCGACAAGAGGTTGTCCATGCTGCTCATGGGTCAATGGAATATTGTCCGTGAGTTTATCATGGATAAGATGATTAGGCGCCAGGGAGTGCTGAGTCGAATTTTCTTTTGCTATCCCGACCTGATAAAGCCCGGACAAACGACTGCCGAGGGAGAAACCGAAGCGACGGCTGTGATGGTCGAGTACGATGCCTTTATGACCGATTGGCTGAATAAATCATTGCCTATAGAAGAAGGCACGGAGAATCATCTTTCTCCGCCCGTTCTTACGATACCACCCTCTTCCAGGGCGCTGTTCAGTGCGTACAGCAGTAAAATCGATGAGGTCATGGACAGAATCGGTCGTGAGAATGAATTGTGCGACCTTTTAAACAAAAGTCACATGCTGGCGCTTCGCGTAGCGGCTACCCTTCAGCTGGTGGAAGGTTCCAACTCTAAACAACTGGAGCCCGAATACGTGAAACGCGGTATTACTATCGCCGAGTACTTCGTTGCCGAGGCGAAGCGACTCTACTTACCGACCCCCGTTAATGCACACAGTGACGTAGCCATGCTCCTGATGGAGACACTTCGGAAGAAAGGGATGACTGAGTTCACCCGGGCATGGCTCTACAAAAATGGGCCACACAACCTCCGCACGAAGCAGGCCTTGGAGCCTGTGTTGAATCTCCTGTTGGAAAATGGGTGGACCAGCAAAATTAAACTTCCGAAGAAGAAGGGTGTATCTAGGCATAAAACGCTTTATAAGCTGACCCATGAAGCGCGCCGTTATCTTGGAATGTAAGCTTGAAACGACGGGCGGGGGATCAGCCCCGCCGTCCTGTAACTAAGGGTGCTCACCCACATAAAAGTAATATAAGGAAATAATAATATGAATATTATTGAGTATCTGACTGACATAGGTTTTCCCCCCACCACTCCTGACGGTCCGTGTGGATCTTTACGGGGACCATGCCCTCTTTGTGGTGAAGGACATGATAGATTAGCCGTGTGGGAAAATGGAGGGTTTTATTGCAGACGCTGTGAAGTAAAGGGAAATTTTGCCAAGTTATTGGAGCTGACTGAGGGGCTGAGTCCAACGGAAGCCAGAGAGCGGGTACAGACGTACAGACAGAAGACAGTGACACATACACAGCCGGAAATTGACCTGATGCCTAACGAAATTCTCGATCGCAATAAGTGGAGGGCCAGTGTACTGGATCTGATTGAAGAAACTGAAGAGGAGCTCGCCCATAGTCCGGAAGCCCTGGACTTCTTATATCAGGAGCGGGGTCTTAATGACTCCACCATCCGTCAGCATCGTCTGGGTCTGGTTCGGGAATACCAACGTCTTTGGCGCTCTGATTTTGGTCTGAAGCCTTCATACCTACGCCAGGATGGCAAGGAGGTCTGGAAGGTCGCGGTTTCCGAAGGCATTACCATTCCTCACCGTTTACGACCGGAGGGTGTGATTTCCCTGACCGTCCGATGCTGGGACGCTGCTTATGGCAGGTACCGATCGCTCCCGGGATCCAGGCTGGAAGCGATGTGTATCGCTGGAAGCGGCACAGAGTTCGAAGGCGTAGTTGCTGTGGTTGAGAGCCCTCTGTGTGCAATGAAGCTTAATCAGGACACAGGCGTGACTGTCATAGCTCTGGGTGGTGTCCACACCACACTGGGAGAAGAGGTTGTGTCTACATTAGAGTCAGCTGAAAAAATCATTCTTATTATGGACGATGACGCCGCGGGTTTTGAGGCGGCGGAGTCTTATCAGATAGCCTTTCCCCAAGCTGTCTCCTGTCCAGTGCCCAGGGGTAAGGATGTGACGGAAGCCTGGCAAGCGGGTCTTGACCTGAAACAGTACATGCGTGCCGCGGTGAGCCGTGCAGACAGAGTATTGAGTGCCCGCCGCTCAGATCACAAGGTGACTATGGAGCCGATACAGTCTGTTATGGCCTCACAGGACGACAGTGCTGAAGACACTGCCTCCCTGATTCCGGCACCGGTATTTGTGTCCTCTGAGCCTGATACCGCGACTCTGGCTGCTCCTGTAGTAACTCCTGCGCAGCTATCTGGTGCCAGAGGGTATCGGTACATCACGGATCCATCTGAAGCGAAGACAGCGGTGCTGGAGATGGTGCAGGGTAATGATCTGTTGGCAATAGACATTGAAACAGCCCCCCATCCTGATTATCCGGATCATGCCAAAGCCGGGCTCTCTCCGACCCTGTCCCGTATCCGGCTGGTACAGCTTGCGGGAAGGTGTGGCGACGCTCTCTTGATCGATGCCTTTGCTTGTTCTGGTGAACTGACCGATATCCTTGACCCATTGTGCACCCATAAGCTGGTGGCCCACAACGCTGTCTTCGAAATGGCGCACCTCACCCATGTAGGGATGGCTGTGGGGATCATGGAATGTACCATGCTGATGTGGAATGCGTTAAAGAACGAAACAATCAGAGAACGCTCTCCCGGGGATCCCAAATCCATGGCGCTATCCCTTAAGAGTGTCTTGTGGCGGGCTCTCAGTGTTGAAGTTTCCAAGGCTCTTCAAAAATCTGACTGGAGCCGTCCTGTACTGGAGCCTGAGCAGCTGCAATATGCAGCAGATGACGTACTCCATCTGGTCCGTTTGCACGACGTTCTGCTGAACCGTCTTCGGATGGATCGCTCCGAAGCTGTCTACCAACGTATGCGTAATTGCCAACCCACCATTGTATCTCTGCAACAGGGCTTTCCCTTCGATGGTGAAGTACACAAGCAGATGATTGAAGAATGGCGCGCTGAAGCGGGGCCGTTGGAAAAGCAGGTACGCAGTGTCATGGGAGACGATATCAATCTGAACAGTAAACATCAGCTGGATGCTTTCTTTCGGGCTAACGTACCTGCGGAAAGTATAGCAGCGTGGCCCACGACTTCCAAGGGTTTGCTCAGCACCACTGAGGAGACGCTGGAGGCGAATGCTGACCTGGACGTAGTTGCGCCATTGCTGCGATTACGCAAGCTGGAGAAGCGGATCTCGACCTATGGTGAAAAGATGGCTGCCTTTGTGGATCCTGTGACCGGTAGGCTCATGGCCAACTTCCATCTGACAGGTGCAGTTACCGGTCGCATGTCCAGCAGTCAGCCGGGATTCCAGAACATGCCCCGTGGCGACTTCCGGAAAATCTTCACCGGGGGAACAGGCATGGTCATAGCTGCGGACTTCTCTCAGATTGAATTGCGTGTGGCTGCAGAGATGTCTAAGGACAGGGCGATGCGGCAGGCTTTTCGCGACGGCGTGGACATCCATCAATCCACGGCATCCCGAATCCTCGGTGTTGACATGGCTAAGGTGGACGAGCAGAGTAGGCAGATGGCCAAGGTGATTTCCTTTGGGACGCTTTATGGCCAGAGTGGTGAGGGGCTGCGGACCTATGCTCGTGACTTTGGTGTGGAGATGACTGCAGTCGAAGCGCGCCAATTCCAGAAGCGTTTCTTCGCCGCCTATCCTCAATTACGAAGCTGGCGGGAAGATATCCGGAAAGGAGCTCGAAGAAAGGAGTCAGTGCATACGAAGGGTGGCCGTGTCCGCACCTTCAAGGGCAAGGAGACGAGCATCTTTCCCAAAAGCCTTAACACTCCTGTGCAGGGTACTGCCGGTGAGATCCAACTGCGGGCTTTGACATTGGTTGAGCAAGAGCTGTCCCGATTTGAGGATGCTCGTATCGTTAATGCGGTACACGATGAAATCGTTGTCATCGCCAGGGAAGAGGATGCTGATGCGGTGGCCAGGCTCCTTCAGGAGTGTATGACCCGGGCCTTCCTGGAAATGTTCCCTGATGCCCCGACAATGGGTCTTGTTGAGTGCGGCGTGGGCGAAAACTGGGCAGAAGCCAAATAAGAGGGTATGGGTAGATGATGAGGGGTGGCGGCGCTTGGCTGGGTGTCGAGCACCGCCTTTCTGTTATGCGAGGTCATGGTGACCGAATCCTGAGAACATTGTCCAGAGAAGTCGACTTTTCACAGGTTCGGTGCTGTTCTGTCTGTAGTTGTCACTCAAAAGCCGCCAAAGACCGCCACAAAGCGGCGTTCAGTAAATGAATGCATCGCAAGCAGTTACGAGAAAAACCGCAAAAACCGCAAAAACGCCGCTATCCCTAACGTCCATCCCTGTCGCTGTAGGGGAGATGTTCATGTACACAGACGTGAAGTATTTTATATTGTGGATATAGATGTACATTTTCCCTTAATGCGAAAGAACAGCCTTCCTTCTGTATTCCGCAATGGAAGATTATGTATACTCAAATCAGATATGGGAATGGTATCGGTGTTGCGCATATTTCCGAGGGTGGTACTGTAGAGGTCGGCCGCTCTGGAGGAAGGAGACAATCCTTACGCAACAGGATGAATCCCATGAACCCACAAGGTATACCTATGGCCAGTGTAAAAATTCGTCAGTCTCTTGTAGATGCGCTTCGTCTTGATCTGATCGGACCGGAACAAGGCTCTCCTCTGGAAAGAGAAGTGCTCCGGCAACGTCCTTCCCGCTGGTATCTCACGGGTTTTCTTGTTCCCCAATCAGCTGCTCTCAATGAACGCCAGGATGCGACGGCATTGGAAGAAGCGGAAGCCTTGGGCAACAGTTCCGGATCTGAGGACAACGATACACCAGACCGCACTGCCTCCAAGCCCGTTTATTTTCCCTCCTCCATGGGCCTTACCGTTTTTGTCAGTGAATCCTGTAACAATCTGCAAGTTCGAGTGTCCTGGGGCGACTACGTTGATATTGAAGAATTACCAGAAGAGCTTCGCGGTATAGACGAAGAAGCGAGTTTTGCAGAGGATCCAGCTGCTTTCGGCGAGGAAGAGAGTCCGGTAACAGGCAAAGGTACGCCGTCGAAATATTGGCAACGCACGCCGAAAGAAGCCATTTTGTCCGTGGCTCTCACAGACAACTTACAACATCTATCCTTTCCCGAAGACGAAGACCTTAAGCTTGTTGTACTGCAGCGTGGCGCTGGTGATGATCTGGTCACTTATCTTCCGGAAGGCACCAAGGCGGTCTCCATCTTTCTGGCAAATTATCGTATAGTTACCGAAGGTCAAAAGAGCCAACCTGATCCCTTTTTTGTTTTTCAGGCACAATTGCATGTAACCAGCGAGGATGCTTTCATTGCACGACCAGATTTTCGCGGAAGAGGTACCAGTGACTGGGATGAGCAGGTGGCCGATCTTCAATACAGAGATGTTCTGGACTATTCAGTAGGTCACGGAGTTGCCACAGAGTCTATTGTCACTGAGGGCAAATGTCACGAAGTACGTACCCGCTGGATTCCCCAATCGGTGGTGGAACGTGTTGCCCCTGAAAAAATAGAGGGTGTTGAGTTTCAAATGGAAGCTCTGGCTGAATTGCAAGATGGGCAAGACGCCAAAGCCAGACTCCTTCCGCTCGAAGAGAAATACCGTCACTGGATTGACCAACAGCGCAAGGTTTTTTCCTCACTGTCTCCAAAGCGCAAAGTGACGGCCGAAGAACTCTTGAACCGCGCTGAAAGTGTGGCCCAACGACTGGAAGCAGGCATCACCCTTCTCGAAGACGATACCTTTCTCAAAGCCTTTCGCATAGCCAATCGTGCCATGGGTATTGCCGCAAGAAGGCGTTTCGGGATCATTCTGGACAAGAAGCCGGAAGAAGTGAATGCGCCTGCCTGGCGTCCCTTTCAGTTGGCTTTCATTCTGGTGAATCTGGAGGGCATTGCCAACCCTGACCACACGGACAGAGAGATTGTGGATTTGCTTTTCTTCCCCACAGGCAGCGGTAAGACAGAAGCCTATCTCGGTCTGGCAGCCTTTACGCTTGTATTACGTCGCCTGCGCAATCCCGGAGTACAGTCAGCGGGTTTAAGCGTCCTTATGCGCTATACCCTACGTCTCCTCACCCTCGATCAGCTGGGGCGTGCGGCCACACTCATCTGTGCCCTCGAACTGGAACGTCAGAAAGATCCGGACACACTCGGTTCCTGGCCCTTTGAAATCGGCTTATGGGTGGGTCTTGCTGCAACACCCAATAAAATGGGAGTTCGGGGTGACCGAAAACAAGATACAGCTCGGGAAAGAACGCTTGCCTATAAACGTGATGACCGCAAACCTTCACCCATCCCTCTGGAAGTCTGTCCCTGGTGCGGCACCAAGTTTAATAAAAACTCTTTTTCACTGGTACCGAACAGTAATGCTCCCAAAGATTTGCGCATTATCTGTACCAACAGGCACTGTGATTTTATCCGGGACCAATTTCTGCCAATTGTAGCCGTAGACGAGCCTATTTATCGTCGTCTTCCCTGTTTCATGATTGCCACGGTGGATAAATTCGCCGCCATGCCCTGGACAGGCGAAACAGGTCTCTTCTTCGGCGGAGCAACCCGTCATGACTCTGAGGGATTTTACGGCCCCTGTGAAGAGAAACGCGGCACTCTTCTAGAATCACCGCTGTTGCCTCCCGATCTGATTATTCAAGACGAACTTCATCTCATATCCGGTCCTCTGGGTACCATGGTCGGACTCTATGAAACGGCTCTCGACGGCCTCTGTGCACTCAATGCCCGGGATGGTAAACTTCGACCAAAAATTGTAGCCTCTACAGCAACGGTACGGCGCGCCGAAAAACAGGTCCAGGCTCTCTTTGCCCGACAGGAAGTGGAAATCTTTCCGCCACCAGGGCCGGACCGTCGCAATTCCTTCTTTGCCCGAACCCATGATACAACGGAGAGTGCCGGACGTCTCTACGTTGGTATTGCAGCCCAGGGTCGCAGCCCTAAAGTTGTACAGCTACGTACCTATATGGCGCTTCTCGGTACTGCTCAGAAAGCCTATATCCACGCCGGTGGGGATGCAAACACGAAAAATCCAGCCGATCCCTATATGACCCTTCTGGCCTATTTCAACAGCCTCCGGGAACTCGGTGGTAGTCGTCGTATCATTGAAGATGAAGTCTGTGCCCGTATGAGCCGTTATGGCCGTCGTATGCGTGTCGGAGAAAAAGAAGGGGTATTCAGCGATCGTCATGTTTCCTTCGACGTTATGGAGCTGACTTCCCGTGTAGGCACCGGCGATGTTGCTGAAGCCAAGCGCCGTCTTGATATTCCCTTTCCCCAGAAGAAAGAGCGTGTCGATGTCGCCATTGCCACCAATATGATCTCCGTAGGATTGGATATTACACGCCTGGGCCTGATGGTTGTTTTGAGCCAGCCAAAGACCAGTGCCGAATACATCCAGGCAACAAGTCGTGTCGGCCGAGATCACGAACGTCCCGGTCTCGTGGTGACTCTCCTCAACATTCACCGTGCCCGCGATCGCTCCCACTACGAACAGTTCGCAGCTTATCATGAAAGCTTTTACAGAAGTGTAGAAGCCACAAGCGTCACCCCTTTCTCACCCAAGGCCCTGGACAGGGGACTGGCCGGGGTAACCGTTGCTCTCGCACGGCAGGGCAATGCCACCCTTACACCGCCTTTCGGTGCCTCCCGCATCGGCCAGGAACGAAAAAATCTGGATTGTGTGGTGAATACCCTGGTGTCACGAGCAGAAAAGCATGCTCCAGCCAACTCCGATAGTGAGGCACTCAAAGAAAAAGTGAAACTTCGGGGAGAGGATCTTCTGGACAGCTGGGAAACGATCGCTGAGGACCTGGGTTCTAAGGGTGTTCCTATTCAGTATCAATGGGAAGCCGGTACCTCACGACGATTGCTGTACACTTTTCTGGATCAGGAACTGAAAGCTTTACCTCCTATTCACAAAAAATTCCGGGCAAATCGTTCCCTTCGTGATGTGGAACATGAGGTGGACATCATGATCAAAAAATTGGACGGCACAGACCTGCCAAACTAAGGAGCACTGCATTATGGCTGCCAGAAAGAAAATAAAGCCTCATGGAACCATCAGACAGAGTCAGATAATCACTACCTTCGGCCCTGGTGCCCTGGTGGATCTTCCTGATCATAGTGTCATCATTGCCGGAATCGAATACTGGACCGGCGAAAAGGAGCTTATTAAGGAAGAACGTCTTCAAAACAAAGTGGCTCAGCTCCTCAACGTCCCCAGTGTCAAACTGAAGGCGCCTCCCGTTCCCGATGAGTCTTCTGAATTTCCAAACTCCTATGTCCGTGCCTGGCTTTTTCCTGAATGGTTCGTAACCCAGGAAATGAGGGATATCAACGGAGGAAAAGAATTCCGCTCCCGAAGAATCATTCATCGAGAAGCGCTCACGGCCAATGCACTGACCTATATCGATGAGAGCCAGAAAAAGCACAAGGTGGTACCCATGCGCTTTGTCCGCACCTGCACAAAGGGACATATCGGCGATATCGATTGGCCCGCCTTCGTACACAGCGGAAAGACAGATTGCAGGCGTCCCATCTGGATGGATGAACGGGGAACGAGTGGTGACCTATCAGAGATATCCATACGTTGTGAGTGCGGTGCCAACCGTGAATTTGTAGCCACTACTTTTCCGCGGGAAAGGGCCCTGGGATACTGTAACGGTGCCCGTCCCTGGTTGGGCGACTTCTCCAATGAAGAATGCGGCGAAGTAAACCGGCTTCTCATCCGCTCTGCCAGCAACGCCTATTTCCCTCAAAAACTAACTGTCATTTCTCTTCCCGACAAAAATGAAGTGTTGAGTCAGGCTGTGATCCAGTGTGTCAGCCAATTGCAAAAAGTCGAGAAACTGGAACAGCTTGAAACGCTCCTGGATCTTCTGGACGACCTGAAGGAAGTATTCAAAGACTTCACGGCCGAAGAGATCTTCGAAGAACTGATGTCCCAGCGTAAAGCAGCAAGCACCGATGCGGTCCAGACGGTGAAGGAGGCGGAGATCAAAGTGCTCACCTCCACCGATGATCCCATTGGTGCTGACGAAGCGGAAGGCTGGTTTCATGCCACCAAACTGCCCCCTGAGAGATGGCAGGCGCCTCATATGGAAGGCATCGAGCAAGTAGTCCTGGTCCATCGTCTTCGCGAAGTCACCGCCCTCGTAGGCTTTACCCGTCTTGAGGCTTTCATGCCTGACATTGACGGCGAGCTTGATGCTGACGTGGAACGTGCCGCCCTGGCACAGGAAATCAGTTGGGTACCGGCTTTTGAAAACCGGGGCGAAGGCATCTTCCTCCATTTTAATAAAGAAGCCATTAAGACCTGGGAAGCTCTCCCCCGTGTAAAGGATCGCAGGATGGAGCTGACCAATGGTTTTATCCAATGGCAGCAGGCCCAATCAACCACGAAAAGAGAATTCTGTGGCCTGCCTTATTTCATGTTGCACTCCCTTTCTCATCTACTCATTACAGCTCTATCACTCGAATGCGGCTATCCGGCCAGCTCTATCCGGGAACGGATCTATGCCAACGAAAACGGTTACGGCATTCTCCTTTATACAGGCACACCTGATGCCGAAGGCACCCTGGGCGGTCTGATTGAAGCGGGAAAAGACATCAGCAAGCATCTTGCCTATGCACTGGAGCTGGGCAGACTCTGCTCCAACGACCCTGTCTGTGCGCAGCATAAGCCGGACAACGAACTGGAAAAACGCTATCTCCACGGAGCCGCTTGTCATGGATGCCTGCTCATTGCGGAGACCTCCTGTGAGATGAACAACGAATTTCTCGACCGCGCCCTTGTCGTGCCCACACTCATGACGCCTGACGGCGCCTTTTTCAGCACCGCTACACTGAAGGGATAAGGCTATGACCTATATCTTCCATCATCTCTCAGCCGTGGAAATCAACCGGCTCCACGACGCACTGAAAAGCGAACGTCTCCGCCCTCCCTATACCACTGTCGGCGTTCAGCGTTATTATGGCGGTCCCCGCCTGGAAGAGCTCACTGAAACACTTCGCCATCTTGACGACACAGGCGCCAGTCCCGCCGCTCTGGCGCTTATGCTCAAGCCCCTGGCCCAGGCAAAAGAAGAAGCTGAAGGCACCACCCGGGTAGAGCTCGTCTGGACAGGTCCTGACACGCCTGAAACGCCCAGCCGTGATACAGGCCCCGTGATACGCCAGCTGTTCCGAAGCGCCCAATCCCATATCCTCCTCGCCGGTTATGCCATATTTCAGGGAAAAGAAGTCTTCCGGGCCCTCGCTGAAAGAATGGAAGAATACCCTGCCCTCCAGGTGCAACTCTTTATCGACATCAAAAGAAGATATACAGACACCACCCTTTCCGAATATCTCATTCGAGGTTTTGTAGACAATTTCAAGAAGAAGCAATGGCCTGGTAAAAGAATGCCCGAGCTTTACTATTACCCACCCTCTCTCGAAATGAACAGAAAAAAGAAAGCCGCTCTCCACGCAAAATGTGTGGTCGTAGATGAGCAAGTCGCCTTTGTCTCCTCCGCCAATTTTACCGAAGCCGCCCAGATCCGTAATATAGAAGCTGGTGCCTTGATCCACTCTCCTGCCTTTGCCCGACAACTCGTCTCTCACTTCCAAACCCTCGCCGCACGCAATCTCCTTCCCCGGGTGACACTGTAATAGGAGCATTTCGGAGCCATGGCGAGTGTTGGGGATAGTGGCTTTTTTGCGGTTTTTGCGGTTTTTCTCGTAACTCCTTGCAACACATGCATTTATTGAACGCCGTATCGTGGCGGCTTTTGCGGTCAGTGGTGGTTTTTGACAGTAAAAGTCGCCAAAAGCCGCAAAAACCGCCGGAGTACAGCGTCTCTAAAACCCTTGGGAAATAAGGGTATTCTACCAAAGACCGCAAAAACAGCAAAAAAGCTGCATGCCCCTTTCCAACCCCATCCGTTTAATTCCCTCATGGTATCATGCCATAATGAGTAAAGCGTGTTTTGCAGCATGCCATTCTTTGGCATAGGAATCACGAAGGGAAACACAGATTCATGTCTATCAGTTTCGATCTGCCGGAAAAAGGCCAAATTGTCCGGGTACGGCAACGCTCCTATCTTGTTGAAGAAGTCACCCGGACCGACGACTTTGCAGACTCACCACTCGTCACCCTGGCCTGCGTGGACGACGATGCTCAGGGCCAGCCACTCCAGGTGCTCTGGGACAAAGAGCTCGACCGCGAAATCCTCGAAGGCGAATCCTGGCAGCATTTATCGGACAAAGGCTTCGACGAACCGGAGCTCTTCTCCGCCTATCTGCACACCATGCGCTGGAACAGCATCACCGCTTCCGACGCCACCCTTTTTCAATCGCCTTTCCGTGCCGGTATCCAGCTCCACGCCTACCAGCTCGAACCCCTCCGCAAAGCCCTTCGTCTTCCCCGGGTCAATCTTTTCATCGCCGACGACGTAGGTCTCGGAAAAACAATCGAAGCAGGCCTCATCGCCCAGGAGCTTCTTCTCCGCAAGCGCATCCGCGACATCGTCATAGTCTGCCCACCCTCCGTCCTGCTCCAATGGCAGGAGGAAATGGACACCCGTTTCGGCCTCACCTTCGAAATCCTCGACAAAGCCTACATGACCCGAATCCGTCAGGAACGCGGCTTCCGTATTAATCCCTGGACCACCCATTCCCGCTTCCTCGTATCCCAGCGCCTTCTCATCAACGAAGTCTACGCCGCACCCTTACGCGACTGGCTCGGCAATTTCCATCCCGGCAGCCTCATGATTTTTGACGAAGCCCACAACGCCGCACCCTCCAGCGGCGCACGCTATGCCATCGACTCCAAGCTCACCCGTGCTATTCGCGACATTGCACCACGCTTCGAACACCGCCTCTTCCTGTCCGCCACACCCCACAACGGTCATTCCAACAGCTTTTCCGCCCTCCTTGAAATCCTCGATCCCCAGCGCTTCTGTCGGGGCGTACCTGTTCGCGAAAAAGCCGATCTGGGCGAAGTCATGGTCCGCCGTCTCAAAGAAGACCTCCGCGAAGTGGAAGGTGGTTTCCCCAAGCGCACCGTACGTCAGATCACGCTCGACGCATCACCGGAAGACACCCCCGAACTTCAGCTCTCCCGGCTCCTGGAAGAATACCGTCAATGCCGTGCCGAGCGTCTTTCCAACGAAAAGAAGCGGGTCCAGGCTACCTCAGGTCTTCTCATCACTATTCTTCAGCAACGTCTTCTTTCCTCTGCCGAGGCCTTCGCCCGCACCCTCCGGGTTCACCGCAAAACTGTCCTGCGCCAATGGGAAGAATTCCAAAACGCTATCGCACCGCCTCCCACCGGGCTGAATCTCAACGCCATCAATCTCAGCGTGGACAGCGACGACGACCGCGCTACCCTTTCCGACGACGAACTCTTCAATGAAGAAGCCTATGTACTGGAAAAACTCAGTACCGAATCCACGGTCACCATCGAAACACAAAATGCCGAAGCCCTCTTCCAGCGCGAACAGAGGCTCCTCGATGAAATGGAAACAATCGCCGAAGCCGCCCGTTATCAGCCGGACGCACGCATCCTTTCCCTTCTCGATTGGATCACGACCCACATGTGTCCCCACGGCCAATGGAACGGCATGCGTCTCCTCATCTTCACTGAATACAACGACACCCGACGCTACCTCGTCGATCAGCTCAACATCGGCCTCGCCCACACAGACCATATGCAAGCCCGCATCGAAGTATTCCACGGATTCACCTCGCCGGAAAAGCGCGAAGAAATCAAACGCATATTCAACACACCGCCATCCAAACATCCCCTGCGCATCCTCATAGCCACCGATGCCGCCCGGGAAGGCATCAACCTCCAGGCCCAATGCTACAACCTCTTCCATTTCGACGTCCCCTGGAATCCCGGTCGCCTCGAACAACGCAACGGCCGCATAGACCGGAAGCTCCAGCCTGAGCCCGAAGTATTCTGTCATTATTTCTTCTACAAGCACCGCCCCGAAGACCGTATCCTTCAGGTCCTGGTCAACAAAACAGACACCATCAAACGCGAACTGGGCAGTCTTTCCCCTGTCCTGGAGGCCCGCCTTACCAAAGCCCTCCGAGGCGGCATAAGCCACCGGGACGTGGAACGCCTCCAGGCGCACATTGAAGACACACAGCTCAACAAAGAGGCAGCCGAAGCCATCGATGAAGAACTGGAAGCTGCCCGTGATCGTCAGGACACCCTTCGTGCCCAGGTGGACATCCTCCGCAACCAGTTGAACAATTCCCGCAAAGCCATCGGCCTCGACGAAAGGCATCTTCGTTCCGCCATCTCTCTCGCCCTCAAAATGCAGGGTGCCGACCCGCTCCGGAAAACTTCCACAGACAATGACACCAGCCCTGAATCCTGGACCTTCCCCACCCTTCAGGGCAGCAGCTGGGCCGAGACCCTCGACAGCCTGCGCATGCCCCGCAGGAAGGATCAGAAAATCTGGGAATGGCAGAAAAACGAACCCATACGCCCCATCGTCTTCAAAGCGCCCGACACCATCACCGATGAAGTCGTTCAACTCCACCTCCAACACCGCATCGTACAGCGTCTCCTCAGCCGTTTCAGCGCCCAGGGCCTCATCCATCACGACCTCTCCCGGGCCTGTCTAGCCCAGAGCGATGACAGCATCCCCCGTGTCATCCTCCTCGGCAGACTTTCCCTCTACGGCCGCGGCGCAGCCCGTCTCTACGAAGAGATCATATACGTCACCGCCCGCTGGACCCACCCTTCCCAGCGTCAGACGAATCTCAGCCCCTATGCAGCCGACACGGCACGCTACACCATGGAGCTCCTCGAAAAAACCCTCCTCAACCCCGACCGTCTCCCCACAGAAACCATCCAGGAGCAACTTCTCACCTCCGCCCCTAAGGACATCAACGAACTGCTGCCCCATCTCAATCGCAAAGGCGAAGAGGAAGCCCGAAAGCAGGAAAAAGCCCTGGAGGCACGAGGCCAACGGGAAGCCGAACAGATGAAAAAGATCCTCATCGATCAGCGCAACCGCATCGAAAGAGCGCAGAAACAGAAAACGAATGTCCAGCTCGAACTCGTCTTCAACCAGGAAGAGCGCAAGCAATACGAAGCCGATCAGCGCCACTGGGTCAAGCGCCTCCAGGAAATCGAAGAAGAGCTCAACACCGAGCCCGACCGCATCCGCGCCTTTTACGAAGTACAGAAACCAAGAATAGAACCCGTCGGCCTGGTATACCTCTGGCCCGTAACGGGATAGTCCCATAGAAAGAACCCCCATGGCATCTTCTCCGCAAATACGTGATCATCAGGAATGGCTCGGCTACCTGCAGCCCGTAGGTCTCGTTGTATCGCCACCGGCCCTCGTCAACGCCCAGGCCGTCATAAACCTGAACATCATTTCCGAGCACAGGGACTTTGTCCAGTTCATGGAAGCCCACAATCCCTCTATCGACGAAGAGGACACACCCGTCATTCCCGGCATCACCCCCTTCCTCCAGGAAATCTGCGGCTGGCAGCCCGAAGATCTCACACCCGGCGATGCTCTCACCGATCTCGAATGTCATCTTCCCCAGTACGGCGAAACACTCCGCCCCTCCTTTGCCGTACCCGAACCCGAGCCTCAGGAAGGCGAGCCCCCCTGGCAAATGCTCATCCAGGAAATCACCCCCCGCTGCAACTTCGACAAGCCCCTGCCCGCCGAAGACAAACAATGGCAGGCAAGTCCCCACGCTCGCTTCGAGCGTATCCTCAGGGAAAACAACATCCCCATAGGCCTCCTCAGCAACGGAAGTCATCTCCGCCTCATCTACGCACCCCAGGGCGAAAGCTCAGGTCATATTACCTTCCCTCTCGATGCCATGTGCCTCATAGACGGCCGTCCCATCTTCGCCGCCTTCCACATGCTCTTCAACGACATGCGCCTCTTCGGCCTCCCCACGGACCAGCGCCTCCCGGCCATCCTCGCCGAAAGCAGACAATACCAGAACGAAGTCTCCACAAAACTCTCCGAGCAGGTACTCCAGTCCTTATATACCCTCCTCCACGGCTTTCAGGATGCCGACAACGAAACCCGGGGCACCCTCCTCGCAGCCACCCTGCGCGAAGATCCCGACCACATCTACGGCGGCCTCCTCCACGTACTCCTCCGCCTCGTCTTTATCCTCTACGCCGAAGACAGAGGCCTCATGCCCGACCATCCCGTCTATGTGAACCACTATTCCCTCTCCGGCCTCTTCGACAGACTTCGCAACGACCAGGGCCGCTACCCCGATACCATGAACCAGCGCTACGGCGCCTGGGCCCATCTCCTCGCTCTCTTCCGCATACTCCACGACGGCGCCAGCCACGGCAAAGATTTCCGCCTGCCCCCGCGCCCGGGCTACCTCTTCAATCCCGACCGCTACCCCTTCCTCGAAGGGCGCCCCCAACATTCCCTGCGCCAGTCCACCGAAAGGCTCACACCGCCCCTCGTATCCGATGGCACCGTCTATGAGGTCCTCGAAAAACTCCTCATCCTCGACGGAGAAAGACTCTCCTACAGAACCCTCGATGTGGAACAGATCGGCTCTGTCTACGAAACAGTCATGGGCTTCACACTCCAGCAGACCCTGGGCCATGCCATCGTCCTGAAACCCGCCAAAGCCAAAGGAGCACCTGTCACCGTAGACCTCGATCGGCTCCTGGCGGAAACACCCGGAAAAAGAAATAACCTCCTCAGAGAGCTCAGCGACCAGCGTCTCACAGGAAAAGACCTCAAAGCACTCAGAGAAGCCACCACCATCGACGAAATACAGACAGCCCTGGCAAGAAGAATTGCCCCCACCATGGAACGCCGCCTCGACCCCGGCGCCATGATTCTCCAGCCCACAGACGAAAGACGCCGCTCAGGCTCCCACTATACTCCCCGAAGCCTCACGGAACCCGTCGTACGCGATACCCTCAGGCCCATCCTCGAAGCTCTGGGCGACAACCCCACGCCCGGACAAATTCTCAGCCTCAAAGTATGCGACCCCGCCATGGGCTCCGGTGCCTTCCTCGTGGAAGCGGGACGCCAGCTTGCAGAAGCATTGCGCGAAGCCTGGCACAGACATAACGATCTGCCCGCCATCCCACCCGACGAAGACGAACTCCTCCATGCACGTCTTCTCGTTACCCAACGTTGCCTCTATGGTGTAGACCGCAACCCCCTCGCCGTCGATCTCGCCAAGCTCTCCCTATGGCTCGCAACCCTGGCCAGGGACCACGGCTTCGCCTTTCTTGACCACGCCCTCAAATTCGGAGACTCCCTCCTCGGCCTCTCCAACACTCAGATCTGTGCCTTCCACTGGAAAAAACAGGAACAGATGACAGACGTGGAGCCCCTCCTCATCGACCAGCTCGGCGTGGCACTCTCCAACAGAGCAGCCATCCACCACGCCGACCACGATGCCAAAGAAGAACAACTGAGCCTCCTCCTCCAAAATGCCGCTGAAGCACTCGCCCCCCTCCGCCGAGTGGGTGACCTCATCATACAGGCCTTCTTCAGTCACAGTAGACCCGCCAAAAGGGAAGAGCTCCTCAGCAACCTCCGTGCCCGATGGACCCACGAAGGAGAACAACTCCTCCCCGATCTGCCCGAAGGCCTCATGCCCTTCCACTGGCAACTCGAATTCCCCGAAGTATTCCAAAGACCCCAACCCGGCTTCGATGCCTTCATAGGCAACCCGCCCTTTGCAGGGAAAAACACACTTATCAACAGCAATCCTCCCAGCTATTTGCCCTGGTTGAGAATGTTGCATGCCAAGAGTCACGGAAACAGTGATCTGGTGGCCCATTTTTTCCGACGTTGCTTTGATCTCCTCCGCCCCGGCGGCACCCTGGGACTCATTGCCACCAATACCATTGCTCAGGGCCACACCCGACACACAGGTCTCCGATGGATCTGTACCAATGGAGGAACCATCTATAAAGCCATCAAACGCTATGCATGGCCCGGTGAAGCCGCCGTGGTCGTCAGCATCGTCCACCTCATGAAAGGAGAAAAAGAAGCCCCCTTCCTTTTGGATGAAAAAGAAGTACCCCTCATCACCGCCTTCCTTTCTCATGCAGGCGGTCACGAAGCACCGGTGAGACTCCGTGCCAATGCGGGAATGAGTTTTCAAGGAAGCATTGTTTTAGGCATGGGCTTCACTTTTGATGATCAGGACAAGAAAGGGATAGCCACACCCATCGCAGAAATGCACCGTCTTATTAAAGAAAACCCACGAAATCAGGAAGTCATCTTCCCTTATATTGGCGGGGCAGAAGTGAATAGGAGTCCCACTCATGCCCATCACCGCTATGTTATCAATTTCGGAGACCGCTCAGAAGAAGAATGCAGACGAAAGTGGCCAGAACTCATGGGAATTGTAGAGGAAAAAGTAAAGCCGGCAAGAGCACATCTCACAACCAATCCCATTGGAAGGAAACGCGCAAAATTGTGGTGGCATTATGGATCTTTATCGAAAGACTTGTACACAACTATCAGCAATATGGAGCGTGTGCTGGTTATCAGCTGTCAAGCATCAACTTATATGGTCTTTGCTTTTCTTCCTACACAGATGGTATATGCTAATTCCATTGCGGTTATTGCACTTAACACCTATCCAGCTTTGACTGTGCTCCAATCCCGAATACATGAGGTATGGACGTTAACTTTTTCTTCTTCACTGGAAGATCGTATACGTTACACTCCCACTGACTGTTTTGAGACCTTTCCTTTTCCCCGGGGTTATGAAAGTAACGAGACCTTGGAGGAGGCGGGAAAAGCCTATTACGAATACCGTGCGGCAGTGATGATCAAGAATAACGAAGGCTTGACGGCCACCTATAACCGTTTTCATGATCCCGAAGAACGGGATCCGGAAATCCTCCGCCTCCGGGAACTCCATGCAGCCATGGACCGGGCCGTCCTGGATGCCTATGGCTGGACGGACTTTGAACCCCAATGCGACTTTCTCCTCGACTATGAAGAGGAAGAAGAGGAAGGCACCACACGCAGAAGGAAAAAACCCTGGCGCTACCGCTGGTGCGACGAAGACCGCGATGAAATCCTCGCCCGCCTCCAGGCCCTCAACAAAGCCTACGCCGAAGCCGAACAAACCCCCGGCTAAAACGCCAACAAAGGAGCGCCAACACTGGGAGCGCCACTGGGAGCGCAACGTCCCTGTTGGCATCTTACATCACGGAGCGCCACTGGGAGCGCCAACGTCCCTGTTGGCATCTTACATCACGGAGCGCCATTCGGAGCGTCAACGTCCCTGTTGGCTCTCTGTGAAATAGCATGCAGCTTTTTTGCTGTTTTTGCGGTCTTTGACGAAACACCCTTATTTTACAAGGGTTTTAGAAACGCTGTACTCCGGCGGTCTTTGCGGTCTTTGGCGACTTTTGTCCAACACAAGAAAAGAGGACCACCACCCGGTAGGGGCGAAAAATCTTTCGCCCGAAAGCCCTTGACATGTCTTCAGTTTTGCGGCTACTTTCAAGCGTTGAGACATGCTCCCTGGGAACGCCAATTTCCACATTGGCAAACAACG
>JAAYJV010000071.1 GCA_012522755.1 Candidatus Hydrogenedens sp.
ACTGTTGCATATTCTGGTCTTTCCGCCGATAAAAATCGGCGGCCCCATTGAAGCTTTAATAGCCGCAGATACCTTATCTCTGAAATGGGTACTTTCCGCCGATAAAAATCGGCGGCCCCATTGAAGCATTCATATTCTATTAACCTTCGCTGTAGTTGTGCAGGCTTTCCGCCGATAAAAATCGGCGGCCCCATTGAAGCAAGTAATTCCTCAAACAAAGAATACGGAACCCCATATTCTTTCCGCCGATAAAAATCGGCGGCCCCATTGAAGCTTACTTTACTCCAACCATCCTTTCCGACACGGAATTGCTTTCCGCCGATAAAAATCGGCGGCCCCATTGAAGCATCGATCATCATTAAAACAACTTGGGAAAGATCAGACTTTCCGCCGATAAAAATCGGCGGCCCCATTGAAGTGGATTTCTGAGTGGTTGATGCAGAATACTTCAATGGGTGGGCCGGGTCGGAAAAAACCGGCATGACGGCGGGGGTATGTCTTGGATACTCAAGAGACTTCAGGGAACAGGTTTTCTTTGGGGAATCAGTCGGATCGGACGGATTGGATGGATCTGCGAGGGGCGGGAGGTGACTCTTGGTCTTGATACAGGGTCAATGGACGGAATGGATGGATCTGCGAGGGGCGGGAGGTGACTCTTGGTCTTGATACAGGGTCAATGGACGGAATGGACAGAGTGGACGCATTAAAATTATAGATCTTTTTATATAGCCTGTATCTTTTCCATGTGTTCAGTGAATTCAGTGGTTTAAAATCATTCCATTCCTCTGTGTTACTACTCGTCAATTTCCATTATTTTTTCGAAGAAGTTTATTTATGTAAGGGAAGGCATGACGTGCCCATTTCACTTGACGCCTTTATACATACTCATGACGGAGAAAACTTTCCCGCGTAGAGGCTTGCCAGGTGGGAGCGCCAAGGTCCCTGTTGGCACACAGCGCATAATCACTTGGAGACGAGGTGACTTATTGTGCGGCAACATGCTTCGGGACATGACAAAGAGCATGCTATTGGCCCAAGTCCATATGTCACGCCAGGGTTCTATAAATCCCTCACCGTCCTTACCGCAATGAATGCCAATGGGGACATTGGCGCTACCACGTTGCGTATTTTCTTGGCCGGAAAGTTTTCCCGGTTGTGGGTGATTCCGGGCTTCGTAATTCTAGAAAGAGACATCATGTCATGGCTGAGTCAATAGATTGTTGATGTCATCATGGGCAGCCTGCCAATGTGGAAATTGGCGTTCCCAGGTCGCACGACCCAAGGTCTTTAATTTATCAGTGTCAATCAGTGTTCATCTGTGGTTCTAAAAGTCTATGTGGTAAAAAGAACTGAAGAAGGCAGTCATACCCCTCATAGTCTTCCAGTCTGGATAACCGTCTTTTTTCACGTTGTTGTGGTTGAATGCCTTGATGGGCGGGCCTCGTCGCAAAAAACCGGCATGACGGCGGGGGTATGTCTTGGGGCAAACAAGAGACTTGAAGGGATCAGACGTCTCCGGGGAGTCGGACGGATCGGACGGATTGGATGGATCTGCGAGGGGCGTATTATAGGTGATAGGTGATAGGTGATAGGGAATAGGGAATAGGGAATAGGGAAAGACCTAAAGCATAAAAGAGACTCAGGGGAGACATAAGCTCTTTCCTCTCATTCCTTTCGCGTCCTTTTGCGCTTTTCGCGGTAAAATAAAAAACATCATTTGGTTGCGGGAATGCTGCGCTGTGATCCTCGGTACCCTCTGTGCCTCTGTGGTGAGAAAAAAGACACAATCATTTTTCTTTAGCTGTGCAACACTCTGTTCAATTGTGCCTCTGAAGCGGTCAGCTTCCCATTCCCTCGAAAAAAAGCTCTTTGATAGAGCCTTTGCCTGTGGCTGTGGTAAAATGGGGCTTCTTTCTTTGAGTGTATCTTTTCCACGCTCTCGAATCTTCCATTCCCAACCGTTCAGGAAGGATTTTAATGATGACTTTTTCCAGCTTCAGCAAAGCTGTCTGGCTTCTTTCCGCCGTGCTTCTGGGTGTTGCCCCTCTTCTTTTCGCCGAAGATGCTGCTCCGGATTCTTCAGAGGACAGTTCTCTTTCCATCAAATCGGCTGTGGAACAGGTGACTGCGGCCCTCGTGCGTATTCATGTGGTGGATGCCTATTATGCCGAAGGGCGGGAGATGAAGTCCGAATCCTCAGGCAGTGGCGTGGTCATTGACAAAGAAGGCCATGTGGTGACGAACCATCATGTGGCGGGCCATGCGAAACAGCTGAAGTGTGTGTTTGCGGATAAGAGCGAATATGATGCCGAGCTTGTCGGTACAGATCCCCTCACCGATATTGCCGTGATCAAGCTGAAGAATCCTGAAAACCATTCCTTTCATCTTGCCCGCTGGGGTGATTCGAGCACCGTCCACGTGGGCGATCCTGTTCTCGCCATGGGCAGCCCTCTGGCCCTGTCGCAATCCGTGACCCGGGGTATCATCAGCAACACGGAGATGACCCTGCCCTCCTGGATGGATCGTATGGGCGGTCTGACTCTGGACGGTGAGAATGTGGGCGGCCTCGTTCGCTGGCTCGCCCATGATGCGCAGATTTTCGGAGGCAATTCAGGCGGCCCTCTGGTGAATATGGCCGGTGAGATCATCGGCATCAACGAGATCAGTCTGGGCCTGAGCGGCGCGATTCCGGGAAATCTTGCCCGTTCCGTCGCTCAGGAACTCATCGCCAGCGGTTCTGTGCGACGTGCCTGGGTGGGTCTGGAAGTGCAGCCCCGCCTGAAATCAGACATCCGTGCCCGTGGCGTTCTCGTGAGCGGCACCATAGCCGATTCTCCCGCCCGGTCCGCCGGATTGGAGGCGGGCGATCTGCTTTTGTCTGTAGGCGGCGAAGCCGTGGACATCCGTTTCCCTGTTCAGCTTCCCGATTTCAATCTGCTCATCACCCAGCTGCCCATCGGTGAAGCGGTCGCCTTTGAGGTGGAGCGTGACGGCAGTCATGTGACCCTCGCCGTGACCCCTGTGGAACGGGAGACCTTTGAACAGAAACAATACGAAGAGATTCAATGGGGCATCACCATCCGCAACATCTCCTTCATGATGGCCAAAGAACTGAAACGCAAAAACACCGACGGTGTGCTGGTCACCTCCGTCCGTCCCGGCGGTCCTTCAGGCGATGCCAAGCCGCCTGTCAACAGCAACGATGTCATTGTTTCCGTGGGCGGTCGCCCTGTGAGCAATGTGCAGCAATTTCAGGAGGCTACCGAAGCCATCACCCGCGACGCCTCCGAGCCCGTCCCCACAGCCACCCTCGTGGAACGCAAGAACGATCATCTCATGACAGTGGTCAAGGTGGGGATCCGCGAGCCTCGCGATCCCGGTCTTGAAGTGAAAAAAGCCTGGCTCCCCGTGGAATATCAGGTCATCACCAGAGACATGGCCACCTTCCTCGGCGATGAATCGCTCAAGGGCTTCCGGATCAGCCAGGTATATAAAGGCAGCAGCGCCGAAACAGCAGGGCTCAAGATAGGTGATCTGATCCTGGCGGTAGATGATGAAAACATGACAGCCTCTTCTTCTGAACACCATGAAGAGCTGGCCGCCTATATCCGTCAGTATGCCATTGACGACGAGGTGGAACTGAAGATCCGGCGCAATGAAGAAATCCTCAAGCTGACTGTGCCTCTTATTGCTTCGCCCAAACTCGCCCGGGAAATGAAAAAGATCGAAGACGAGACCTTTGAATTCACCGCCCGTGACATCACCTTCTTTGACAAAGCCTCCGAACAGTGGAGTGAGAGTCAGGTCGGTGTACTTGTGGAACAGGTGAAACCCGGCGGCTGGGCGGCACTGGGCAAACTGAGCACCGGCGATCTGATCCTTGAGGTCAACGGAACAGCCGTGCCCTCTGTGGACACCGCCCGGACAGTATTGAGCACCCTCTCAGAAGAGAAAACACCTTCCATTGTGTTCAAGGTGCAGCGGGGAATCCGTACATTATATTTGGAGCTGGAACCCCAATGGACGTCGCCATGAGGGGCGAGGGAGTGTAGGGGCACGGCATGCCGTGCCCATTTGGTTAACAATCCTGGAGTTTCACATGTCTCCCGGTAAGTCATTATTTCACGTGGGATTTGTGGGCACGGCATGCCGTGCCCCTACGAGCTCTGGTGTCAGGATCTATACCCGATCCCAAGCTGAGCCCCTCCCACATCCGTCCGATCCGACCGAATCCCCACGGAGATTACGAAAGTCTCGATGCCTATAAAAACCAAGGGCCAGCCCACGCCTGCGTCATTCATGCGAAAGCAGGAATCTTAACGCGTGTACTTCGACTTTGTTACCCCTACGGCTCGCTCAATGCGGCTGTATCCGGTGAGTCGCGCACCTGGGAACGCCAATTTCCACATTGGCTGACAGCGTGTTATGACATTGACATTTTGTAAACAGTGATGCGGTAACAGGTCTTTTGCCAACCAAGAATAAAATAAAAGCCTTTGTAAACTCCGAGTTTTTGTTATCCCATCAAATGCATACATAAGTCATGGTCTTTTCCCGGGTGTCCTGCCAATGTGGAAATTGGCGTTCCCAGGCTGCCCGACCCAGGGTCTTTAATTTATCAGTGTTAATCATTGTCATCTCTTCGGTGAAGATGTATTTTTCCGTGTGTTCCGTGATTTCCTTGGGTTCAATTCCTTCTTTCGTGACTTAGAGGGGAAGCATCATGTAAAATAAGACAGCGAAGAAGCCAGGTGCTGACAGGGGCATACACAATTATTGAAAAGGCTGACAGGAGCTTTCGGGAAAGGCACATGCAAAGATATTTTATCGGGGCTACCCTGGGTAATGACCCCCATACAGAAGGACTTTTCAAGGCGAATCGTATCGCCCGCCTGGGCGGTATTCCCGGCCATATTCTGGCTCCTTCTGATTCTTTGCATTCCCTTCTGACCGCTGTCAAAAGCCAGCAGCCCAGTCATATAGGTCTGAGTTACCGCCTTTCTCCCGATAAAGCCGTTGCCGCCTTCACAGCCGCCCTGCACGCTCTGGAAGAAAACGGGCTGCTCCGTGGTGCCGGGGGCGAGGGACGGCGCATCGCCTTTGGAGCTCTTCCGGAAAGCATTGACCGGCTCCGCGCCCTGGAAAGCAGCCTCCCTGTGTCCGTGGAATTCTTTTCACAGGAACGCCCCCCTCTGGAACGGGCGAAACAGGTACTCCGTTATTTTCAGCTGGAAGACAGTGTCGCCCGGCGGATTACAGCTGAACTGAAAGAGGAACTCTGTCCGCCGGGGATAACCATGCTCGATCAGATGGCGGAGGAGATCATCTCCAGCGAGGCCTGGCGTAATGAGCCGGGCTTGCAAAAACCTTCCCAGGCCGCCATCACTTCGCTCACCCGGCGTTTTCAGGAATCGGAATTGCCCTGTCTGCGCACCCATTTCGGAATCCCTTCCGATTCCATTCAACCCACTGTGGAGGGAATCCGACAGCTTGCCGAAGCAGGAGCTGTGGACGAAATGTCGCTGGGCTCCTCCGATCTTTCCCAGCGTTTTTTCGGTGAGCCCGAAGCCTTTGCAACCCGGAAGAATGACGGCGGCGTTCCCTATAAAACAGCCGACGATTTGAAAACCCTCTTCGAAGCCACACGGCGAGGCAATTTCCCCGGGATCAAGCCCTATGCCCATGTGCGGGATCTCTGCGCCTTCGTGGATATCTGTCTTGATGCGGGTATGCTCCGAGGTGCTCACCAGGCCGTACCTCTTTTCTGGTTCAACGAACTGGACGGCCGTGGTCCCCTCACGTTGCATGAGTCGCTTGTGGAGCACAAAGAGACGGTGGCTCTTCTGGCGAAGCGCGGTATTCCCGTGGAGATGAACGATCCCAACCACTGGTCTTCCCGCTGGGCCCATGACACCATTGTCGTGGCCGATTACGCACTCATCACGGCCATGATGCGGCAGTGCAATGTTGCCGACATGATCTTCCAGTTTCAATTGAACAAACCTGCGGAAACAGGCGATTTCGCTGATCTGGCAAAAATGGGCGCTGCCCTCGAACTCATCACGGCGATGAAAGGCTCCGCCCGAATCTGGCGGGAAACACGGGCCGGCATCGAGCATTTCTCGCCCCATCCGGATACAGCCAAGCGACAACTCGCCCGGACAACGCTGCTGCAAATGATGCTGGAGCCTCACATGATTCATCTGGTAAGTTATTGCGAAGCAACCCATGCAGCGACCGTAGAAGATATTGTTGAAAGCGCTCAGATTGTCCGCAGTGCCACCCGGCTCTTCCAAAAGCACGCACCCGATCTCCAGCCTTTTAAAGACCATGATGCCGTCCTGGAGCGGAAGGCTTTTCTGGTCAGAGAGGCCACTGTCCTTCTGGAGGCCATCGCCCGGCTTCATCCCCGTTATGAGTCCTGTCTCCTCTCGCAAAGCGCCGCCTTTCTGGCCGATCCGGATACCCTCGCGCGGGCTGTGCAAAAACAATATATGGCCGCACCCGGACTGGTCCATCCCGACTATCCCTATCCCCGGCTCGTGACCCGGCCTTCACAATACGGATTTTTCGATGTGTACAAAGAGGATGGGGGAAAGCCCCTGACGGAAGCGGAACGGTTGAGCTTCGTGGAAGGGGAAATAATATAATGGCTCCCGATTTCACTTATTCTTCTGAACGCTCCTCAGACAGGCCTCCTCTTGTTGTGATCCGTTCCAGCGATCCCTGTTTTCTTGATGTGCTGCGTTGTTGTGGCAAAGCGGATATTCCCGTGGTTCCCGTGGTATTTTACTGGGAGGGGAGCGGCCCGTGGATTTCCGAATACTCTTGCTATTATAAAGACCCTGTCCAGATTCCCAACCCCGCCCGGGACGAAGCCGGTGCTGTCTCCGCTCTGCAGGAACTGGGACAACAACTTCTTGATCGTTATGGCTGCAAGATGATGATTGTGCCCACAAGCGACACCTCTCAGGTCTTTTTGCAGCAATACTTTGAAGCACTCAAGCCTTTTTATTTCCAGATGGGCAACAGCGACTTCAACAGCTCTTGTATGGATCGCATATATAAAGATCATTTCGCCCATCTTATGGAAGAGGCGGGCTTGCCCATTCCACGGAGTTTCGCCTGTTCAGACCCTTCTGACATTCCCGCCATTCTCCAGCGTATTGATTATCCCTGTGTCTTCAAGCCGGCCATTAAAGACATCACCAATTCTTTTCAGACCCTCCATGATAAAAAGAAGGCTGTTGAATGTGGCGATGAGTCCTCATTGATTGCCGGATTGGAAGGAGCACTGCAAAAAGGATATCGCCTGGTCGTTCAGGAAAAGATAGTATTTGACCGTCTGGAAGACGAGATGACCTGCTATGTCTATGCCGACGGCAATCACCGGGTTCGCATGTTTAGCGGTCAACATAAAATAGAAGAACATCCCAAGCCTTACGGAACAGGTGTTGCCAGCCGATTTATCTATAAGGAAGAATTGCAGCCCTTGGCACAGCGTCTTGTCACTGCTTTAAAGTGGCGTGGATTTCTGGGAATAGAATTCATGCGTGACAGCCGCGATGGTCAATGGAAAATCATTGAGGCCAATATGCGGCCCTGGCTTTCCATTTTATTCCAAGCCCATGTCGGCTTCAATTATATTGAGTATTTATACAGAGATCTTTATGAAGACTTGCATGGTCTTCCCGACTTGCTTCTTCCCGATGTAAGACAAAGGACACAGCCTTTTTACCGTCTTCACATGCGTGTGTTCCTCGACATGATTCTGAATTCTGCAAGTACTGCTGAGGATGCTTTGAATGCGCTGGGACAATGGCTTGAAAGTCATAAGGGCGATCTTTGTCTCACTTCTTTCATTGCGGCCGATCCTGTGCCGGGTATTCGGGAACTTGAACTTTTACAAGCGGATTATCCACCCTGGATGAAGAATGCGATTCAGCTTCTGATGGCTTATCTCAATTGCTTCCAGCCAGACAAATTCCAGAAGGGTTCTGATGACACCCGCAATGATGGCAGGTCATGACCATGAACTCTCCCCGCATCGGTATATACGGCGTGAGCACCCAATCGGGCCGAGCCTTTTTCGCTGACTTTCTCGCGAAAGGGCTCACCGTCTACGGCTATGCCCGTCCTACGGAACATGGTTGTGAGGCTGTGAAAACCTTTGCTGACAGTGGCGGCATTTATCTGGAACGGCCTCCCAATAACATTGGCGAAGAATCCCGCTTCATTTCTATGGGTGCAAGTAAAGTGGGCCATGATCTGGAAGAACTGATTGCCTTTTCCGATATTATTTTTCTTCCCCATCCTTCCCAGCATCTGGAGGAGACGGCGCAACTCCTGAAAGACAGCGGACTCTTGTCCCGACCTGTGCCTCTGGTTTTGACTCCTCCGCGTACCCTCGCTTCTCCTTATCTCTGGCGTATTCTGGGTGAGGGCTATCCCCTCATTTCTTTTGCCACTTCTCCCTATTCCGCCAAGTCCATTGATGAAGGTGTTTATATCAAACGTCGCAAACGGAGTTGGATGGCTTCTCTGGAAGGGCGGGTCAGTGGAGAAGAACAGGCGCTTATTGCATCCCTGTTTCCCCAAGCTCTTTTCAGCCATATCCCCGCTACCACATCACTGGGGAATCTGGGTGCTGTCTTTCATCCCGGCGGCTATCTCCTGAATTACGATGCCATCATGAAGCGGCAGCGCGAGGGCGGCACTTATTCCTTTTATATGGAAGGGATTGCAGCCCGGTCTGAAGTGGGGGAGAAGCTGGAAGAAATCGACCAGATGCGCCTGCGCATTGCTCATCGTCTGGGCACCCCCGTTTTCGGTCTTCGGGAAGATCCTCGGGAAGAGGAATGGCGTGCCATGATGGAAAAACTGGGCCGCGCCGAAGAGGACATTGCCGACGAGGATATCTCTTCCCTCCGAGAAACACGTCATGAATACCTGCAAGTGATCTATAATGCTGTTGTATCGGCCCAGCACTGGCTTGATTACAGCTATGGCGTGGCACGTATTCCCGGTGAGGGCCTGTCCTCGGCTATCAGGCGAACTCCCACCTATCAGAAACGCTCCACGCCGCAGCAGCGTTATCTGGATGAGGATATTCCCACGGGACTGGTTCCGCTGGAGGCGCTGGCCCGCCGTCTGGATATTGATTGCCGGGCTGTGACGGAAGTGCTGGATCTTTACGGCGAGAAAATGAATAGCGATCCCCGTTCTCAGGGACGCAATCTGGAGCCTTTCAGCACTGACTATCTGGTACGGCATTTGCAAGGCTCCCCAGAGGATGCCCCTTCTTCAGAAAGGACCGATTCATGACCCGGGAAAATGCTCCCCTCTATTCTGTTGTCGTTCCCGTGTATCGATCGGAACGCTCTCTGTCCGTGCTGTGCAAAGAAGTGTTGCAGGTCTTCGCTGATCTCTCTTTGCCTGTTGAGATGATTCTTGTTGATGACTGTTCTCCCGATGCCTCCTGGAAGGTGATGAAAGAGCTTCACGCCGGTGATGAGCGGATCAGAATCGTCAGGCTCGCGCGCAATTTCGGGCAGCACAATGCCCTCATGTGCGGCTTTGCCCACGTCCGGGGCGACTATATTCTGACCATGGACGATGACTTGCAGCATCCTCCGACTGAAATTCCCAAGCTCATTGAAGCCATGAATGAGCAGGAAGACTGTGATGTGGTTATCGGCGCTTATATATCAAAGCAACACAATTGGATTCGGCGACAGGGCACGCGGGCCATGCACTGGTTCAGCGCCACCGTATTGGAAACGGACAAAAAACTGCAGCTGACCAGCTTCCGCCTTATCCGCCGCTATATCATTGATGAAATGACCCGAATCAGTATGGAAAAACCCCGTATAGGACGCCTTCTGGTGGAACTCAGCGGTCATATCATCAATGTGCCTGTCGTACATGAAGAGCGGAAGTATGGCCGGAGCGGCTATTCTTTTTTCCGGCTTGTGAAAGATTTTTTCACGAATATCATCAGTACCTCCGCTGTACCTCTCAAGCTCGTGAGTATGCTGGGCTTCTGCAGTGCAACGCTCAGTTTCTTTCTGGGCATTTATTATTTGTACCGTTTTTTCTTCGTAGGTATTTCCGTGCCCGGCTGGACGACTCTCATTGTGGTCAGTCTTTTTCATTTCGGTGTACTCCTCTTTTCCATGGGCGTTGTAGGAGAATATCTGATTCGTATCCTCAAAGAAGGCAAGCAAATGCCCCAATATATCATTCGGGATAAAGAACTATGAGTAAAAAGCAGGGCTGGAAAAAGCTGCTTTTCTGGGTACGGATTATCGTACTGATCCTCTCTCTGGCGTTGCTCCTGAGGATGGTGAATTTTGCACTGGTTCTGAAGCATGTGGGTGATATTCCCTGGTATATTTTTGCCTTGCTCCTGGTGATTGCCATCATCCGCACCTGGCTCAACGGACTGCGCTGGCAACTGGTTAATCCCGATGCCACGGAGCAGCTGAGTCAATGGCAATATTTCCGATTTCTCATGATCGCCCATGCCTTCAATCTCATCATGCCCGGCGCGCTGGGTGGTGACTTTGTAAAGACGGCCATGACCATGAAGACGGTGAAAAGCAACAGAGTCAGCAATCTCATTGCTATTGTCGTTGATCGTTATATCGGTCTTTTTTCCATTATCATGCTGGGATCTCTGGCACTGATCTTCGCCACAAAAATTCCTGATCGCATGGTCTTTTATCGCTATTTCGGCGTATTGCTGGGGGGCTTCGCCACAGCCACTTTCATCTCTACCCAACCAAGGCTGCTGGCGCTTCTGGAAAAAATCTTCAGGCGTCTGGGCAGGCCCGGTGTCGCCCTCAACAGTCTTCTGGACACCTGGCGGGGTGCTCTGGCTTATTTTCGAACATACTATTTTCGGGTCTTTTTTGCCCTCCTTCTCTGTGTGCCCATACATGGCGTAGTCTTTGTCACGAAATACACCGTTGCCCGCTATCTGGGAATAGAGATCTCCTTCTTTGATATCTGTGCTATTCAGGCTCTGGTCTGGATTATCACAGCCGTTCCCATCACTATTTCCGGTGCGGGAGTCCGTGAACTCACATTGATTTATTTTCTGGGTTTTTACGGTGTGGAAGCAGAACCTGCAGCGGCCCTCTCTGTATACAGCTATATTCTTTCTGTTATATTGGGCTTTGTAGGTTTCATGTTTCTTTTTGATCCTCATGGCACCATTAAAAAAATCTCCCAGGAAGAGTCTCCAGTATCAGCGGAACATTCTGACAAAAAATAATGGAAGGGAAATTGGCAAGTGAAACTGAAAAAGAGCCTTCTCACTTTTTCCGGGCTGGTGCGATATTACGGCAGAGAACGCAACCCAAAATTTAAAGTCTCGCTTCTGCAACGCTTGCGCATGTGGCGACGTGGATTCTGTACCGATTCAGCCGTGTATTATGATTTTGAGGCCTTTGGTCGACCTTTCTTTCTCACAGAATACGAAATGTATGCCCGCGCCATTCGAATCAATACAGGCTATACTGAAGTGATGAATAATAAGCTTGTATTCAACGATCTTCTGGAAGGTCTGGCCAGAACTGCAACAGTCTATGGCTATGTGGAAAAAGGAAAGATCCGACCTCACCGGGGCTATCCGGAATTTTGTTCTTCGGACGCCCTCATGCAGCTCTTGAGAGAAGGACAGCTTCTTTTATGCAAAGCCTTTGTAGGCAGCAGGGGCCAGGGTGTTTTCAGCCTCTCATACCGTGACGGCCATTATTACAAGAGTGGCGAAACAATTACACCGGAAGAGTTGGAAACGCTGATTCAAAGCCTCGATCAATATATGATTTGTGACTTCATTGAACAGGCTGACTATTCCAATGAGGTCTGTGCTCATACGGGCAATACAATCAAGGTACTGACCATGATTGATCCGGAAACGAATGAGGCTTTTATTGCGGCCGCAGCCCACCGTTTCGGCACAACGAAATCACAGCCGGTGGACGCTTACGGGGAAGGAGGCGTATGTGGAGTTATTGATCCGGAGACTGGAGTGATTTACGATGCTTTCCGGATCGCAGAGGGGAAACGTGTCAAAGTGACTCACCATCATGAGACAAAGGCTCCCATCGTAGGATTGCAGATACCCCGATGGTCGGAGTTCAGGGAAGAAGTGCTGGCACTGGCGAATAAACTCAGTTATGTCAAGTACATTGCCTGGGATACGATTCTGCAAAATGACGGCTTTACCGTAGTGGAAGGTAATACAAACTCCAACATCGCCATTTTCCAGGCTTTGAAACCCTTGCTTCTTGAAGAAAGAAACCGTGCTTTTTACAGACATCATGGAGTCCTTCGTCGTAAGTTGCCTGACTCTTCTGAGATACAGGAAAGAGAGCATTCATGACCTCCTCTTTATCGCCCATCCCTTTTAATCGCCCTTATTATACCGGCCGGGAGCTGGACTATATCCGGGCATCCATGGAGGACGGACATATTGCCGGTGATGGTCCCTTTACGAAGAAATGTCATGCTTTTTTTGAAGAGCGCTTTCAGGTGAAGAAAGCACTGCTCACCACTTCCTGCACCGATGCTCTGGAAATGAGTTCGCTCCTCTGTCGTATAGGCCCGGGGGATGAAGTGATCGCTCCTTCCTTCACTTTTGTGAGCAGCATCAACGCTTTCATGCTTCATGGTGCCCGTCCTGTCTTTGCCGATATCCGGGAGGATACCCTCAATATTGATGAGAGCCAGGTGGAAGGGCTTATTACAGAAAAAACGAAAGCCATTGTGGCGGTTCACTATGCCGGGGTGGGGTGTGAGATGGATGCTCTCATGGCCCTTTCAAAGCGTTATGACATTCCTCTCATTGAAGATAATGCCCATGCCCTGGCAGGCAAATATAAGGGGCGCTATCTGGGAACTTTCGGTGCCACAGCCACGCAAAGCTTTCATGAGACCAAGAATTTCACTTCCGGCGAAGGCGGAGCCCTTCTTATCAACGATGAGAGCCTCATGGAACGTGCTGAGATCATCAGAGAGAAGGGGACGGATCGCAGCCGCTTTTTCCGGGGCCAAGTGGACAAATACAGCTGGGTGGATCTGGGTTCCAGTTTTCTGCCTTCTGATATGCTCGCTGCTTTTCTCTATGCCCAGCTGGAATCGCTGGACGAAATTCAGGAACGTCGCCGCCGGATCTGGGAAGGCTACAAGAGCGGATTGAAAGGTTGGGCGGAGGCCTCTGAGGTGAAGCTGCCTCAGGTGCCAGCCCACTGTGAGCAGACATACCACATGTTTTATATGCTCATGCCTTCTCTGGATAAACGGCAGGAGTTCATTGCTTATCTGAAAGAAAAAAGGATTCTGGCCGTTTTTCATTATCTTCCGCTCCACCTCTCCACTATGGGCAAAGCTCTGGGTGGAAAAGAAGGGGATTGTCCCGTGACAGAGGAGATGAGCGACAGGCTGGTGCGTCTGCCTTTTTATACGGGACTGACGGAGGAAGACCAGCACCGGGTTATGGAAGCGGTGAAAGAATTTTCCTGACAGCCGTGAGTTTCAGCGGGACAGGACTTTCCGGCCTGCTCTGCTGCGCAGCATAGAAAGACACCTGTTTGTATGGGAATCTTGGGAAATGAAATGGTGCTTGCCTACAGCCTCATCAGCTGTACAGCTGTGGCGGCTCTGGCTTATGCACTGTATTATTATTGGAAGAATAAGGAGCATTTCAGCTGGAGTGATGTTGTTCTTTGGAGTGTTCAGGGGCTGATCTTCTTTTGTCTTGTTATTCCCATGACGGTGCGTCTGGGTTTCACAGCGGTCTGGTTTCAATATCTGACCCAGACCCGACGATTTGCTGAGCATCTGGTGTTTGTTCCCTGGGTCATGGCTTATTTCCTTTTATGGGCGGGGGGGAGCTTGCTTCTTGCCCGCAAAAAAATCTCTCATCTCTGGTTTTGTCTGTTGTTTTTCCTGCCCCTCTTTTTTCTCTTCCGTTTTCTCTTTCTGTATTTTATTGACAGCAAACCCTATTCCGATTTTGAAACCTACTGGCTTATTGCCCAGGAGAATGTGAAGGCAGGGAAACTGCTGTCTCAGGCGCAGACGGCCAATGGTCTAGCGAAGCTTACCTATTGTCGCCGTGCCGTGGTCATCTGGACGCCTCTTGTTTGGCTTTTCGGCCCGGAACCCATTGTGTACAAGACGGCCAATGTTGTGATGCAGCTGCTGACCTTTCTCATGGCCTATAGAATTGCTGTGCGCCACTTCGGGAAGAGGGCCGCTCAACTGGGCATCTGGTTTGTTCTTTTCGTGCCGGAACTGATTTTGAGTTGTGCGGTACCGACTCACGATCTCAATGCCATGTTTCTGCTCTTCGGATATTTTTTTGCCATCGATGAAGTTGTTGCCCGCTTGAAGACGAAACAAGTTCTCATACCGATTGTTCTGTCCGTAGTGGCGGGAGTGTTATGGCTGGCTGTGGATTTGCAGCGCAGTTATGGCCCCTTCATCCTTTTGGGTACCATAGCCTTTTGCGGGACGGTTGTTGCCTCTCAGCTGCCTGAGTTGCTGGATAAGGTGCGTCGTAAAGACTTCCTCTCCCGGACAGGAGTTTTTCTTTTGCTTGTGCTGGTCGTTCCCTGGAGTGTTCATATCGTTTCGGAACAAATTCTGCTGCGCACGACGGGATTGAAGGGAACCGTTGCCGTGGGCGCTGTAAAAATTGTCCATACCTCCATCGATAATTGGGATGGCCGTTATACGGCTATGGACAACATGAAAAACTATTTTAAGGCAGTGGAAAACTCGGCACAACCGGAACAGTCCAGAGCCTATTGGAAGCGCTATTACAACCATATGTTCCTGTCCAGCTATATGCATAATCATCTTCGTTATATTCCGCAATGGATGAACCGCACAAACGGACTGTTGTCACTGGGCAGGGATATCACTTTTTATTTTTCGCATCTGAAACCCAGCTCGCCCATTGCGCCCCATTATAAATCGCTACGTGGTTTGTATTTTCTTTCCGATCTTTTCACGCTGCTCTTTCTGAGCCTGTGCGTACTGGGTCTGGGCTATGCCTTGAAAAATCGATTGTGGGACTTGTACAGTTATTTACCGATTCTTTTTGTGGCCATCATGATCCCTCTGATCCTGGTTTTTGGAGAGATACAGGCGCGCTACAGTTATCCGGTATGGCCCATTCTGCCTCTCTTTCTGGGCAAAGGACTGGAACACTTTTTTGGTCGTGAGAAAAAAGAAAAACCTTCACATTCCCATCTCTCCTGGGGGATAGTGGTGGTTCTCGCTTCTGTTTGCTTCGGGTTTCTGGGAGTTATGGGCGCTTATGCCTTTTCATCGCAAAAACTTCTCAATATGAAAGAGTGGACTGTTCATACGACTACAGAACACTCTCTGGAAGAATATTACAGCGACTTCCAATTACCCGATGGAACCATACAAATCGCTCCAGAAAAACATTGGGCTCCTCTTCCCGGTCGCGTGTATTCAAACAACAACTTGCGTCTGCAACTCCGCTTCGGAAAAGAGCCAGTTGAAAACATGCAGACCGCAGCACAGCGTGTGTTTTCCCTTAAACCCGGTGTTTCTTATATGCTCCGGGGAGTGCTGGAAAGCACCTCACAGAAAGTCATGTCCAAAGTGAAGGATGGTGACTTTGTTGTCACTGTCTGGTGCAACGGAGAAATGATGTATTCCTGTGACTTCAAAGGTATTGGCGGGATTCACTATGTTCGTATTCCGGGATTTACTGCTGATTCCTCGGGACGGGCGGAAATCCTTTTGTGTATCCGTGCGAATCGGGACTACGAACATGACGACTGGAAGGCTGTGGGAACTGTGGCTTTCAGTCATTTTCAGCTGGTCCCAGAACAGGGATCCTGATTTACTGTTTGACATAAGCTCCCTTTTACTGCAAAATGGATGTATCAGGACAAGACGGTTATCCTGTTGAAGTTTATGATATGTTCAGATAATTACAAGCCCTGACGGCCATGGGAGATTCAGTCATGCAAGAAAACAAAGGAATTACGCGACGAAGGATGTTGGCGGCAACGGCGGCGGCTCTGTCCGCTCCGACTATATTGTCATCTGTAAAGGCTGCTCCTGATCCTGTGCGGCTGGGGCATATAGGCGCAGGGGTACGTGGCTGGGATCTTCTGCAGCATACGGGTTCTCTGAAGAGCGCGAAAGTGGTGGCTGTCTGTGATGTGTACAAGCCGCATTTGCAGCGCGGCCTGGAGGCTGCCCGTAATCCTGAGGCGAAGGCCTATTCCAATTACCATGATCTGCTGAATGATCCTGATGTGGAAGCGGTTGTGATTGCCACGCCTGATCACTGGCATGAGAAAATGGTTCTTGATGCCGTTTCGGCGGGTAAAGCTGTTTATTGTGAGAAGGGCCTGACGATGAGCGTGGAAGCGGCGAAGCGCATGCGTGCGGCCGTAAAGGCGGCGGGGACCGTGTTTCAGCTGGGCCATCAGGGTCGTCAATATCCTTCCAGTGAGGCGGCGGGTCAGCTTATCCGTGAAGGCGGTATCGGGCCTGTGACCTTGATTCATACGGGTCGTTTTTTCAATGGAACCATGGAGCGGGCACCCTGGCGCTGGTATGGCTATTACAATATTTATGAGCGCCCTGATCCCGTACAGGTCTTGAAGGATCTGGACTGGGAGGCCTGGTTGGGTTCAGCCAAATCCATTGATTTCAATGAGGAACATTTCTGGCACTGGCGTTGCTATTGGGAATATGGCACGGGCCAGGCGGGCGACCTGCTGTCCCATGAACTGGATCAGGTTCAGTCCGTGTTGCGATGGGGGATTCCGGACAGTTGCATGTGTTCGGGCCATAATGCTTATTTTCATGATGGCCGGGAAGTGCCTGATACCTGGCTTGCCCAGTATATCTTTGAGAAGGAAAATGCGACCCTCATCTTTGAGGGCTGCATGAATTCGACACGTGAACAGCCGCCGGAGTATATCGGTCGTGAGGGGCGTCTGATCTTCAACGGCATCGGCCAGGATGCGAACCGTTTTTATGTCTATCCCGATGGGCCGCCCTATCCCCATATGGGCCGTGATCTGAAGGCTGAGCAGGTTTTTGATCCTGCTGAACACGAGAGCTGGCCGACCCATATGGAAGATTTTCTGCAGTGTGTCCGCACGGGCGCTGATCCCCGCTGTAACATTGATGAGGCCTTTGTGGAAGTGGCCACGCTGCTCATGAGCGTGGAGTCCTATAAGCAGAAGCGTCAGGTCCGTTGGGATGCCGCTACGGAAAGTATTGTCTGATACAGGGTTGTCTCAGCACATGTGAAATCTGTCCCGCCAGGGGCCGGTCAAAAGGAGTCGTCATGAATAACAAGTTGAGTCGTCGTCAGTTTCTCGGGAGCAGTTGTGCTCTTGGTGCCGGGTTTGCCCTGCCGCAGATTGTGCCGGCCTGCGTGTTCGGTAAAGGAGCGGAGGTGGCTCCGTCGGATACCATTACAATGGGATTTATCGGTGTGGGAGGCATGGGTGTGGACAACATGCGGCAATTTCTGGGACTGGAGAATTGCCGTGTTCTGGCTGTCTGTGACACCTATGTTGATCGCCAGCAACGGGCGAAGGATATTGTGGATAGTAAATATGGCAATAAGGATTGCGCTGTCTATGGCGACTGGCGCGAGGTCATCGCCCGTGATGATATCGATGCGGTCATGATCGCATCGCAGGACCATTGGCATGCCCTCATGGCTGTGGCAGCGGCGGAAGCAGGAAAAGACATCTATTGCGAGAAACCGCTGGGCGTGGCTGTGGAAGAATCGAAGGCGATCCGCGACGCTGCACGCAAGCATAAGCGTGTTTTCCAGACAGGTACCTGGCAGCGATCAGTGGAACGTTTTCAACAGGCTTGCAGGCTTGTCCGAAACGGTTACATCGGTGATATCCATACGGTAGAGGTAAGCGTTGAAGGACCCGACTATCAGCCCAAATACAAGGGGCCCTATGACGAGCAGCCTGTGCCTGAAGGCTTTGACTGGGAGATGTGGCGCGGACCGGCTGCGCCGGAGCCCTATAACTTTGGCAGGGTGGAATGGCCGGACTGGTATCTCATCTTCGACTATTGCAACGGTTTCATCACCAACTGGGGCGTTCACCATCTGGACATCGCCAATTGGGGCTGTCCCCGCATCGGCTCGGAGTCTTTTGAACTGGAATGTGATGAGGTGTTGCGGTCTGAAGGCTTTACGGATAATTCACTGAGCTGGCGGGCGGAATTTCGTTATGCCGACGGCTTTAAAATGATCTTCACTGATGACGGAAAGCTGAAGCGGGGCTGCAAGTTCATCGGTGATGAAGGTTGGGTTCATGTGACCCGTCCATCCATCTCCGCATCCTCTCGTTCTCTTCTGAAAGTGAAGCTTAAAGACGAAGACGATAAACTGACGGAATCGACCCATCACGGCCGGAATTTCCTGGAATGCATCGCCACGCGTGAAGATCCGGTTTCTCATGTGGATTCGGCCCATACAGCTTCTATTCTCGGGATGCTGGCGGATGTGGCGGGACGGACGAAAGAGACATTGAACTGGGATTCTGTTGCGGAAAAATTTGTTGATAATGACGGTGCCAATGCCCAACTGAAACGTGCCATGCACAATGGATGGTCCTTATGAAAAAGACACGCTTTTCTGTGAAAACACTGTTTGTGCTGCTCCTCTTTCTGGGACTTGTGACTTCCCCTCTTCACGCTGATGAGCCTTTCGGATGGCGTGTGAGCGGTGGCGCGTGGAGTTTCCGCTTGTACAGCTTTTTTGAGGCTGTGGACAAGACCGCGGAATTGGGTCTGCCTATGGTCGAAGCCTTTGAAGGGCAGTCTGTCATGCCCGATTCCGATGTGAAACTGGATGCATCGCTGGCGCCGGAGGACATCGCGAAGATCCGTGAAAAGCTCGAAGAAAAGGGCGTAGCGCTCAAGACCATTTATATTCATCGGCTCCCCGGTGAGGAAGCCGCCTGTCGCCGTAACTTTGAGTTTGCCAAAGCGCTGGGTGTGAAAGTGATTGTGTCCGAACCTGATCCCGGTGATCTGGATCTGATTGAAGGCCTGTGCCATGAATTTGATATTGCCGTGGCCTTGCATAATCATCCTGAAGGGAAATCGCTGTACTGGCATCCCGAGGTGATTCTGGAAGCCTGTGCCGGACGAAGCCCCTATATGGGTGCCTGTGGTGATACGGGACACTGGATCCGCTCGGGATTGAAGCCCGCCGATATGTTCCGTTTGTTGAAGCATCGGCTGTTGACAGTCCATATGAAAGACCTGGACCGGGCGGAACAGGACGGTCAGGATGTTCCCTGGGGTACGGGCTGCGGCGAGTTGGAAGAAGCTCTCCGTGTGCTAGCTGAAGAAGGGATCACGCCGCTGGTCTTCAATGCGGAGTATGAGGACAAGTGGGAAAACAATATGCCCGAAATCGCAGCGGGCAAAGCGTGGTTTGACGAGACGGCGAAAAAGCTGGCGGCTGAGGCGGAAGAAAAGCAGGCTTTGCTCGTCGGCTGGGCTCATGTGGATATCACGCCTGAGCAGCCTGTGGCACTCATGGGTCAGTATCATACACGCATTTCCGAAGGTGTGCTGGATCCCTTGACACTCACGGCATTGGCACTGGAAACGGTGAATGGTGTCGGGAAAAAAGAACAGGCCATTATCATCAGCTGTGATCTCTGCTTTGTGGAGAATGCCATTGTGCGCCGTGTTCAGGCGACCTTGAAGGAAAAACTCCCTGATCTGGACGAGAGCAAGATAATCATCAGCGCCACCCATACCCATGACGGCCCGGCTTTGAATGATAAAACCATTGAAGGCGTTTACGATACAAGTGGCCATCCGGAAGTGATGACCGCTTCGGAATATGGCGCCTTTTTCGTGGACAAAGCCGTGGAAGCGACTGTTCAGGCCTGGGAAAGCCGTGCTTCTTCGGGCATGAGCTGGGCGCTGGGTTGTGCCGTTGTGGGAATCAACCGACGGATTCAATATTTTGATGGTACCACTGTCATGTATGGCAATACGGCGAGAGCCGATTTCAAGAGCTTTGAAGGCAGTGCTGATCCCGGACTGCCCCTGCTCTTTTTCTGGACGCCTGAAGAGAAGCTGAGCGGTGTCCTCGTGAATCTGCCCTGTCCCTCACAGGAGACGGAATCGCTCATGCAGCTTTCCGCTGACTTCTGGCATGAGACACGCATAGAACTGAAAGAGCGGCTTGGCGAAGAGGTCTTTGTCCTGGCCCAGTGTGCGGCCGCCGGGGATATTTCGCCCCATCGTACTTTCCGTAAGAAAGCGGAGCAGATCATGCTGGAGCGGAAGGGGATCAGTCATCGTCAGGAAGTGGCTGAGCGCATTGCCCGGGCTGTGGAAGAAGTGCTGCCCGGTGCGAAGGACAACATTGACTATAAAGTGCCCTTCCGTCATGTGGTGCGTCAGTTGGACCTCCCCGAGAAAGAACCGCCTGCTGAACCCTTCGTGAGAGGGGAGAGCGTGAAGCCCGCGGAATTTCATATGCTCCGATTGGGAGATGTCGCCATGGCAAGCTTCCCCTTTGAGTATTATCTGGATTACAGCTTGCGGATTCAGGCGCGCAGTAATGCCTTACTGACCTTTACAGTGCAGCTCGCCAATGGACAGAGCGGCTATCTGCCTACGGAAGAAGGTGTGCAAGGCGGTGGTTACAGTGCTGAAAGGTATATTGTGACACCTGCAGGTGGCCAACAGATTGTGGATGAGACGGTGAAGACGCTGAATGCCTTCTGGCCCTGAAAAGCAGGGGATAGGTGATAGGTGATAGGGAATAGGTGATAGGTGATAGGTGATAGGG